>NZ_JAJKFV010000011.1:0-299012 GCF_020966775.1 Rhodopirellula halodulae | reverse complement strand
CAGTAGGCAGTAGGCAGTAGGCAGTAGGCAGTAGGCAGTAGGCAGTAGGCAGTAGGCAGTAGGCAGTAGGCAGTAGGCAGTAGGCAGTAGGCAGTAGGCAGTAGCTCGTTGCTCGTTGCTCGTTGCTCGTTGCTCGTTGCTCGTTGCTCGTTGCTCGTTGCTCGTTGCTCGTTGCTCGTTGCTCGTTGCTCGTTGCTCGTTGCTCGTTGCTCAACAATGGATAATGCTATGACACAAAAAGTTTTTATCGCTGGCCACCGGGGCATGGTGGGCTCGGCTCTGATCCGACAACTCAATGACATGGACGACGTGGAGTTGGTTGTCCGTGATCGCAGTGAGTTGGATCTGACCGATCAGGCCACGGTGCAAGCGTTCTTTCGCGACGAGTCGATCGACGCGGTGATCTTTGCCGCGGCGAAGGTGGGGGGCATTCATGCCAACAATACCTACCCAGCGGACTTTGCCTATCAGAACGTGATGATGGCCAGCAACTCGATTCATGGGGCTTACCTGGCGGGTGTGCCTCGGTTCCTCTTTCTGGGCAGCACCTGCATCTACCCTCGCATGGCGCCGCAGCCGATCCCGGAATCGAGCTTGCTGACCAGTCCTTTGGAGCAAACCAACGAGGCGTACGCGTTGGCCAAGATCATGGGATTGAAGCTGTGCCAGTACTACCGCCAACAGCACGGGGTGATGTACCACAGCGCGATGCCGACGAACCTGTACGGTCCCGGTGACAACTACCATCCGGAAAACTCGCACGTGATCCCTGGGCTGATCCATCGCTTCCATCAGGCCAAGCAAGCGAATGCTGAATCGGTGACGGTGTGGGGAACCGGGGATCCACGCCGGGAATTTCTGCACGTCGATGACCTGGCCGCGGCGCTGGTGCACCTGCTCGGTCTGTCCGATCCTCCGGACTGGGTGAACGTGGGCACGGGCGAGGACATTCGCATCGGCGACTTGGCGAAACTCATCGCCGAAGTGGTGGGCTATGAGGGCGAAATCGTGCAGGACACGAGCAAGCCCGATGGGACGCCACTGAAACGAACGGATATCTTTCGGATCGCGGAAACCGGTTGGCAACCGACGATTGATTTGAAGGAGGGCTTGGTGGAGACCTACCAAGATTTCCTCGGGGCGCTCGATGGCCAGGTGCTTCGCACGGTTTGATTGGGGGACTGCCCGTAGCCGGATTCGCCAAAAATTCGGATCGGTGAGTCGGTCCCCGGTTTGTTGATTTAGCTGGTAGGTTGGTCACTCTTGGCCGACATCGAATCCGACGGGCAAGAATGCCCATCCACCATGCGTCGGGATGGATGTAGCTGGATTCGCCAAGAATTCAGAGCGGTCCCTCGCTCACGCGTCGGGTTGTGATGTGGTAACCGACTTCGCCCCAACCCAGGGCAGCCCAATGCCAGCCCAGGGCAACGCCCTGGGTTGTGGCGGGACCAAGATGACTATCTTAGAGCTGCCCCGTTGGGGCGTAGGAAAGAACAGAAACCAACAGCCTGGCCGACGTCTTGGTAGCCGGATTCGCGAAGAATTCGGAGTGGTCGCCTCGCTCACGCGTCGGGTTGTGATGTGGTAGCTGGATTCGCCGAGAATTCGGATGTGTGAGTCGCTGACGCGTCGGGTTGGGATGTAGTAGCCGGATTCGCGAAGAATTCAGAGTGGGTCCCTCGCTCACGCGTCGGGTTGGGATGGGGGACGGATGAGGTTGGTCAGGAGTTGGGAACGAATGGGATGTTGAATCGGATGGAAACGCTTTGAAGATATTGTTGCATGGTCTGAACTTTTCGCCCGAGGAAATTGGGATTGGGAAGTACTCGGGGGAGATGGTCGCGGAGCTTGCTGCTGCCGGACACGAGGTCGTGGTCGTGACCACGCCGCCGTATTACCCGCGCTGGAAAATCGGCGACGGGTATTCGGGGATGGCCTACCGGCGCGAAGAGCTGCGAGCTGCGAGTTGCGAGCAGCTAGATGAAGAGAAGCTAGTGGCTAGCGGCGATCCGCTAGTTGAAGGGAATGCTGTCGATCCACCGTCTAGCCACTCGCAACTAGCCACTCGTAACTTAGATCTCGCATCTCGCAACTCGCGACTCGCCACTGGTCGTCCCACGACCGTCATTCGCTGTCCGCTGTGGGTGCCTGGAAAGGTCACGGGGCTGAAACGCGTGATTCATCTGGCCTCGTTTGGTCTGTCGAGCATCCCGGTGGTGCTTTGGAAAGCGATCTCGTTCCGGCCGGATGTGGTTTTGACGGTCGAGCCCGCTGCGATGTGCATGCCGACAACCTGGATCGCATCGCGATTGTGTGGGGCAAAGTGTTGGTTGCACGTCCAGGACTTTGAGGTCGACGCGGCCTTCGAGCTGGGCATCCTCAAACAGCCGATTCTGAAACGAATGGTGCTGAGTGTCGAGGCGTTTTTGATGCGTCGCTTTGATCGGGTCAGCAGTATCTCACCCAACATGCTTTTGAAGTTAGTCCAGAAAGGCGTGGATGAGAAACGAGTCGTCTCATTTCCGAACTGGGTCGACTGCGATGCGATGAAACCATTGCTCTGGCCCGGTGAAGTGTTGGAGGGGAAAGGAAGTGCCTTGCGAGAGAAGCAGGTTGTGACGGACGGGAGCGTGTCCGAGCGATCGGCTCGAGAGCGGATGGATGCGCTGCGTTCTGAATTTCAGATCCCAGCAGAAAAGGTGGTGGCGCTTTACGCCGGGAACATTGGCTCCAAGCAAGGATTGGAATTGATCGTCGAAGCGGCAAAGAACGCGGCGAACTCTTCATTGCACTATGTGATTTGTGGAACGGGGGCGTCGTATGATTGCCTGGCCGAGGCTTGTCAACCGCTGACTAACGTGCAGATGCTTCCGGTGCAACCGTTTGAGAAGTTCAACGATTTGATGAATTGCGCGGACATCCATCTGTTGCCACAAAAAGCCGGAGCGGCTGATTTGGTAATGCCTTCCAAGCTGACTGGGATGCTGGCGACCGGCCGCCCGGTCGTCGCTTGCGCGAGTCGAGGGACTCAAATTGCCGATGTCACGAGTGGACGCGGCATGGTGGTGGCACCGGACGACGCCGTGGCGTTTCAATTGGCCATCGAAAAATTGGCGGAGGATCCGGCATTGCGGGTAACGCTCGGAAAGGCGGCGCGCGAGTATGCGGTCGAGCACCTGAGCCAAGAATCGATCTTGGGGCAGTTCATGGAGGACTTGGCTGATTTGCGTGATGAAAGTTGCGTGGCTACGGAGCGGATGGAGCCCGTGGGCACATGATCCTGTTACGGAGTTTCTGGGATCGCTACAGTCGGTGCGTAGCCAATCAATGTGACGTGGATGGAAGGCTACAGGCCGAGTTGACAAGAACGGTGGAATTTCTCGGGGCAAGCAGTGCGCGGCGAAACCGATGCGAGATTGTGGGAAGGACTTTGCGGGTTTCTGCGTCTGAATGCGATAAGGTCCTGCTCATTTTGCCTGGCCAAGGAAAGAGTCTCACGTTGAGATGCATTGGCCGTTGAACCAAAAATTGCGTTTGTCGATGGCGGCAGCGACTGCGGTCTTGGGTTTACTTGTGTCGCTCTACGCGATTTGGAAGCCATCGACGACGGCCGGAGATTTGTTCTTTTTGCCTCAGGCGTGGGTTGAGTGGTTGGACTCACATGGTGATTTCCGGACCTTTGTGATGTCGGCGTTGGTGGCAGTCGTTCCGTCTGTGTGGCTGGGAACCTACCAGCTAGATCTTGTTCGAGGGCGTTGGCTATTGTGTGTAGGGCTGTTGCTGTCTGCGATGGAAGTCGGGCAGATCTGGATCCCCAGCCGTGGTTTCGGGATCCCCGATTTGATGTTCACACTCGCTGGGGTCGCCGCGGTCGAGCTTGCAATTCGGACCGTGCGTTGGTGCATGGAGGTCGTGGTGAAGGCAGCCGGTGGGTGGGACGTATCTAGGCGTTGAGTCACCGTCGATTGCCGAGACGTTTGGGTGTCGAGAGAACCAATTTGCTGGCCTCAGAACATGGCGATTGCTATTCACTTGAGGTGAAAGCACGTCGGTAGGCGGGTTTTGATTTGGTCAGCAATGAATTGAACGAGGGATCGGAAATATGAAGAAGACGCTGACATTGATATGCGGAATTGCGGTTGCTGCGGAGTTTGGCTACCTGTTGCTGAAGGACCATCCCCATTGGCCGGAGATTGTTTGGACACCTGGATTGTGGATTCCGCCGTCCTCTCCCGATGAAGGTTCCTTCAAGCGGCCGATGGCGGAGGATTCGACCACGAGCTTCCGTGCCATGGAGGCGAGTGGCAACGAGGATTCATCCGTCTCACCAGGCGGTTTGACATCCGATCCAACGGATCAAAACGCCGAGTCGGCGAAAGTCGAATCCATTGAAGAGACGGATTCTTCCTGGGCGGACAAATTGTTTGAGCCCGATCGACCGTCGGAAGAAGGCTCGGTTGATTCAGCAGCGAAAACGTCAGATCGGTCTCTGACCACTGCCAACACTGATCTGTTGGCTCGATCGATGGTTCAAGTGCGTCGCGAAAGCGATGAAATCGCCATTGGTCAAACCGGTCGACGCCAAAACGATGGTTGGACCGGGGCTGGTGTGATCGTGAAGGTTGATTCAGAAGGTTTTTGGGTTTTGACTGCTCAGCATGTGGTGGCGCGGCCCGTGTCGCTGGAAATCGAGCTGCTGGAGGACAACGGTGGCGGAGGAGGTGGTCCTTTGGCAATGGAGTCGCATTCGCTGCAGGCGGTGGAGCTAGTTGGCAAGGACCAAGATCGCGATTTGGCCCTGCTACGAGTCGAGTGGCCATTGGCAATGACGAGAGGTATCCAGGCCGTTGATTGGGCGGGCGGGGGGCACGTGTCCAGTGGTGAGGAAGTGCTGGTTTGTGAATTTACTGGTGAAAATAGGTGGGAATGGGACCGTGCGACGTTGGTGGAACGCAAAACGGCAAAGCGAGAACACGGAGGAGTGCCGATTGAATACTTGGTGCTCAGCAACCCATCGAAACCGGGGATGTCAGGTGGCGGTGCTTTCACAGCCAGCGGCAAACTATGCGGGATCATCAGCGGTAATGGTGCGGGACAGATGCATTGCATTGCCGTCACTGAAATCGACCGATTCATGGCAACAGTTTCAGTTGAAGAACGCTGAAATGATGGGCCAAAGCAATCGGAGGTGTTACGGTCGGTCCGATCCAATGGTGAGACCTGCGGACCAGCTGACTGCCAGTAAGCAACAAAGAAGTCGATGATGTCGTGACGGTTTGCAAATCTCGGTGTTTGGCGTGGACACTTCAGAAAATCAGTCTTGTAACAAAGGGGTTTCGCATCCCCCGCCTGGAAACTCGTTTCTCGCCAATCGTTGCGTGAAACGAAGTTCAGAAAGTCGTTCTTCGCGGGGGCAGTCCAGTTCCTGGTTGCGGTGTTTCACGACTCACTGGACCCGCGAAATGCGGCGGAACCCACCACTGCGAGATAGTGATGGTTGTTTCGCGCTGCTTGCGGTTTGGCATTCTGCGTCAAGTCTTCATTAATTGCCCATTTGTCCTATTTCGACCATTGCAGCGGTTGTGAGCTGTGTCTAGTATTTGGCGTGTGTGCTATCCCTCCACGGGGTGGACCGCGTGCCTGTTTCCTATTTGATGTTTGTACACCTTTGAGAGTGAACTCGATGATGATGACTCGATTCGCCGGCATTTCGGGATACGGAGTGATTGCGGCCGCGTTGGCGGTTGTGATCGGTCAGGTGTCTGACGTTAGCGCGGCTACCATTTCACAAATTCCACCGGGATTCAACGCTTCTGCGGTAGAGATCTACTTAGGGAACCCCGCTGCTCAGTCCCAATTCGATGCCGACCCCGATGTTGGTGTGGGAGATGTGTCGAATTTTGCGACGATCTACGACAATTTCACCTTCGGCTCCAACCTGAACGTCACCAACTTCTCTTGGATTGGCATCTATGCTGACGATCCGCTCGGGGCCGGCTCCACGGGGGCAGATTCCTTCACTGTGAGTATCTTTTCAGATGTCGCTGGTGAACCCGGGGGTGCATTGGGAACGTTCAATGTCGGACTTGCCAACGAAACGGCCATCGACTCAACCATCTATTCTTACTCGGCGGACATTTCGCCGTTCGCCGTCAACGGTGGGCAACAGTATTGGTTCTCCGTCGTTGCGAATATGAATGCGGACGTTCCGGTTTCTCCTGGCGATCCAGCTGAGAATCAGTGGGGCGTTGCGTTCAGTGACCTTGGTGACGATCTGTCTTTCCAGGATTTCCAGACGGGGCCTGGGGCTGCCGGGATTGAGCGTTTCAATGATTCAGTGGACTATGCATTTTCGGTAACCGCCGTTCCGGAGCCCGCAACTTGTTTGGCGTTGTCAGTTCTGAGCGGTGGTGCGATAGTTCGACGACATGTTCGTCGTCGGAAGAACAAATCGAAGATGAACGCCTGATGAGGCGCAGGCGTCCATGATCATCGGACGGAATGCTCGAACTTCCGGTTCATCTTGGAGGTGTGGGCAAATTTTCGCAGGACCGTGTTGGTGAATGCCGACAAATAGGGTACACTTGAATAGCTTTCTGAGGTAGGTAGGGATCTTCAAATGAGTCAAATGCATAAAACAATTGCCGCAACTGTTCTGGGTAGCGTTCTCGTTGTGAGTGCCGTGTTGTCGGTCCGTCAACCGGTCGTCGTGGGCAGCGAGTTGCCTTCGGTGCAATCAGACGCGGCGGTGACCGAAGGTGAAACAATCGAAGATTGGGAATTCACTGCTCGACGAGGATCCCGTTGTCGATTTGTCGGCGCGAATCGTTTCGTGGGTAACTGAGCGTTCACAAGACGATCGTTGCACGCCGCTTGTGAGTGTCAGTGCTAGGTCACAGTTCTTCAATTTGAGTCCTCGGTAAGCGACCGATTGGTCTGAAAACGTCTGCTTCTTCAAGGGCGACCGCATTATCATGTGGTCGCCCTTTTTTTGTTCTCACTGATAGTTCTTATGAAATCATCTCGGCTGAACGATCGTTCGGTTGCGCTCAGATGTCAGCGTGTGAGTGAATGGTCTTTGTATGGTTGCGTGCTACTGTCGCCATGGCTTTTTGGATGCGTAGGGGCAACTGGTGAGTTTTTCTTGACCATGGCGATATCGATCGCCCTCTTTGCGTACACCGTTGGTTGCTTCGTCGAAGGGCTCCCACGCTGGACAGGACGACGAGCATCGGTGGTGATTTTGTTGGGATTGCTGGGGATCAGCGCCGTAGCCTGGATTCATCAGATCACATTCGGGAGCGACGTAGTTGGCGTCCTTGCACCCGGGGTAAAAAAGTGGGCATCGTGGGCGGGCGAGACTGAGCCCGGCAGTTGGCTCGACCGATGGAGCAGTGGTGAACGTTTGGCATTGCATGCGGTTGGCAGTTATCAGGCGGCAGTCCGATTGCTGTTATTAGCTGGCGTCTTTGTCGTCGTGCAGAACTTTCGATCGCCGCGTGCCTGTCTGTATCGATTGAGCGTCATTGGTGCGATGACCGGCACCGGTTTGGCTTTGTTTGGTTTAGCTCAACATTTTGGTTCACATGATGGGTTGGTTTATTGGACCTACGACATCGAGGGAGGTCTCGGGTTTGGTCCGTTCATCAATCGAAATCACTACCCATTCTTTCTGAATTTGTGTTTCGGTTTGACGGTCGGGTTATTGATCGAACGATTGTCGGTCATGGGGCGTCATTGGTATCGACTGTTGTTGACCGATCCGACCGTTGGTTGGTTGTTGGTCGCCATTAGCTTCATGTTGGCAAGTTTGATTGCATGCGGGTCGCGGGGCGGTGTTCTATCGCTGGTGTTGGCCATGTCATCGGTTTTGTTGCTGAGGTTGCGAGCCAGCAATGCGGGACGTGGTGCGATGATGATGGGATTGGTTGCCGTGCCCGCCACGCTGATTCTGGTATGGGTCGGATTCGACTTCCAGGAATCGCGTCTTCAAATGCTCAAGGAAGCCGATCGCTATGCTAGCGACGGTCGCTGGAAATTATGGGCGGCTGCCCTGAAGAGCGTTCCGGATTTTCCCTGGTTTGGTTCGGGGGGGGAAACCTATCGCTATTGGGACGATATTTACCAAAGCGGTGACCCGGCCTGGAACAATTGGAAGCTCCAGTCACTACGTGCTGACAATGAGTTCTTGGATGTGTTGTGCGAATACGGTGTGTTTGGATTGGCTTCGCTGATCGCACTCGTTGGCGGAACCGTTTGGACGTGCTTTGCCAAATGTCGACGTAGTGGCTTGGCGGCAGGTGCGGCCATCGGTTTGCTTGCGATCGTTGGGCACAGCATAGCTGACTTTGGCCTGCGGATTCCTGCGACGGGTGTTCTAGCGACGCTCATCTTGGCTCTGTTGAGCTCGGTCCATACGTCATCGCGTGTTGCATCAGCCGGGCGATCTCGTTCAGGCAACGATGTTGCTTCGGCTAAATTTGGTAGATGGGGAGCGAGTGCAGTAGTGGGGGCTACAGTGGCGTTTGTCGCCTTCGTTGCGATTCGTGCACGCAGTGACTCTTTCTACGCAAATCGTCATCGTGATCAGGCTTATGTTGCGCTCGCTCTCGAACGAAACGAGAACGCCTATCAGGAGATAAAACAGGCTGTACTTGCCAATCCGATGGATATTCAAATGCGATCGGAGTCAGTTCGCGTGGTGGAGTATCTGATGGCGATTGAATCAAACGAATCATTGGAAAACCGTGAGCGTCGAAGAACGTCGATTGTCCAGGATAGCTTGGCGATGCTGCATCTGTGTCCTTTGGCTTGGCAGCCTTACGCGTGGCTGGCGAAATACGGCCAAGAAGCCGAGATTGGCTTCACGAGCGATCAAACTTTCGATTCTGATGACTGGAAAACAAGGTACCTGCTGCGGGCAAGAGACCTGCATCCTAGCGAACCGGAACTCGCTTACATCACAGGGAACCGCCTGCATTCGGAAAAGGGACTAGCCGCCGCTCTACCGCATTGGCGCGATTCTCTAGCCGTTTCGACTCATCGAATGGATGAGATTTTTTCGAAAGTCGAGGGGAATCTGACTTCATCAGAATTAGAGCAATCTTTGCTGCCGAGGGATCCGGTGGTCATCTTTGAGGCTGCGCGTAGGCAGCGGGCACCCGAAAAAAAAGAGGTATTGTACGCAGCGGCACTGGAGCTCCTTGAGTTTCCAGAGCGATCGTCACGGCAATTGACATTTGGCGAGCGGGAGAGCTGGCGAGCGAAAGTTCTCGCTGCGCAGGGGAAGCTTGAGAAGGCGTTGCGAGCTCTGGAACGAGCATTGAATGAATTTCCCGAAAATATTGAGATGCGTTTGCGCCGAGTCCATCTGCTGATGGAACTTGGGGAACTTGACCGTGCGACAAGTGAGGTTCGAGTCCTTTTGACGCTTGCGCCCGATCACTCGCAGGTAAAACGTTTGCAGGGTGATTTAGCGGAACGGAAGGCTCGTGAGCTGGAGTGAGTGAACGGCGATGTCTGCCGAGCTGTTTAGGCGGGCAGGTCGTTGGATTGTCGAGATGTTTGATTGCAGAGCTCCAGCGTTGGTCGCTCAAGTTCAGTCGTTTGTTCGGTGGACGTTTGAATGAAGCCTTCAACGTTTCGTGGTGCGAATCAGGGGTCGTGGATCACTCCGTGGTCCGGCATTGGTGAAGCTGGTGCGTGAGTCCGAATTCTTGACGAATTCGGCTACGTTGGGGGGCGTTGTATGGGGCCGTGCTTGCGCTTCGGGGTGCGACGGAACACTTGTAGCTGGATTCGCCAGAATTCAGATTTTCCATCGCTCAACGGCTAGTGGATTTCGTTGGTAGGTTGGCCGCTCTTGGCCGACATCGACTGTTTTGATGGGCAAGAGTGCCCATCCTACATGTGTGCGAATTCTTGACGAATTCGGATGTGGTGGTGGTGTTGCTCACTCGGCGAGTTGAGGGCGATTGCCGGGGCCGGAGGGGCCAGCCACTTTAGGCGGCATCGTCGACGACGGCCCCGTCCGGGGCGACATGGCGGTGTTCGCACGTGGTCTCGGGGCTTTCGCCCCGAGCTATCGATGGCGGCCCCTCCGGGGCGAGTTGGGATATGTGGACTTGTGGTAGCTGGATTCGCCAAGAATTCAGATGTTTCCCTCGCTCACCGGCATTTGGATTTCGTTGGTCGGTTGGCCACTCTTGGCCGACATCGACCGCAACGACGGGCAAGAGTGCCCATTCTACATGTGTCCGAATTCTTGACGAATTCGGATGCGGGTGGAGAGGCGTTGCGTGGGGACTTGCTGACGTTGGGGTGGAAAGACTCGGGGGTGGAACGGCCCGTCACTCTTTCGTGCCGTTCGTGGTCTTGGTGAGTTAGAATGCGGGGATTGTTGCCTCTTGATGGGATTGGTTTGTGATGTGTTTTGGCGGTTGGGTTCGGTGTGGTCTGTTGTGTTTGGCTTGCGTCGGATTGGGCGGTGGTGATGGGGAGGTTGGTGCTCAGGAAGCGGCCGCGCGGGTGAAGGTGACTCCGGAGGTTTCGCTGGATGATGCGGCTTTGCTCGCTCGGATTCGGGCGGGGATGGTTGAAAAGGAAGCGGTGAAGGCGGGGGAGATGACGGACTATCGGGAGACGATTCCGAAGTCGGGGGTGGAATTTGAGATGGTGGCGATTCCGGGTGGCGAGTTTTTGATGGGCAGCCCAGAAGGTGAGGTTGATCGGTTGGAGGATGAAGGGCCGCGGCGGAAGGTGAAGGTCTCTCCCTTTTGGATGGGCAAGTGCGAGGTGACTTGGGATGAGTACGAGCCGTTCATGATGACGGAAGTTCGGCGCGAGAAGCATGGCGGCTGGACGGGCTTTGATCCCGCGGTGCATGACGCGGTGGATGGTGTGAGTCAACCGACGCCGCCTTACACCGAGATGAGCTTTGGAATGGGGCAATCGGGCTATCCGGCGATCTGCATGACGCAACATGCGGCCAACAAGTACTGCCAGTGGCTGAGTGCGCAAACGGGGCACTTCTATCGTCTGCCCACGGAGGCTGAATGGGAATACGCGTGCCGCGGGGGGACGACGACGGCGTATTCATTCGGCGACGATGCGATGGAGGAGTACGCTTGGTTTTACGACAACAGCAATGACAAGTATCAGAAGGTGGGCACCAAGAAGCCGAATCCTTGGGGGCTGCATGACATGCACGGCAATGTGTCGGAGTGGACCGCGGACGCTTACGGCGAGTCCTATCCGGTGCCCGATGATCGCGGTGTGTTGATCAATCCGTGGACGGTGCCGGAAAGGTTGTATCCTCGCGTGGTCCGCGGTGGCAGTTGGTACGACGACCCGGATCGGTTGCGGTCAGCGGCGAGGCTGGGTAGCTCCGAAGATTGGAAGCAACAGGATCCTCAGTTGCCGAAGAGTTTGTGGTATCACACGGATGCGACGTGGGTGGGATTCCGCGTGGTGAGGCCGATCGAAGTGCCGACGGTGGAAGAGATGGATGCCCATTGGAACAGTGCCCGCGGGAAGCGGTAGTAGCTGGATTCGCCAGAATTCAGATGTTTCCCTCACTCACCGGCTTGTGGCTTTCGATAGTAGGTTGGCCACTCTTGGCCGACATCGACTGCTTTGACGGGCAAGAGTGCCCATCCTACGTGTGTGTGATTTTTGACGAATTCGGATGCGTTGTTGGCGTTGTTGACGCGGCGGGTTGGGGCGATTGCCGGAGCATCGGGCGGCATCGTGGACGACGGCCCCGTCCGGGGCGACATGGCGATGTCCGCGTGCGGTCTCGGGGCTTCCGCCCCGAGCTATCGATGGCGGCCCCTCCGGGGCGAGTTGGGAAGACTCGCCTCTGCGAAGCATCGGCAGGGTGCCATGTGAGACATAGCCTACGTGCCTTGCTAAAGCGGCGGGTAGCGACGGAAAGCTTGTAGCTGGATTCGCCAGAATTCAGATGTTTCCTTCGCTCACCGGCTAGTGAAGTTTGTTGGTAGGTTAGCCAATCTTGGCCGACATCGACCGCAACGACGGGCAAGAGTGCCCATCCTACGTGTGTGCGAATTCTTGACGAATTCGGATGCGGTGGTGTGGCTTTGCTGCGGCGGCTTGGGGGCGTGGGCTGCCCGTTATCGTTTGCTGTTGAGCGTGTGCTAGACTGGGTTGCAATGTCGATTCGGGGTTCGGGGTTGATTTGAATTCGTTTGGAGGCTGCTAGAGATGACAACCACGCTTCATTTGTCGCTCGCTGAATATGACTCCATGGTTCGTGTCGGAGCGTTCGATCAAATCGATCGAAAAGTCGAATTGATCCGAGGAGAGTTGATCCAGATGAATCTTGCTGGTCCCCTCCACGACGATTTAATCACCTACCTGACGAATTGGTCGGCTCGCGGCGTTGACCCTGCTGTGAGTCTGATCACATCGCAAACCGGATTGGACCTTCCTGAGACTCAGTCTCGTCCCGAGCCTGATTTGTTATGGCTGCGAGCAGCCCGCTACCGCGACGCGCATCCGCGAGCAAGTGACGTGCAGTTGGCGATTGAAGTTGCGTTCAGCAGCTTGGCTTACGAATTGGAGACCAAGCGGCGTTTGTATGCCGAATCGAACATCGTCGAATATTGGATCGTCGACGCACAGGCCCAATGCGTCCATGTGCATCGTCACCCGGTCCAAGGTGACTACCAAGATCGCAGTGTCAGCACACGCAACGACATTCTTTCGCCATTGATCCAGCCCTCTGCAAAGCTTGAGTTGAACGATTTGTTCCTTGGTTAGAGGTGATCTTCGAAGTCGACGACGGCCCCGTCCGGGGCGACATGGTGGTGTCCGCACGTGGTCTCGGGGCTTCCGCCCCGAGCTATCGATGGCGGCCCCTCCGGGGCGAGTTGGATTGCGTGGACTTGCCGTAGCTGGATTCGCCTAGAATTCGGATGTGGTCCCTTGCTCACTGGCTTGTGGATTTGGTTGGTAGGTTGTCCACTCTTGGCCGACCTCGACTGCTTTGACGGGCAAGAGTGCCCATCCTACGTGTGTGCGAATTCTTGACGAATTTGGATGCGTGGCGAGAGGTGGGGGAAAGTGGCGAAGGGGGTTAGATGTCTTCGTCCTCGTAATCTTCCTCGTCCTCGTATTCCTCTTCGTCGTAGACCTCTTCTTCCTCTTCCTCGTCTTCGTATGCTTCTTCTTCGTCGTTGCTGGCTTGCGTGTTCGTCGGTGGACCTTCGTCGGTGTTGCCTTGCATTTGGTTCCACTGTTCCATCGTCAGCAAGACTTCGCGGGATTTGGAACCGTTGTACTGACCCACGATGCCGTCTTCGGCCATGTAGTCGATCAAGCGGGCGGCTCGACCATATCCAATCCCGAGGCATCGCTGGATCAATGACAGCGAACCGCGACCTTCGCGGATGACGACTTCGATGGCGGACTCGTAAAGCTCGTCGCGTTTGCGAAGGTTTTCGACATCCATCTCGGATGCGTCGCCGTCTTCGTCGTCGATCTTGAGGTTCATCAGCTCGCCGACGAATTGTTGTTCCCCGCCGCTGCTGCAGTGATCGCAAACGCGGTCAATCTCCGCGTCGGATAGATAAGTGCCCTGCCCTCGAATGAGCGTGCTGGTGCCCGGCCAGAGAAACAGCATGTCGCCGTTGCCGAGTAGCTTGTCCGCACCGTTTTCATCCAAGACAACGCGACTGTCGGTCTTGCTGGCGACTTGGAAACTCAAACGTGCGGGCAAGTTCGATTTGATCAAGCCCGTGATGACGTCCACGGTTGGTTTCTGCGTTGCCAAGATCAAGTGAATTCCAACGGCACGACTCTTTTGAGCCAAACGGATGATGTGCGTTTCGACTTCCTTGCCCGCCGTCATCATCAAGTCGGCCATCTCGTCGGCGATGATGACGATGAAGGGCAGCTTGTCAGGCACGTCTGTGCTCTCGTCGTCTTCATCGACTTCCAGACGACGCAGGACTTCATCGCGGCCCAGGTCATTGAAGCTGTTGATGTGGCGCACACCGGCTTTGGCAAGCAGTGAGTAACGCTCTTCCATCTTTTCAACGGCCCAGCCGAGGATGGCTTCCGCCTTCTTCATGTCCGTGATGACGGGGTGCATCAGGTGCGGCAAGCGACCGTAGCCGGAAAGCTCGACCATCTTGGGGTCGATCATCAGCATGCGGACTTCGTCGGGACGACAGCACATCAGGATGCTGCTGATGATCGCGTTCAAACAGACCGATTTACCGGTACCCGTTCGACCTGCGATCAACAGGTGAGGCATCTTGGCCAAGTCGACTGGCATCGGTTCGCCCGAAACGTCTTTGCCGAGGAAGACCGGGATGTTCATCTTGGAGATCCGCGAATCGGATTCTTCGATGACATCGCGAAGGCGGACGACTTGGCGGATTTCGTTGGGGACTTCGATGCCGACCGTGTTCTTACCGGGGATCGGTGCAACGACGCGGACGCTGGGGACTCGCAGTGCGATCGCAAGGTCGTCGGCGAGGGCGGTGATCTTGTTCAGACGAAGTCCGCTTTCCAGTTCCAACTCGTACTGCGCGATGACCGGGCCGATCTCGACATTGGTGACGGTGACGTTGAATCCGAAGCTGCGAATGGTGGACTGCAGCAGTTGGCTCTTGCGGAGTGCCTCGGCGTGTTGTTCTTCGTAGTCGAAACCATCGCTGCCCTCCAGCAATTCCAGACTGGGCAAGTGGTACTCCGATACATCGTTGGGTGCGTCTTCTTGCACCGCATCATAGAGTTCTTGCTTGGCGTCTTTCTTCTTGGGCATCTTGATCGTCGGCGCGGCGGTTTCCTCGTGAGAGGAATCGTTGCGCAACGTTGTCGCTTCGCCTTCGATCTCCAAATCGCGGGTGGGGGCTTCGTCTTCTTCCTCCTCCCATTCTTCGTACTCGTATTCGTACTGTTCTTCTTCGGTCTCGGGATCGTCCTTGGCCTTTTTCCGGCTGGCACCCAAACCAGCCGCGGCAGCGAGCCCGGCGGCGCCGAGCTTGGCGGCTTTGGCGAGACCCGAGGCCGGCGTGTCATCAGTAGCTTCGTCCGATTCCTCGACGGCAACGGCTTCGCGTTCTTTGGGTTTACGGAGCTTGATCGTGGGAGCGGCATCGGCCGGTTCGGCGGGATCGATCCGACCGCCGTTGGGATCCAGTGACTCGTCGTTTTCGTCACCATCGATCAGGATCGGGCCGTCGGTGTCGCTGAATGGTTGACGTCGTCGACGAAGTGTAACGGGCATGGCGTGAGCGGCTTTGGCAAAGCCCTTCCGCGACGCTTTGGCACCGCCGAGCAACACGGTTCGTCCGGCGTAGACCAGCATGTAGTCGGTGGTCAGCAACAGCCCAACGGCCAACACCGTCAACGTCAGGATCCACGAACCAACGGGATGGAAGTGTTGCAGGAGGAACGCCGAGGTCATGGCCCCGAGGTAGCCGCCGTTGCCGACGACGGGCATGCCGTTCAGTTCGATGTTGGTCATGGCCGCGGCGGTGGTCACGGCCAGCAACGTCACGCAGCCACCCAAAGAACGCAGGACGGGCGCGTTCATGTGGCCACGCACCAAGAGCGCCGTGGAGATGCCTCCGCCCGCCGCGATGACGAGCGAGGATCCAATGCCGACGGCGCTGAGCAGCATGGCGGAGATCAGTGCCCCGAGTGATCCGCAGGCATTCTGCACAACATCATTGGCCGGGTAGATGGCCATGTCCGGGGTGAAGAATTGGCTGAGCGGCCAAACCGGCGTGGGGACCGGGTCGGCCGGATCGTGCGTCAGAACGGACACGAGCGTCAACAGCGTGACGGCAACCAGCAGCAATGCTGGGACGTCACGCCGAATGTCCACCGCGCGAGGCGGGGCGGATTCTTGCGTTTCAGCGTCGGCCGTCGTGGTGGACATGGCGTTGAGTCGGAAAGGGCGGAGTGTAGCTGGATTCGCCAGAATTCAGAGGTTCGAGTTGAGTCGCGTCCGAATCCTTGGCGAATCCGGCGACGGGTTGGGCGGTGACTCAGTCTTTCGTCGTCTGTCCGGCAAGGTGCCCTACAACTCGACCGCGGCGAGCGTCATAATCGCTCGTTTTCCCCAACGCATCACATTTGGATGCCCACGGACCCGTGGGAACGAAAACGGCATGTTTGACGACAAAATCGGCGAGCTCGGAGTCACCTTCGACGATGTCCTGTTGCAACCTCGATACAGCGAGGTCGTTCCCAGCGAGGTCGACGTCAGCAGCCAGATGACCCAGCGAATTCGGCTGCAAATCCCGCTGATCTCCTCACCGATGGACACGGTCACCGAGTCCGAAATGGCCATTGCCCTAGCGAAAGAGGGCGGTTTGGGCATTGTGCACAAGAATTTGTCTGTGCGTCGTCAGACCGAAGAGGTGCTGAAGGTCAAGCGATCGGCCAACGGGATCATCATCAATCCGGTGACGCTGAATCCGGAGCAAAAAGTCAGCGAAGCGGCTGAATTGATGGATCGGGCGAACGTTTCCGGGATTCCGATTGTGCATTCCGACCGCACTTTGGCGGGGATTTTGACCCGGCGTGACCTGCGGTTCCTCGAGAACCCCGATTTGCCCATTTCCGAGGTGATGACCCGTGAAAATTTGGTCACTGCGGTGGGGACTGTAACGCTTGCGCAAGCTGAGAAGATTTTAACGGAAAAAAGGGTCGAGAAACTTCTGCTGATTGACGAAGAAAGAAAACTGACGGGGTTAATCACGATTCGTGACATCGACATGATGAAGCGTTACCCGCGGGCTTGCAAAGATCCGCAGGGGCGACTTCGGGTCGGAGCCGCGATTGGCGTGGGTGACTACGAGCGGGCGGAAAGCTTGATCAACAAAGGCGTTGATTTGCTGGTGGTCGATTCCGCTCACGGACACAGCCGCAATGTGATTGAGACCGTTCGAGAGATCAAACAGAACAAGTCATGGGACATTGATGTCGTAGCGGGGAACATCGCAACGGCCGAAGGCGCATCAGATTTGATTGCGGCGGGGGCGGACGCGGTGAAGGTCGGCATCGGTCCAGGATCGATCTGCACCACACGGGTGATCAGCGGCATTGGAGTGCCTCAGGTCACCGCGATTTTGAACGTGGTGAAGGTCGCTCAGGAGAAGAACATTCCAGTCATTGCGGACGGAGGAATCCGTTTCAGTGGCGACATCACCAAAGCAATCGCCGCTGGGGCGAGCACGGTCATGATCGGCAGCTTGTTTGCCGGTTTGGCCGAAAGTCCCGGCAAGATGATTCTTTACCAAGGACGCACGTTCAAGGCGTACCGAGGCATGGGATCGATGGGCGCGATGGTGAAAGGAAGTAGTGATCGGTATCGCCAAAAAGGCACCGAGGCGGGCAAGCTTGTCCCCGAAGGTGTCGAAGGACGCGTGCCGTTCAAAGGCCCGCTCAGTGATTACGCCTACCAGTTGGTCGGTGGTTTGCGTGCGGGCATGGGATATGTCGGTACACGGACGATCGAAGAACTCCGTCGCGATGCGAAATTCATTCGCGTTTCGGCGGCCACGGTGAGGGAGAACCACCCGCATGACATTGCGATCACTCAAGAAGCGCCCAACTACAGCCCGGATGTTCATTCGGGCGACGCCAGTTGATTCGGACGTTGCAACCGCCAGTCGCCTGACACAATGTGCAGGGAGACTGGGTTCAGCCAAATTGAATTCAGCCAAATCGGCTCGCCGTCGTTGGTTGGCCGGTTGGATTGCGGCCGGCCTCGGTGTCGGCACCTTCTCTTTCGCGGCTTTCTCGGCACCGTCCGCGATCCAGGCCCAAGACAGCTTTGGGCCCACTCGCGTGACCGATCAGGTTCACCCGCTGGCCCATCCAACTTCGCCAGCGGCCCAGCCGGCCAATTCCTCTTCCGCGTCGCTCGGCCAACCGATCCCGCGAATGCGGACATCGGATTTGCTGCGAACCACGCCGACCACGCCAGCCAGCTACCAGGCGTCGCGTCAGCACGTTGCCGCGAATGCGGGCGTGACCAGCACCACGGATGCAGCCCGTCGACCCGGTTGGGATCTGCAGTGGCGGAAGAGCCCACAAGTTGCCTCGCAAGAAGCCGCTCGAATCAGCGATCAAGCGTTCCAACAACCGGCGATGCAACCCGCCGCGGAAGGCAACGCGTTTCAACAATCCGTCGCTCACGCCCAACCGATGAGCCAAGCGGGCTCGGTTCGCGAAAACACGCCGCAGCCACAACCCATCCAGCGCGCGGCATTCATGCAGCAAGCAGGTGGCGGGTTTGAGTTGCCCGACTTCGATCCCGCGCCAGCGGATGCTCAACCAATTGCCCCACCGACCACTGGCAACGGTGCGGGGAGTCAGCCAAACTGGAATGCCAATCCATTTCGAGATGAAGCGGGTGGTTTGCCGAACACGACACCAAACAATCCGGCTGGCTCGCCCATTGAGATGGTGCCACCTGGCCTCGAAGAGCTGCCTTCGCCGGAAACCTTGCCAACGCAACCATCGGACAGCTTCGGGCAACCCGATTCGTCGATTCGTGACATGCTGGAGGACGAGTCCAACTTGCCGACTCAGCCGCAGCCGTTGGAGCTTGCACCCGAGACGGAAACCTCACCCTCGGATCGTTTCAACTCAAACCCGTTTGAACGACGAAGCGAAGACGAACGAACACGCGATGAGTTGGATCGGATGGAACTGGAGGATCCCGCTGAGGATCGCTTGCGGCCCCAGGCGGATCGTGACGACGCGGCCATCATGGGTGACGATGGTCCCAACCGTCGCTTGAGTGGTTTGTCTTGCGATGACTTCCGAGAACGCATCGCCAGCCAAACGATTGACTTGGTGTCCTTGGACATCAGCCCGCCGTATCGTCCCGACATCATTGACGAAGCCGAATACCAAAAGGTCAAAGAACGCTTCGACGAACGTCAAGAATCACGGACATGGCGAAGCATCGACGGACGAACCATGGGCACCGGTCGCTTGGTTGACTTGGCCTATGAAAAAGCGGTCATCGTGACCGAGTTTGGAACGCGAGAAGAGTTGCCCATCAACCGACTCAGCGAATCGGATTTGGGATTCATTTCGGAGAACTGGGGATTGCCGACCGAATGCTTGCTCGAACAAGTGGATTTCCAACCGCGTCGTTGGAAACCCACCACCGTGGTTTGGGCGGCGTCCAACTTGTGTCACAAGCCGTTGTACTTCGAAGAAGTCAATTTGGAACGCTACGGCCACACCGCCGGCCCCGTGTTGCAGCCCGTGTTGTCGTCGGCTCACTTCTTCGCCAACATCGCCGTGTTGCCGTACAAGATGGGTGTCCACTCTCCGCACGAATGCCAATACGCGTTGGGGTATTACCGACCTGGCAACTGTGCTCCTTGGATCATTCCTCCCGTGCCGTTGAGCTTGAAGGGGGCTTGGTACCAAGCCGCCGCCGTCAGTGGCACCGCATTGCTGGTTCCTTGATGGTGAGGCAACCGGTGGTGTGACGCTCGCGCTGGCGACTCACAACGTCGCTGGATTCGCCAGGATTCAGTGACGTGCGGTATGCCCGGGGGCGTTTGCAGAATATCAGCCGGTTCGTCCCATGGAATGTGACGGCCGCTTTGCTGCGGGCAAACTTTTCATCGGAGTGAAGTTTCGATGAAGTCGGGCTGTGCGGGAATTACAGCCCCGTGTGGTTGGCCGGGAAAGCAAACGTTTCGCTATAACGTTTGTCATGAACACGACCTCACAAGGATCCACGAATTCGCCTGGTCTCGAATCCGTCGCCGAAATGATCGAGCGGCTGGGGGAGCCCCCGGCGGACGTGTGGAACCGATTGGTCGCTGAAGCTTCGAACACGCTCGGGCGGGAAGATGACCCGAATGCGGACGAGAACGCACTGCGATCTCCTGGGCATGCGTATTGGCAAACTCACGGCGTGGATCACCAGGGCCGATTGGTCCTGGTGTCGGACGAGTTGACGTCGGAGGAGCTTGGCGAGACAGAACCCGAGTCGGATGACGTCGTTGCGGACAACATGGTGTTGACGCAATTTGATGAGGGTGTTCGATCGAAAAGGACTCGAGAGAAGAAGTCTCGTTCGCCAAAGGTCATTGCGTTGAGCGGCGGGCTGATCGTTGCGGGGCTGCTGTCGTTGTGGCTGTTTTGGCCAAGCCGAGGCGCCGCGGTGGCGGAACGTTCGTCCGTGGCTAATTCAGCACCGGTCACGGATCGAGGTGGATCCCCCTCGCAACCAGCGACGGCAGCCGGCGGGCGAAGCTTCGGCAACGAAGACGAGTTGGAGCTGAGTAACTTGATCGAAGCGGACGCGAGTGTCGATCAAGGCTTTGATGATTCAATCGCAGACTCATTGGCGATGAGCCCGACGGATGTCTTGGGAGAAGTTACGACGCCAGCTTCGACTGGTTCCACGGATGATGATTCGATGGCGGGTCTCGCGTTTTCATTGGACGCATTGATCCCGGCCGCGATGCAGGAAGATGTCGGCGCAGAGGCGACGTCCGATGAGACCGCGGGTACGACGGATTCGGCCGACATGGAAAGTCGCGATGGTGAATCGGTGGCTTCGTTTGGTGGTGGTGAAGAAGCCGATGTGATGAGCGATGCAGAATCGGACGTGATGGACAGCGATGCGGTCATCGAATCGACGTCGCGGTCGATCAGCGATGATGCACAGGCGATGTTTGTCGCGTTGCCGCCACTTCGTGATGCGGTCGAGGTTGAAGGAAGTCTGCTTGCAGTGCCAGCCAACGCGCTGAGCGACGCGACGTTGGAGTTCCCCAGCAAGGAGTCGCCCTACCGCGTGGTTGGTCCGGCCGATGGCAATTGGTCGATCGAAAACGCGGCGACCGGACAGGCGGTTGCGGAGATGAAGGCGGAGTCCGACGGACTGCGGTTTGCATGGTTGGAGAAGTCGGCCAGCCGCGACCTGAACTCGCTCTCGCATGCTTGTTTGTCGTCGGGTTCAGGAAAGCAAGTTTACCTGCGACCAAGTTTGGAATCGGATGCGATTCCTATCGATCTGGCGTCGCGAGATGTAACCACCAAGTGGGATTTGACCGCGCCGCCGGAGCCCAAACAGACTCGTTTGACGTTGGGACTGAATGTTCCCGAGGGCGTTGATGTTGGTTGGATCGAACCGATCGAAAACGAGTCGCCGCGAAAGGTTCGCGGTATCGCCGTGCTCAGCCAGCGAGATTCGGAATCCGTGGCTGTGGTGATTCGCGTCGACATTCAAACCACCAAAATGATGACGGCACGGGTTCGTTTCGGAGCTCGTTTGGACCCGTCGATGCCGTGGCAGTGGACCGACCGGAAAGACGTCGCGACGACCTTGGCGGTGGTCACGCAGCAGATGGAACTCGCCGACCAACGATTTGCGGAGTTGGAGGTCGCCATCTCGCAAGCCGGACGTTCACGTGCGCGACGATTGGAGTCGAGACTGGAGCAACAGCAGGAACAGCTCGGACGGCAGCAGAAGAATCTGCAGTTGTTTTCGGAGAGACTGGCGGAGCTGGACCAGTTGATTGCTACTTTGGCTGGGCAAGCGTACCTGGAAGCTGACTTGACGGTGTCGTGGCCCGATCGGGATCAGCCGGTGTTGCGGTTAGTCAGAGGAGTGGAATAGGGCTGGTGTGGGATCGGGCGGCTTGCGCCGCAACGCGAAGGAACAATTGTTAGCGGGAGTACGCGAGCACTCCGGTGACGATGCCGGACGATCGAACTTGGAAGGAACGCGTCGTTCTCCGATTCACTCTTCCACACCCGCGTCGTCTTCCTTCGCTTCGGCAGGCATGTCAGGTTTGTCCGCTTTGTTAGCGTTCTCACCCGCGTCGGCCTCGCCTCGTTTTCCGCGTCGCGATCGTCGTTCGTTGGGTGGCGGGGTTTCGCCATAGACTCGATCGGGTTTGATCTCGATCGTTTCGGCTTTGACCTTCGTTTCGTCCGGCGGTTGATAGAACCCACGCACATGAACCGGGTCACCGGGCTGAGCCATCGATAGGTTGTTGACTCGGATCTGCAGTTCCAATTCCGGTGAAGTCATGGTTTGCACGGGGATGTTGCCGGCACGCAAGGCCAAGCCGCCTTGCGGATTCAACGCCATCAGATTTCCCACCACGGTCACCGGGCCACTGGGAGGCCCGTTGTTCCCTCGGGCCGCGTGATTGTCGGAGTGAACGCCAGGTTGATAGCGTTCTCGTTCGCGTCCCTTGAGCATTTTCGGATTGACCGGAGCGAACAGCTCCAGCTTTTCGACCGGGGCGAGCGGCGTTCCGGTGGGACCCAGGTTGGCTCGGAAACGAACCAACATGCCGGGACGCAGGTAGGCGGGCAAGGCTTTCGCAATGAAGGTGAGTTGAGCCGGTGAGTCCGGCGTCTGCACCATGACTTGCGTGCCATCTTCTCGCTCCACGGTCAGGATGTTGCCGCGGGAAGCCACCAGCCTTGCGTCGAAGGAAGTGACCTCGTTGGCGACGCCTTGAGCTGCGCCATAATTCTGTGCCCCGGGTTTGAATCCCTGTGCACATGCCTGCGAGTCGCCGGAGAGGCCGCCTATCATCCCGGTCAAAACCAGCATGCCGCTCCAGCGAGTGAAAGCGGCGGCGAAACGAGTCGATCCACAAACGATCGACGGCGGGGCGAGCAGCGACATGGGTTGCCTCAGGTGGGAAGGAGGGAACCCAAATTATAACTATTCGTCGTCGGCACGCATGAAAGGCGTCAGGACCAGCGAGTAGTCGCAGAATTCTTCCGCGTTGAAATACAGATCCAATTCACGCTTGGCCGACTCTTCACTGTCGCTGGCGTGAACCAAGTTCATCTGACGGCTGCTGCTGAAATCGCCTCGGATGGTTCCGGGAGCGGCTTGCAAACCGTTGGTCGCGCCCAACATGTCGCGAACCACGCGGATGACTTCCAACCCTTCCAGAGCGATTGCCACCACGGGAGCGGAAGTGATGAAGCTTTCGAGCGACGGGTAGAACGGCTTTTCGACGTGCTCGGCGTAGTGTTGCTTCGACATCTCAGGCGTCACTTGCAGCAATTTCATCGCGACGATGTGCAAGCCCTTGGCTTCGAAACGGGAGAGGATGTCACCGATCAAGCGGCGTTGAACACAGTCGGGCTTCAGCAAGACGAGGGTGCGTTGCATGGCAGGAGCAAATGGTTTGGAAGGTGAAGTTTGATAATCAAAAGCTGCCGAAAGATCCTCGGCGGAGCAGAAAAATACTCAACCAAGCGATTCCTCGAAACCCGCCCGGTCCGCGCCCGTGTCACGCGGCGTTCCGTTCGACCGAGCCCGTTGCTCCAGCCATCGCAGCAGCAACCCGCCGGCCAGCGTCGAAACGCCCTCCCCAACCGTCCACCAGCCGGGCAATCCGGACATTGCGTCCACGAGCAATTGCAAGAGCCCAAAGAGCATGGTTCCGATGGCGGCCCAGCCGATCAATTCACGGTATCGCGGCAGGTCGCTGGACAGGATCAGCAACAGCGATCCGACAAACCCGTACAGCAGCGACAGATTGCGAGCCAAGTAAAACGTCAACGGCGAATTGGGGAACGGATCGAACCCGAGTTCTTCCGCCATTTCGATCATCCATTTTTCGGGCATGATCGCGGCGGCGAAAGCGAGCAGACTCACGCCGCCGACGAATCGCAAAAACCACTGAAGCTGTCGGTCAGGCGTCATCATCGTTCCATGGAAGCGGTGGGGAGGTCTCACACAGAGTGATCGCGTTCACGGCGGCCGGTGGGATCTCGACCGCGCGGTGTTGTTTCAAATCCACGAACACCCATCGTGTTTGGACTCGCGCGAGCACGGTTTGATCCGCCGGCCGAGTCACCATGTAGTGGCGTTGGCAGGAATAACGATTCCAGCTGGGGATCCAGGTGCGGACAATCACTTCGTCACCCGCCAAGGCTGCGGCTCGATAGGTGATGTCGTGCCCACGAACGACCCAGCCGAATCCGTTTTCCAAAGCCGTCGCCGCATCCCAACCCTCCGCGGCGCTGTGATCCCGAGCCGCCCAAAGCGTCCATTGCAAATACCGCAAATTGTGGACGTGCTGTTGGGCATCGATCTCGTCGATCGCAACCGTGTGGTGGAGGTCAAAGTACGGGCGTGACATGCGGGGGATCGGGGGCGATGGCGAAGGATTCGGATCGAAAAGGCGAGGGCGTATCATCCTATCGCGGCCGAGCAATCCTCGAACCAAGCAATCCTCGAACCCAGTGTCTTTCTGGTGAGGTCTTTCTGGTGAGCCAGTGTCTCACTGATGAGATTGAACGGATTGGTGGTGGTCGCTCGTCACTTGGAAAGTGGTGGCCAATTGGCGTTCGACCGGCCTCATGGAATGTCTTCGGCGGCGACCTCCCAGCCACAATCTTTGGCCTTCGAACCTTTCCACACCGCAAAAAAGTGTTTTCTGCGGGCCATATCCCGCGATCCAGCTCGGAATCCACTGCGTATTCAGTTTCCACGGCGTAACAATCAACCCGGTAGGCCACCTCGAGTCCCATTTACCACCTCGATCACGGCCGAAATCCCGATTTCTGAAGGAGCATTTGATGCCGGTATCCTCGATCCAAACCTTGTTCTCGCGTTCGCTGGCCTCTTTCGCGGCGATCGGGATGATGGCGATTTCGGTGTCCTGCTCACAAGCCGCTCCGCCTCAAAATCAGTCCAGCGATCCCAACGCGAATCCCAACTACAACGGGTTGCCGCTGGATTCGGAAATCGTGGACGTGAAAACGCGTTCCGGTGAAAAGATCGCGACGCTGGCCGGCGGATGTTTCTGGTGCACGGAAGCCGTCTTTGAACGCATGGAAGGCATCAATGATGTGGTCTCGGGTTACATCGGCGGGAAAGTCCCGAACCCGAACTACGAGCAGGTTTGCGGCAAAAAGACGGGCCACGCGGAAGCCGTGCAGGTCTACTACGATCCAGAAAAAACGAACTACGAAGAGATCCTGGAAGTCTTCTTCAAAACCCACGACCCCACCACGCTCAATCGCCAAGGCGCCGACGCGGGACCCCAGTACCGAAGCAGCGTCTTCGTCCACAACGATGAGCAACGCGAGATTGCGAAGAAGGTCATCGAGAAGATGAGCAAGGAGTACCGCGATCCCATCGTGACCTTGATCGAACCCGCCACCAAATTCTACGTGGCCGAGGAGTATCACCAGGATTACTTTCGGTTGAATCCGAACGCTGGTTATTGTCGCGCCGTGGTCGCTAACAAGGTTCGCAAGTTCAATCGAACCTTTGGCGATAAGATCAAAGACTCGGCCAAGTAGTGTTTGGGCCGGCCGCTGTGTTTTCTGGGTGATGCGTTACATTGGTCGTGTGCCCTGGCTGAAGCTACGGGTGGGAAAGTAACGGCATATGTGACGGCAGCCTTGTGAACGTTGGACAGCCAGAAAAGCGATACCAGAGCCAGACGCATGCGAGGGGAGCGGTCGTTTCCTTCGTTGGCGTTGCGGGCCGGTGTTGTTTGGCGGGCCGATGTAGCTTGGCGGGATGGCTCGGTTACCGGACGGCTTGCGCCGTGCCGCTTCAATGTCAGCGTGCTTTGCTGATTGTCGTCAGTGTCATTTGGGGGCTGTCCGCTGGTGCGGAGGTGTCTCAAGCTCAAGTGGTGCAGCTTCCCAGCGTGCGACGGTTTTCGTCGACGGGCGGCATGTTGATTCCCGACCGTGGCACAGGCACGTTTGGAGGCGGTAGTTCGTATCAGAGCGGACGAGCGTCACGGCGTGGGCTTACCCACGGAACAGCCATGGGCGGTTCCGCACTTGCCGGCGGTGTGTCGGTTTCGGCAACCATCATTGATCAAGAAGAGATGGACCGACAAATTTTGGGCGATGATCCTCGCTCGTTCGCGGCGAAATCATCGACCGAACAAACCATCGCGGATGCGAAGGCATTGGTTCAGAACGCACGTCGTTTGTTGAATGACGGTGAACGCTTGCGAGCCCAAGGGGCTTACGAATTGGCTCTGCATCGGTTGAGCCGTCTGACAAAGCATCCATCACCTTCGTCGAAGTCATCTGTCAGCACCGAGAGGTCCAAGGCTGCTGATCCGCATTACCTGTTGGCTTATGCAAAACGAGAATACGCTCACCACTTTGGTCAGTTGCCCGCGTGGATCGCTTCGCCGAACGATCGGCTGCGTGCCCGTGCTTCGGTACATGCCGGGGAGGTGAAGCGGTGATTTCGCGTCGGATGGGTTTGCGTTCTTGCCGCGATTTCAGTCGCCGGTTTGGCGTTGGATTGCGAGCGGGTGCGGATTTGTTGAAGTTGCTGGAGAGCGAGGCCAAGCACGGTTCCGCTCGTCAGCGAGTCGCCATGACCAAAATTCGCGAGGGTGCGAAAGACGGGCATGCAATCAGCGAAATGATGCGGAAGGAGTCATCCTTCTTCCCGCCATTGATGGTCGTGATGACTCGCGTGGGCGAGACGACTGGCCGGCTGGAACGCACCATGTTGGCGCTCGCTGAACATTACGCGCAGCAGTACACGTTGCGTCGGAATTTCATTCTTGCGATTGCTTGGCCCGCGTTGCAATTCTTGATCGGCATCGGCGTTGTGTCGCTCATGATTTGGATCATGGGAGTGCTGACGCCGGCCTCAGGCGGTCAGATGGAGGACATGCTTGGTTTCGGCTTGCGCGGACCCAAAGGTGTCCTGATCTTTTGGGCTTACATCGCCGCGTTCGCAGCCATGCTCGGCGGACTTTATGTTGCCTTCAGTAAGAACGTCGGTGGGGTACAGAACATCGTGCCGTTGGTGTACCAGGTTCCTTCGATTGGACCCGCGATTCAGACCATCACACTGGCTCGGTTTGCGTGGACGTTGTCGCTGTCGTTGGACGCTGGAATCAATCCGATCGACTCCATCAAGCTATCGCTCGATTCCACTGATAGCTCGTACTATCGAAGCGGAGCCAAGCCGGCCGAGGATGCCATTCGTGGCGGCGCGACCTTGAGCGAAGCATTGAATGGGACTCATTTGTTTCCTGAGGAGTTCATTACCCAAATCGAAATCGCGGAACTTTCCGGCACCGACGCGGAGTCCATCGACCAGTTGGCCAAGGACTATGACGAGCGTGCTAAGGGGGCAATGAAAACTATCGCGGGAGTGGCCACGGGGATCATTTGGGTGGCCGTTTCAATGTTCTTGATTTTCATGATCTTCCGCATCTTTGGAAAAGTCATGGGGTTTTACCAGCAGGGATTTGAGCCGATTTGAAATCGCCAAAATGAGGTGCTTCAGATCAATATTCGGACACGCGATGCGGTTTTTGCCTGGTTTTGAAGCAAATCTGGCTCTCGGTGCGATTGCTCATCTTCGCAACCCTGGTCACTCGTTTATAGTCCTGGGTTGAGTTGCGACCGCGAGCGTGCGGCGAGCTCGACATCTCGTTGTTGAGCAGGCGGACTCCCATGGAGCACGCCGATTTCGCCCGTCGTCTTTGCGACCGCCTCGTTTTTCCACCGATGCCCATGATTGCCCCCACCAACCAGAATTCGAACAAGCCTGTGGCCGACAAAGAACCGACCTCCGAACGAACTCCCTTTTTTGTCGACAAGAACGCGCCTCACAACGACCGCGTTGACTTCCCACGGATTGAGGCGGCTGTCCGTGAGATCTTGGACGCCGTGGGCGAAGATCCTGAACGAGACGGGTTGTTGGAAACGCCGGCTCGCGTCGCGCGGATGTATGCCGAAATGTTTGCCGGTTTGCATTCCGATCCCGGTCGCCATTTGGCCAAGGTGTTCGAAGAGGACTATGACGAAATTGTCTTGGTCCGCGACATCAGCTTTTGCAGCATGTGCGAGCACCACCTGTTGCCGTTCACGGGCAAAGCTCACATCGCTTATCTGCCCAGCGGGAAAGTCGTCGGACTGAGCAAGCTGGCACGCGTGGTGGAAGAAGTCGCGCGGCGTCCTCAGGTGCAAGAACGTTTGACGCACACGGTTGCCAACTTGATCGAAGACCGTCTGTCGGCTCGCGGTGTCGCCGTGGTGGTCGAGTCCACGCACAGTTGCATGACGATGCGTGGCATTCGCAAACCCGGCAGTTTGTGCTTGACCAGTGCGATGCGTGGTGCGTTCAAGACAGATCCGAAATCTCGCGCCGAAGTGTTGGGTCTGATCAACCGCCAATCGAACTGACACGCCCGTTGTTTCGGCGGCGCACGATGTCGGTCCGATTCCACCGGACCGTACCACGTTGAGGTCGCCGAAATCCGTAGGTCCGGTTCCACCGGACATTGCCATGTTAGGTGTGTTGCCACGTTCCACGCCGAGCAGTCGTTTCGTCAGGTGAGACCTGAGAATTTTTGATCGTCAGGCGGGGCCTGACCTACTTTGGCTTGGTCATGAGCGACACGACGATCAAGGTCATCAGCGCCAGCGGGATCGTGACCAAACCAGGTTGGCTGAACGGGACGGGGCTGCTGGCGGGATCGATTCCGTACACTTTCTCGAACGTGTCGGCGGAAAGCAGGATCCATCCGAGCGAGCTGAACATCCCAACAATGACGCTGGCGATGATGCCTTTTGCGGTCGTGCGTTTCCAAAAGAGCAACATGATCAACGCGGGAAGGTTGGCGCTGGCAGCAATACTGAACGCCCATCCAACCAAGTAGCTGACGTTGAGGTTGCGAAACACAATCCCCAGCACAATCGCGATCGCTCCGACGACGACGGCCGCCAACTTGGCCACGCGGACTTGCTTGTGTTCACGAAGCTCGATGCCGAACACTCCGCTGAGCAAATCGTGAGCGACCGCTCCGCTGCTGGCCAAGATCAATCCGCTGACCGTGCCAAGCACCGTGGTGAACGCGATCGCGGAAATGATGGCAAATAACAAACCGCTCATCCCGCGAGCCAGAAGAGGCGCGGCCATGTTGCTGTTGGTCACGTCCAATGTTCCGCTGGTCATGGCACCCAATCCCAGATACAGCGTCAGCACATAGAAGAAACCAATGCTGGTGATACCGACCACCGTGCTCTTGCGTGCTGCGGCGGCGTCTTTGACCGTGTAATAACGGATCAGAATGTGTGGCAGCGAAGCGGTGCCGCAAAACAACGCCAACATGAGCGATAGAAAGTTCAACTTGCCCATCCAGTCATCGCCTCGAATTCCCGCGAAGCGTGGGTGTTCGCCGGGGCGAAGCACCTGTGAACCGCTGGTGGGCTTTTGATAAAAGACTTTGGTGGTCGAACCGTCAGCGTTTTGAAGTGTTTCGTTGCCCCACAAAACCACCGTGCTGCGATTCAGCACATCGAAGAATTTCAGCGGTCCAAGAGGTCCTGTTCCGGTCTGCCCAATGTATTCGTTGGGGAGCATCTTGATTCGGCCGACGGGACGCAGTTGACCTTGCCCGGCTTCGCCGCCTTTGGGGAGTCCGCCGATCAAGATGGACCCATCGGCCAAGGTCGTCATGGATTGAGCTTCTGAAACGACGAACGAACCGCCCTCCTGCTGGTCCGCTCGAAAGACGTCGTATCCCTCGCCATCTTCCCGTGCGAATTGCAGGTACTGGTTGTCTGGATCCCAGTTCGAAGGTTCGTACAACGAGCGTCCCATCACGTCCGCGATTGCTTGGCGGTCGAACGTTTGGACGGGGACCACTCGAGACGGAAACGATTGATTGTCGACCTGGAATCCTTGACGGAGAACCATGACGACCAAGATCGCACTGAAGACAACGAGCAGTGAGCCTTTCAAAAATTGAACCCAGGTGGTCGAAACCATTCCGGCGGTGACCACGATGGTGATCACAACCGCGCCGACCAACAGCACGCCGACCCAATGAGGGAAACCGAGCAAAGGTTGAATCAGGACTCCCGCACCAACCATTTGTGGAATGAGATAGAACACGCTGACGATCAACGTGCTGATCCCCGCCGCGGCCTTGATGCCTCGCGAATCGAATTTGGCGTCGAGCGCGTCGGCGAAGGTGAACTTGCCAAGCCGCTTCATGGGTTCGGCGATCACGAACAACGCGACGATCCAACCGGCCAAGTAGCCAATGGAGTAAAGGAATCCGTCGTAGCCGTAGGCCGCGATCATCCCGCAGATCCCCAGGAACGACGCCGCGGAAAGGTAGTCACCGGCGAAGGCGATGCCGTTGATGAACCAGGGGATCTCACCGTGAGCGGCGAAGTAGCCGGCTGATGATTTTGCTTTGCCGCCGAGATAAAAACTCAGCCCAATGGTGAATCCAACAAAAGCGAAGAAGACCACCACCGCGGTCATGGATGGTTCGTAGATCATTCGGATGCCTCCGTCGCAGCAGCTTCGTCCACGGTTTTCAGCCCGTAGATCAACGACATTCCGATTGCTACCAAGATCAAGCCAAAGCCATACACGATCGCCAAGTTCAGGCCTGCGAAGACGATCGTTTCCATCGTCTCGGCGTCAAACGCATTGAGCAAGACGAACCCGCCGTAGAGCAGCAGGTAAACCACAAACAGAACCAACCCCAACCGGGAGGCTTTCGGGGCGGAGGCGGAAGTCACGGTTTGTGACGCGGAGTCGACAGACGAATCAGGGGCGTGGGCGGACAAGGCGGGGTCGTGATCGGACAAGGCGGGGACTTTTTCTACGAAGGGACGAGACGGCCATCATCGAACGACGCAGTCTATACGAATCAAAGTCCCCGTTGTGACGCAGCGGCTGCAGATGGACTCGTCCAGGATTTAGATAATCGATTTGGTTGAAGCCCGAATTCTGGCGAATCCGGCGACGAGCGGTTGTGAGGTCCGAATGCTTGGCGAATTTAGTAGTGTCGATTTAGTAGCGTTGATTGATGCGACGACCGGTGACGAGGTGGCTACGCCGATCTCTAAGCCAAAATTTCCTCGATGACCCGGCTCTCTTTGACTCCCGTGAGGCGTTGGTTGAGGCCTTTGAAAGGGTAGATCATGGTCTCGTGGTTGAAACCGAGCAGGTGGAGCATCGTTGCGTGGAAGTCTCTCAGGTGCACGGATTCGGTGGCCGCGGTGTAGCCGACCGGGTCCGTCTCGCCGTACGTCATTCCGGCTTTGACTCCGCCTCCCGCCATCCACATCGTGAATGCCTCGGGGCTGTGGTCGCGACCGTGGAATGCCATGGTTGTTCCGCCTCGGTTTTCACGCATTGGCGTGCGTCCAAATTCACCGCCCCAAACTACCAAGGTGTCTTCCAACATCCCACGTTGTTTCAGATCGGCCAGCAATGCCGCGATGGGTTGGTCCGTTTGTTTGCACTTGTCCGGCAAACCGTGCTCCAATGACTCGCTGCGGTTGGAACCGTGGGTGTCCCATCCCCAATCGAACAGTTGCACAAACCGCACGCCTTGTTCGACCAAACGACGAGCCAGCAGGCAGTTGTTGGCGAAGGATTCCTTGCCCGGTTCCGCGCCGTAGGCCTGCAGCGTTTCGGCACTCTCTCGCGACAGGTCCATGGCTTCGGGAGCCGCGGCTTGCATCCGGTAAGCCATTTCGTATTGGGCGATACGAGTGACGGTTTCAGGATCGCCGTACTGTTTCAATGATTCCTGGTTCAACGCGGCCAAGGCGTCCAAGACTTGCCGGCGTTCCTGTCGGGAAACGCCTTCCGGGTTGGCGACGTTCAAAACCGGATCGCCTTTGGATCGACACTGCACACCTTGATAGACCGATGGCAGAAAACCCGAACTCCACAACGCTTTGCCAACCCGAGGCAGGCGGCCGCCGGAAAGCAAAACGATGAAGCCCGGCAGGTCTTCGTTCTCGCTGCCCAGTCCGTAGGTGACCCAAGAACCGATGGAAGGCGATCCCATCGGTGCGGCTCCGGTGTGGACCATCAACTGCGCCGGACCATGGTTGAACTGATCTGTCTTGACCGTTTTCAGAAAGCACAGTTCGTCCACTTGTTTCGCCACATTGGGCATCAACTCAGAGACCCAAGCTCCGGATTCACCATGTTGCTGGAAGTCATACTGTGGGCCCAGCATGCGTGGCGTGCCATTGATGAAGGCGAAGCGTTTGCCTTCCAGGAACGATTGCGGGCACTCTTTGCCATCGAGTGCCTTCAGGTCGGGTTTGTAGTCGAACAACTCCAGTTGGCTGGGTGCACCGACCATGTGCAAGTAGATTACCCGCTTCACCTTGGCTGGTTTGGGTGGTGCCAAGGGACTGAGTGGATTGGTGGCTTCGTGTTGCGGTGCAAAGCCTTGAGGTGTTTCGGAGCTTGCATGAACAGCATTCGCCGCACCCTCGGTAGCCAAGTAAATGGCCCCCAGTCCCGCCGCCGACTCGGTCAAAAAGTGCCGACGGCTAGTTTGCAGCAAGGACTGACGAAAAAGGGTTTGAGAGATCGTTTCGCGATGCATCTTATTTGCTCATGATTTCGTCGAGGTTCAGCAATGCCGAGGCAACAGCTTCGTATGCGGCCAAGCCTTGCTCGGCATCGGATTCTTGTTTGGTTTGGCTGGCTTGTTCGTGCAAGGTCACCAAGATTCTTCGTTCCGCATCGGTCGGTTTGCGCGACGTGACCAATTCAAAGCCTTCGCAAAGTTGGTCGCCTACTGAACCGTCCAGCTTTTGGATCCGTTTCGCCAACGCTTGAGTGCACTCCACAAATGTCGTGTCATTGAGCGTGGTCAGTGCCTGCAAGGGAGTGTTGGACCGCAAACGACGTGGTGTGCAAAATTCGCGAGAGGGCGCGTCGAAGGCAGCAAACATCGGGTAAGGAATGCTGCGTTTGGTGTAGGTGTAGATCGAACGGCGGTAACGATCGGGATGTCCCACTTCGGGCGTGCTCCATTTGTCGCCACCGTGGAACGGTTTCCACACACCATCGGGGATCGGTGGATGAACCGGAGCACCGTGCACGTCCGGCGAGAGCAAACCGGACACGAACAAGGCCTGGTCGCGAACCATTTCGGCTGGCATCCGGAAACGCGGGCCTCGGGCCAACCATCGGTTTTGCTCGTCGATGAACTCGGAATCGGGATCGATCGTTGAGTCTTGTCGATAGGTGCTGGACAGCACAATGGAGCGAATCAGTTGCTTCCAACTCCACCCGAGCTCATTTTGGAATTTCAATGCCAAGTGATCGAGCAATTCCGGATGAGTCGGACGCTCGCCACTGGAGCCAAAGTCTTCTTCGGTGGGAACCAATCCCAGCCCAAACAGACGAGCCCAGATTCGGTTCACGGTCACTCGAGCCGTGAGTGGATTACTCGGGTCGACCAACCACTTTGCCAAGTCCATGCGATCGTATGGACCTTCACCAGACAATGGCGGCATGGCCGCGGGGACATCGGGTTGCACCTGTTTGTCTTTCGTCAGGAACAGTCCTCGGATGAACACATGACTCGGGCGAGCCAGATGGTCCGGGCGTTCTCGCATGATCGGGATGCGAACGGACTTGATGGATCGACGCTCGCCAGAAAGCTTGGACAACTCGTCTCGTTTGGAAGCGAAACGCTCATCCGTCCAAACCTGCATCGCCGCCGGATCCGAGCAAACATCCACGCTGCCGCGACGCACCACCAACGGGAAAGCACCCAGGGCTTGGACACGGCAACTCATGTCGAGCTTCAGACGCGAACCGGGAGTTACCTTCGCCGCGTCTTTCAACAAGAACACCGCGACGCGGGCATGATGAATTCGGCTGTAGGCCGCAAATCCATCGCTGTTCTTGGAATCCATGCTCGAGCGAGGGTTCTTCAGCGGTTGAGGTTCGTCCGCGATCACATGCGAGAACTCCAGCTCCTGTTCATTGCCTTCCGAATCCACCACAACCGCTTTGAGATGGGAGAGCACGAAGCCCCATTCGGAATCGGCCAAGGCAGTCTTGGGATCACGTGGAAGGAAAGTGGTTCGGATCGCGGTGAGTTGGTCGGTGGATTCCGGTAACTCGCAGTCCAGTGAGACCGTGGTGCCATTGGAAAGCGTGTCGATGGTGAAGAACTCAGTGCGTCCTTCGCGTTGCTCGACGTCGACCTTGGTCTGCTTCGTCGCCGATGCCTTCAAGGATTCGATGTGAGTCCACTGCAGCGACGCATCGCTGACGGCGTCGTACTCCTGCTGCCATACCTGTTGACGCAACGGGCGAAGTTTTCGGTCGAGCTGCGTCGCACGTGCTTCATCCTTCGGATCCAGCGGGACAGACAGCAACGGATCCTCGCCGTTGAGATCGCAGTCGACGGTGTTGTTGAAGAACGCCATGAATTCATAGAACTCATCGTGCTCGATTGGATCGTAAGGATGGCTGTGACACTGCACGCAACCGAACGTGATGCCTTGCCATGTCTGCCAAACCGTGCTGACTCGATCCAACACCGCACTCACGCGAAACTCTTCGTCGTCGGTACCGCCTTCTTCGTTGGTTTGCGTCAGTCGACTGGCGGTGGTGGCCAGCAGGTCACGGACATCGGGATCGGGCAGTAGGTCACCCGCGATCTGTTTGATCGTGAACTCATCAAACGGCATGTCATCGTTGAGTGCGTCGATGACCCAGTCCCGATATTTCCAGGCATTGCGACGGCCATCCAGCCCGAGTCCGCGGCTATCGGCATAGCGAATTTGATCCAACCATACCGATGCCCATCGTTCGCCATAGCCGGGTGTCTGAAGCAACTGATCGACTTTGTCGGCATAGGCCGCATCACCGCTGGAGTTTGCATCCGCCTCGAATTCGCGAACTTCTTGCAACGTGGGCGGCACGCCGGTCAGGTCCAACGTCACCCGACGCAGCCATTGGTGAGGCGGGGCGTCTTTCGCTGGCTCAACGCCTTTTTCTTGCAGTTCCTTGCGTACGAAATGATCGATCGTTTGTCGGCACGCGTCTGGATTTTCGATTTGCGGAATCTCCGGGGCAACCGGTGGTTCATAGCCCCAGGCTTGTTTCCATTGAGCACCTTCCTGGATCCATTCTTTCAAGAGAGCGATCTTTTTCTCGCTGAGTGGTGCCCCATGTTCCGGCGGTGGCATCACTTCATCTTCGTCCTCAGACACAATCCGATCGATCATGTACGACCCGTCGACGTCGCCGGGTTCAATCACGGACAGTGCACTGTCGCGATGGATGAACGACAAGTCGCCGGCCTGTTTCACCCCGCCATGACAAGCAAGGCAGTGTTCGTTGAGGATCGGTTGAATATCGGCTCCAAAATCAACCGCGCGGGAGGTTGCCGGAACGCCGAAACCGGTTGCAAGCCAAACGATGCTGCAACGCAGGACGAGATTGAAATAGTTCATTTGCAGAACGAACACAGAAAGTGAATCGATTGACGATCATCCCGGAGAGCCAAAGATCCCATTGCTAGAGACCCCTGTTGGCAGTGATCGTGGATGAGCCCGACTCCATCCGACGCGGGGAATGCAACGCGGGCTGACGCGGCTAGCGAACTTGATCGCGTGAATCGATCCCGTCTTCGCCTTCGGACACCGCAGTGGCGAAGAAGCGAACCGTATCAAATCTATATGGAGTGGACGCCCCCACAATAGATCCCCCGCGTGATCTCGGCAAACGCTGAAATCGATCATTCGGGAGCGAATTTTCGGCGTCAAACGAGAAACGCTCGACGCATCACGGATACGTCGAGCGTTCGGCTCGTGAAAGAAATTCGCAAGATTGAGGCTTCGCTAAGACCTCCAGTCACCTTCCAACGCAATCGATCGTCGCATCAGAATTCCTCGTCAATCACTTCTTTCGCTGCACGCGTTCCCAGCGAACCCCACAAGCCATAGGGGCTGGCGGACCCGGGAACGTTGCTGCTTTCCTGGGAGGCGTTGCGGTGCCAAACGGTTTCCGCACGGCTGTTGCCGGCTTCGATCGAGTCCGTGATGAACTTGACCGCACCGTCGGCCATCAACACGTGCACCCCGCCTTGGTGTCGGCTGCTGGCGGTGGTGATCCCCTCCGTCCCGTGATTCCCGCCCAAGCAGACTTCGCTGTTGGGAGGAAGAATGCAGAGGAACTGGGAGTACAAGGGACGGAAGTCAGCCCAGCGTCCGCCGCGAGTGGTGGCTCCACCGCTGGTCGTTGTCCCGGCGAGCCAAAACGATGGGCGAGCGGGGTCGATCAAGTTGTTGTCTTCGCAAGTCTTCGGGTTGCCCATGATTCCGTTGCCCCACTGGCCGCCGTGACCGCCATTCTGAAGTGCGGCCGCGGAGCGAATGTCGCGGTCACCCAGGTCAGTGATGATCTCGCCGCACATGATGGTGTTGGACGTCCCATCAAGGATGTCGCGGAAACGCGTGTTGCCGCGAGGAACAAACACACCGCGGAGGTTTGCTCGGCACTGACGCACCAACCAGTTTTCGTCTTGGTAACGCCAGCGTCCTTGACCGCCATTGAACCGCGATGCACCGATTTGGGTGCGACTGGTTGCGTCGCCCGTGCACGCGGCGTAATTCGTGCGTCCAACGGTTGGCAAGCCTCGGCCAGGATCACTGGGGCAGCGGTACGTTGGGACATCGGTCCGCCATGCTTGATAACGAACGGCATACGGCGCGGGGCCCATGGCTGGCCAAGTTCGATTGGCTTCATCCGTCAACGGGTTGGAGATCTGCTCCCACATGCCCTGTTGCTCGATGAAAGGCAAAATGCCAACCAGGTAGCTCAGCATGTGCCGGCTGAAACCAACGGGCGGTGCCGGCGCGGTTCCGTGGTCATCCGCCAGTGACCATAGGTCGGTGGTCTCGTTCGTTGCCCCCGTGCCGTGCATCGGCATTTGGTTGTAAGCGGCGTGATAGTTGTGAACCCCCAAGCCGATCTGTTTGAAGTTGTTGCTGCAACTCATTCGCCGCGCCGCTTCGCGGGCGGCTTGAACCGCCGGTAACAGCAGACCGACCAAGACACCGATGATGGCGATCACCACCAGCAACTCCACCAAGGTGAAACCACGACGCGAGTCGCGATTCTCACTCGCCCAAACGTTCGGGCACTGACTCCTGTTTTCGAAAGAGAGCATCTCACCAAATCCAGAAAAGAGAAAAGAATGAATTCGCCGGGCAAATCGCCTCGGACGTTTTCGCGGCGTTCGCCGCTGGTTGTGGTGTCCCGTCTCAACGCGTCGCAACGACAGACAGTGGCTCCATGCGAGCTTTAGGGAGCGACCTCGTCTGCATTTTCGGCCGCCTCGGATTCCGCTCCTTCCATGGCGGCGTCGTATGCTGCGAAAGCATCTTCGTCCTCCTGAATCACAACGGGCTCAGAAGTGCATCCGGCCCCTGTCACGAGAGACGCGACCAGAAAGAACGACGCGGTCCACCAAGAAACTCGATTCATCATCTGCATCCATCCACAACTGCTAGACAACCAAAGCACGAGCGGCAGAGGGGCTGGATTGCCCGCTAGGGATCGCTAGTGCGACGGAACACCACTTCGGGTTGATGGTGCCGGATCGCTGGGGCTGAGTCAAACACCAATTGGGGGCCTGGGCGATGCTCGTTTGATTTGGCGCGATATCTGCGTTCCGTAGCAAACTCACCGCAGAACTCCGTGTGACTCTATTTCTTAGCCTGGATCCGTTTTCAGGGGTTGCGTATTTCGCCCAGGTTCGCGATGTCGTCAGCGCACCAAATTTCTAAAAAAGAAAATTCTTTTTTTCTTTTTCAGCGAAACCTTTGCGGAATCCTGGGTCGCAATGGGAAACGTTGCGGTTGTCACGTTGATCCGGCCACAGGCAAAGTGACGACGTTTGTGCATATCAAAAAACGCCCTGGCGACAAAGGAACTTGTCGCCAGGGCGTTTCGATGAAGGTTGAGTTGTTTAACCAGTTGCCTCGCACCCTTATCCAATGGAGCCAAACTTACGACGGTCCGGTGGACGGGGCCGAGGCGGTCGCGATCAAGATCCGACTTTGGCTTTGGTGCGGGCTTCCCGGAGGCCGCGGCTGAGGATGTCACGCAGCATGGGCGAGTAATCCTCGTACTTGGTTTCGTCTGGGGCTCCGCTGCTGAACTGATAGATCGCGTCCCGAGGCTTCACACCCAAGGCGATCAACGTGCTGCTGACCGTGGCGTAGTCGCCATTGCGAACAACCATGCTGGGGCGACCGGGACCGACCGGCGAACGGGCGAAAACTTTGCTGGCGACGGCCAGGAACTTGACCGGCGAATCGAGCGTCTGAAGGGTCAGCAGGCGGCGAGCCAACTGAACGCGTCCGTCTTCTGGATCGTTCAGATTGCGAGCACCGATGATGTTCAAACCTTCTTGTAGTTCGACCACTTCCTGACGCTCATCGGCGTGAATCGCAAAACCCGCCTTGGCATCGGCCAAGATGATATTGCAGCCTTCGTAGCGGTTTTTGGCGAACTCGGCGTGAGCCTTTTCCAAAGCACGTCGCGAAGAGGTGCATCGCAACAAGTCCATCGCCAATTGGCCGCGAGACCGTTGACCGAACAACGGCGTCGCGGTGGCACGGTTGGTCAGGCCAACAAATAAACCATTTTGATTCACCCCCAACCAAGTTCCACCGGCCTTTTGGTCAATCCCGCACAACACGCGAGGTTTACCGGATTGGATGGACGGCGTTTGGCTCGGGCGGTCGACATACTCTTCGCGGTTGGCCGCAACGAGGATCGGACTTTCGGGAACCAAACGGTACTGAACAGCAAGCAAGCACATCTGGGAGACATCCAACTTTCAAAGATCGGTGATTTCCAGTCTCACGCACGTGATCACTCGCCGTTTGATCGAAACCCCCCGGCGAGCCTGGTGCGATACACGTGCGAACAATGTAGCCACGCGAAAATCGGCACCACACCCCCGCATGGGTGGTTTCGTCGATATTTATCCGATCCGGCGCGGAAGACGGCGGATCAGGGAAGTTCGACGGAGCTAGGGGGGCGATGCCGATTGGGCAACTTGCAGGGATGCCTCAAGGGCACCCAAGATACCGATATCAGGCTCCGCGGGCGGCGAGTTCGGCTTTCATGAACTCCAGCCCCTCGGTTGCCAGCGTGATTTCGTCCTTGAACATCTTCCGCCAGATCTTCGTCGCGGCGGCAATCTCGGGCAGAGCCAATCCGAAAGCTTCGATGGTCAGGTAGCCGTCGTATCCAGATTTCACGATCGCGTCGAAGTTTTCCTTCCAGTTCACGCCGCCTTTTCCGGGCGTGCTGCGATCGTTTTCGCTGATGTGAATGTGGAAGAGCTTGTCCCCGCCGGCTTGGATGGCTTCGGTGATCGACTTCTCTTCGATGTTGCTGTGGAAGGTGTCGTACATGATGCCGCACGACGGGTGATCCACTTCGCGGGCGAATCGTGCCGAGTCACCATGGCAATTCAGAAGGTAGCACTCGAATCGATTCAAGGCTTCAACACCAAGTTTGACACCAACGGTCTCGGCATACTCGGCGGTGGCACGCATGGACTCGACGCCCCACTTCCATTCGTCTTCGGTGGGGCCCGATCCACTGAACAATCCGATCGCGGAGTGATACGGGCCGACCAAGATTTCCACACCCGCGGCGGCACAGCAATCAAGTGTCTTCTTGTTGAGTTCGACGCCTTTGGCACGGACGGCCGGGTCGCACGAGATCGGGTTGTCTTCTTCGCCACGAATGGTCACCGCGGTCCGTCCGAGTCCCATTTCGTCCAATCGCTTGCCGATCGCGGCGTAGTCCAAATCGAGATTGAACATCGGCAGTTCGACGCTGTCGTAACCGATCGCTTTGAGTTGCTCGCAGACCGGCAACATTTCCTCGGTGACTTCGCCGGACCACAACAGCAGGTTCATGCCGTACTTCATGATGTCTTTCTCTACAGATTTTCAAAAAGGGAGATGGAGGTGAGCCCGAAAGTCACCGACCACGAGCCGGGCCAAACTCAGGCGAGCTCAGGATACGCCATGGAACGCCCATCGGGGGCGAGCAGGCGAGTGTGGTTCCGCCGAACCTCTAGGCGAGCACTTGGCAACCAATCGCCGACCGCCTTGGGCAACTCGGCCAAACCGACGCGAGCCATGACTTGGTTCAACCGGAACAGCAGTGTGTCGTCGTCCAGGTAATCGTACAAGAACCGTGTGGAAGCGAACCTCTGCAGCGTTGCCGGGATCTTGTCGGTTCGATTCTCCGCGATGGTCTGCACGGCGTCCGACACTTGCTGCATGGGGACCTCATCAAACAGCGAGTAATATCGATCGGCCAGCCCCGCATGTTGCTCCATCACATTTGCATCCAGCAACATCTCGATCAAAATGTGACCGACAAAGCTGGGGCGAAACCCCGCATCGCCGGGCAACAGATCCCGCAACTGCACCGCGAATTCGAGGTTCATGCGAGCAAAGGTTTCGCCACCATGAAACCAGCGATCATCTTCGACATGAGCCACCACGCCTCGCGCGACGTCTCGCAGCACCTCATCGTCCGCCTTCAGGTGCAGCGCTGCCATCTTTCCACGAGCCCGGATCTTGCGATCAATCACCGACAGAAAATCGGGAATCCCCGTCGCCACCGCCATCACGGGCTGATCGAGATATGGCAGGGCGTGACAAAGAAAATTCATTGGCGAGGGGCAACAACCACGCCGGCGGAACAAGCGTGGCGTCTAGCGTAGAAAGGATTCGGTGGAAGCGTCTGCGGCGTTCCATTGTCCCAACCACTGCATCATCGACCAGCGGAGGTCCGACTGATGTTCCTCGATTTCTTGATTCAAGCGATCCGCCAAACGTGCATTTTCTTTCTTGAGCCAAAGCCGAATCAGTGTGTCCTCGGCCAAATTGCCCAGCTCTTCCGCCGCGTCGCCGCCCAGCTTGCTGATACGCTCCACGTTAAAACGATTCATCTTCACGCGGGCTTCTTGCACCTGAACGTTCAGCTGAATCGCTGGGATCACTTCGCGATAATCGGCGGACAATCCCATCACAAACTTGCAGTCCAGATTCACTTCCATGGTGCCATCGACGCTGATGCTGAAAGCTTGCACGCCCAAGTTCCAGCGTTCGATTCGAATGTGGAACTTTGCCGGTGTTCGCACGACAGCGTCCACCAACCAACCGGGTTGCCCGGCGGGAGTTCGCGTCGGCACCACCGAACGAACCAGCAGCGGCGAAGCTTCGGGCGGAAGGACCGCTCGCGGAATGATCGGCACACCTCCGGTTTGCGGCGGTGTTGATCGCTCGAGCTGTGGTAGCTGGATGTCATAGCGAACCCATCGGCCGTGCCGGAGTTCTTTGCGACGCCGTTTGGTGGAAATCTTCCAACCATCTCGGCGGACTTTCACGCCCGCCCAAATGGATTTGGTGTTTCCCCAATCGTCGTCGCCATCGAACTTGCTGGGCATGTGACGCAGCAGTTGATCCGCCAACCACTGCACAGATTGGCGGGCTTGATCGGGAGTCATCTCCACGGTCGCCGAGGTGTCCGCGTTGGCGGGCTGGCCTGTGACGCCGTTGGCGGGCGCGACCAGCGGAACTTGCCCACTGCATCGCGCCGTACTTATCGGATAACTCGAAGGTGCTGCCGTCGAAAACGCCAGCAGCACCGCGAGCGCTGTCGATCCGATCAGCGATACACGACGCAGAAATAAACGCCGTCTCGTCCGCGAGCCATCGCGGCGCCCGCGACTCGCATGTTCGGGTCGCTGGTGTAACAAGCTGAGACTCCACGCGGCGAATAGGAACTGCTCCACCCGACGCCTTCGTAGCGACCGGGAGCAAACGATCCCGATGGATGCGTTTTCAAACCCGAGGCTGCCATCTGCTGGGCTCGACGCTGCGCGACCGCTTGCAGTTGCGGATCATACGCAAGCGACCGTAGTCCTTGTCGAGACCGTTGTGCGTTCAAAGTCGACAAGACGTTCGAAACGGGACCGCCATGATGGCTCGGAGCCGCATAAGACACGCGATTGGCCTGCACGGGTGCCGAATGAATGACATTTGAACTCGTCATCGGCTGGCTCGAATGGATGGTGGGCTGGCTTGACGAGATGATCTTCCCATCGACCACGATGTTCGAGCCGACCAGGTTGGACCCATGCACGGTTGGATTGTGTACCGTCGAACTGTGCACGACCGGGTTGTGAACCGTTGAGCTGGGCATCTGCGAGCTGGGCATCTGCGAGCTGGGAATTGCCGAGCTGGACACCGCGGATGATGGCACACTCGAATGAGTCACCACGTTTTGGTTGCCGCTACGATTGCGGGCACAGTTGACGCAACCGGCCCCGGTGGGCATGGCTCCGCTATAGACCACTCGGCCGTTAGCTGCGTGAGATTCGGTGGGCGTGGCGAGGGACCAACCGATGCAGCAACCCATCGCGGCCAACCAAAGAGGCAGGTGTGGCAGCGACAAACGTGGCATGGAACCTTGAGCCAACTGGGGCAACAAGGTTGTTTCTGACAAACCGACCGTTTCAAACAAACGAGACATTCAACACTCCTGAAGAAGAGGGACCGGCCGAGCACCTCCATTGCTCCCACACGTCACTTCCTTGCGTGACACCGGCAAAAATCCGTCGCCGCGAACCATTGCGATTGACCGCAACACGAAAAGCCCCTTTTCGATCGAAAGCGGCCCGGCAACGGTGGTTGTGACGATTGCGATCTCCAGAAACCACGCGTGTCATGAGACTTAGGTCACGGTCCATCGCCGAAAGAACTTTTGGATGTCTTTCGGGTGTGAACAAACCACCAGTTAATCTGGGGGAAGTTGGCGCAGCGATTCACGCCACGAATGCTCGAATTGAGCCAGTCGAGAATCTGTTAGCCGCGCATCCTTTCACAAATCCGTAGCCGACGAACACGGCGAACTCCGTAGCCGAATTCATCAAGAAGTCGGTTCCCAAAATCCCGTAGCCGAATTCGTCAAGAATTCGGAACCCCCCATCCCTTCACGGACACACTTGCCCACATCTCCTCCGCCGGATTTCCATCGAGCAACGGATGACCCATTTCGAATTGTTTGCCAATCCGGCTACGAGATGGATGGCATCGACAGACGCAGTCCGTCATGGGCGAGGTGGACGTGGTCCGGCAAGGAGGCTTCCACCGGACCGTGATCGATGTCGTGACCCAGGTGAGTCAGGAAGGCTTGGCGAGGTTGAAGCTGGTCAATCACTTCGAGGGCTTCGTCGATGTTGAAGTGAGTGGGGTGGGGTGTGAAGCGCAACGCGTCCAAGACCAGCGTGTCGAGACCACGCAAGCGTTCCATCGACGATTCCGGGATGTGGTTCGTGTCCGTGCAGTAAGCAAAGTCACCCATCCGAAACCCCAGCACATCAAAGTGCGGGCCGTGCTTCAACGGAACGGGGGTCATTTGAACGCCAAGCACCTCGAACGAATCGTCGTTGTTGATGGAGTGGATCTGCAGCTGCGGTCGCGAACCCGCGTGTGTTTGAGTTCGTGTTGAGAAGGCGTAGTCGTAGGATGTGCGAATCCGAGATTCCACCTCTTCGCGGCAATACAACGGAACAGGACGCTGCAAGCGAAATGGAAACAACCGCAGGTCATCCAGCCCGTAGATGTGGTCAGCGTGTTCGTGCGTGAACACTACGGCATGAACCAAGCCGATTTTTTCTCGCAGCAGTTGCGTTCGCAAATCGGGTGGCGTGTCGATCAACAAATTGCCTTCGGGCAAACGGATCAGAATCGCACACCGTGTTCGGTTGTTACGTGGGTCAGTGCTTTGACAGACATCGCATTCGCAACCAATCGCCGGCACACCCACGCTGGTCCCGGTCCCCAGAAAGATCACTTCAGGGGTGATGTCCGAGGACGGTGGATTGGTTTCGTAGGAATCGGAGTTGGCAGATTCAGAGGCGGTCATGCAGCGATATTATCGCGGGTGAGCAGCCTCGTGCAGGTGAGGTGTGGAGCAACAATCATCGCTTCTGGCGATCAGCGAAGGTTGATCGGGATTCCGAAGTCTTGCTTGTCGCCCGGTTGCTCCGATCCAAGAGTACTTTTCTTGAAGAGATTTTTGTCGACTTCGTCACCGAGCTTCCAGCGAATGTTGGCAAAGAGTTCTACCGGATGATGATCGGAGTATGAGATGCCATAAATGGTCGTCGGCAGTCTCTGCTTGCTCGGACCAGTTTCCGTCCATTCGGACCGCGTGATCGACGTGACCTTCGCAAGTGACTCATCGACGCCACGCCAGTTCAACTCAATCATCTGAATAGGGACTTGGTTCTCAAACGTTATCAATTGTCCAAGCCAGTTAGCTCCTTTGAATCGTAACAGGACGTGAGTCTGTCCTCGACGTTGAATGACTCCATGCACTGAGTTCACGCGGACATTGTGTCGCGAAAAATCCCAGGCGCTGCCATTGGCTGTTTGAACTGACCCAACTGTGGTTGCGAGACAAGGACTGAATACGTCTCTCAAGCGAAGTGCACTGAGCCCGTACTTCCAGTCGCACTCCCCCGTTTGCTCATCCGTGCTGTTCTCAAATGCTACAACCTGACTTTGGTAGCATTTGTCTGAGTCCCGCAGGATGTCGAGATGCTGGCGGCTATCGCGAGCGATCCCAAGACTGGTCGCAATTGCAGCGTTGTCGAGTAGGTTCTGACGCACCACAATGACCCTCATCCTGGCGGATGATGGATCACGGGCGATCCGGAAACTATTTCTCCAGTGCATGGTTGAGTGTTTGGTGCCGATTGCGGTGCTTTCCAGCATTTCTGAGACCACGCTGACCTCGTAAGACGAGGCCAAAAGCAGTGACTCAATGTCCCGCATCCAGCCGACCACCATCCCGGCGTCTTCTTTGTCGAGTTCCTTGAAGTCCTCCGGGCTCGGAGTTCGGAGCCGTTCGAGATGACGGTATTCCTCTGCGTAACAGGTTTGAAACGTAAGGACGAAGCAAGCCGCCAGGGCAAATGTTTGCATCTTCACAACTGAAACTCCTTGATGGTTCACGACGCCTGAACTGTTCCAATGTCATGCGAATGGAGAAGACATGGGGCTATGTTTGAGTGTTGAAGGGCTCTGATTGCACCCTGGCAAGAAAGAAGCATCGCAATTGATCCAGCGGCAGGCTGGGCTCCCTTGCTGGGAGTTAGTGGACGTTGCCGTTTCTGATCGCGGCATCCAGTTGGCGGGTTGGAAGCACCAGGATTTCATTGGGTGGAGACGGTGACTCAGGCAGGCACAAAAAAACGGATCGTCCCAAGTTTCCTTGAGGCGATCCGTTCGATTCGCGGTCAGCTGACTTCACGACCAACCCGATGCGCGGGTCAGCTGTTGGCGACGGCTTCGGTTTCTTCCGCAGTCTCTTCTGCTTCGGGTTCCAGCGGGGCGATGAATCCTCCCGCGGACAAGACCTTTTGTTTGATCTCATCGGAGACATCGGGGTTCTCGATCAAGAAGTTACGCGCCTTCTCCTTGCCTTGTCCCAGATAAGTGTCGCCGTACTTGAACCAAGAACCACTGCGGTTGATGACTTTGTTCTCGGTTCCCAGATCCAACAAGTCGCCTTCGTAACTGATGCCGTTGGAGTGCATCATGTCGAACTCGGCGATGCGGAACGGGGGCGCGACCTTGTTCTTCACGATCTTTGCTTTGACGCGTTGACCGACTTGTTCCTCACCATCTTTCAAGCTGCCGATCCGACGCACATCGATTCGGCACGAGCAATAGAACTTGAGTGCCCGACCGCCGGGTGTGGTTTCCGGGCTACCGAACATCACGCCGACCTTTTCGCGAATTTGGTTGATGAAAATCACGGCCGATTTGCTTTTCGCGATCGCACCGGTCAGCTTCCTCATCGATTGGCTCATCAAGCGAGCTTGCAGGCCCACGTGGCTGTCGCCAATCTCGCCTTCGAGTTCCGCCTTGGGAACCAAAGCCGCGACCGAGTCAACGATAATGACGTCGACCGCATTGGATTTGACCAGCATCTCACAGATCTGCATCGCTTCTTCGCCGCTGCCCGGTTGGCTGACCAGCAAGCTGTCCAGTTCCACGCCGAGCTTCTTCGCCCAACTCGGATCGAACGCGTGCTCGGCATCGATGATGGCTGCGATGCCGCCGGCCTTTTGGGCCTCCGCACCAATGTGGAGTGCCAGCGTCGTTTTACCGGACGACTCGGGACCGAACACTTCGATGATCCGACCGCGAGGGATGCCCTGTCCACCGAGTGCCATGTCGAGGCTGAGACTGCCTGTTGAGATGCAGTCGATCGTCAGCTTCTGAGAAGCACCCAAGGGCATGATGGCCCCATCACCAAATGACTTCTCGATTTGCTGCAACGTGGTCTTCAGTCCGGGTTCTTTCTCCAAGATGGTTTTCATCCCGGGATCCAGCTTCACGCCCTTGGCTTGTGCAGCGGTTGCTGTGCGAGGTTTCTTCGCCATGTCCTGATTCCTTTATTCCCTGAACAACGTTTGAATTCTGTTTCGATACTCGTTTTGAATTCCCAATCCGACCTTTCCAATGTCCTGCTGAACTGAAGCGAGAGGGACACCGCGATCCTTGTGAATGCAAGGTCGATCGTATCGCGGCAGCGTGTCTCGGCAATGAAAGCCAGACACCTTTTCCACGACACGGGACGGGTTGAGAACAAGACCGCGAGAAGTGGTCTTGCCGTCACACGAGTAGTATTCGGTGCCGGCGTGACACGTTTGGTCACGGCATCGCAGCGGCCCTAGCAAGCGACAGCTAAACGCACCGTTTTCTCGCTATTTCAAACGATTCAGCGCAATCGAGCGAGTCACGATGCGAGCTGGTTCGGAGCAGAAGTCGTCCTGTCTGGCGAAACTTTGGTGCGAAACACCCACCCGCCGCCGAGGAGCAATCCCACGCAAGCGATCTGTCCCAGTGCGATGATTACGGGGTGGGTTGCGCGGAGTCGATCCATCCAGTGACGCAAATGAGCGGGTTCACTTTTCTCCAGCGAAACGATCCGATCTGAGATGGACACTTGGGCAGAGATCCCCTTTAGTGGGGTGTGTGCAGAAGGCCATTCCGACACGTGTTCCCAACCGTTCGCGGTGCGACGCCATCCGACCGGTGGCACCGACCGTGGACCAATGGAAATTCGCTCTTCTGAAGTTGCCGCAGTGCGTTCACGAGACGCGGCTTCTCGGTCTGCCGCGTCGACCGATGGTGTGCTTGCCATCAAGGTTGTGCTCGAGACAGACGTTGTTTGCGGATTCGCTGGTGGAGGCGTTGCGGGAACTGAGCCCGACATGCCGCTGACCGCATTGATCACACCAAGCAGACCCGCCAAACAAGCGGTGCGGCGAAGGCGACGCCAATAGAAAGAGGCGTCGACCGCTTCAACGGCCGTGGGCCAACCAAGGAGGCTCGAGCGACAACGCGCAAACGACCCACGCAGCGCCCAGGCGCACTTTCGGATTGGATGGTGACGATGACGAACGAATTCCATGGTCCGCATCCATGCACGCGGCAGACCACGGTGAGCGTCGGCCAGTGTTTGTCCTCTTAAGTGCTGTTCTCAAAGAGGTTTGCATGCTTCACCGCACTCCAGGATCGACCGAAGGGCCGTGGAGCACACGCAACATGGGTTGCCAAATCACAACGCATGGGGAGCGATGACGACGTCTGAAATTTCAGATCCGCGGGTGACGGCACAATCGCTAGGACCGGCAAAGGCTCACAGCGAAAGTTGAACATCCGCCGAGCAACCAACCAGGAATCCATGGAGCAAAGTCCAGAAGTGGATTTGTGTCCTAAGTTTGATTTGCCTTCGGAATCGAAACCGCATGATGCTCCTACATGCGGAGGCCAACCACACCATTGACCCACGAGACAAGATCGATGCCAACCGTCGCTGAAAGCACCAACCTGGAAGATGTTTTCCATGTCGACATTCTGCCTGCCCTGCCCCACAGCGCCATCAGCTTGTTGCAACTGTCCCAGAAAGAAGAAGCGGGACCGGCGGACTTCGCCAAACCAATTGAAGCGGACCCCGGCTTGATGGGCCAGGTTCTGCGTTTTGTGAACTCGTCTTACTTCGGGTTCAGCCGCGAAATCATGAGCGTGCCTCAAGCGATCACCTTGGTTGGGTCTCGCGCGATCGTGAACTTCGCACTTTGGAACGCCGTCTTCAGCGTGATCCCCAATCCCAAGTTTGGTCCGTTCGATTTGAAGGCACTTTGGCAAGACTCGCTGCGTCGAGCGATCTTTGCCCGAAAGATGGGACGCGTTCTTCGTTTGGAGGATTCCGAAGACCTGTTCGCGGGAGCCTTGTTGCAGGACATGGCCATCCCGTTGTTGCTGAAAGAACTGCCCACCGAATACGAAGCCCTCGTCGAAAAACGCGCCGCCGAAGGCAAGCGGCTCAGTGGTTTGGAAAAGGAAATGTTCGGTTGGAATCACGCTGATGCCGCCGCCGTTTTGGCCACACGTTGGAACTTGCCCGAGGAATTCGTGTCCCTGATCGCTCAGCACACCGAAATGGAACAGTTGCTGGAATTGGGCAAGCCAGCTCGCGGCGCAGCTTGCGTGGCACTCGCGTCGTTGTTGCCTTCGTGCAGTGAAGAGGAATGGCACGAGAAAGACAAATTCCAAAGCGCTTGCGAGCGTTTGACCGGCATGAACATTGAACAGCTGACGGATTGTTTGAACGAGGTCGATGAGCAAACCGCGGAGTTCGCACCGTTGCTAAAATTGCCGATTCCTGAACAGACGATCGTAAGCTTCATCAAAACCGAGTGACCGAATTTGGACGTTGCACGAATCGCACGATGCTGGTTTCCAGACGCGGCATCGCTCGAAATCGATTCGTGGAACTCAGGGTTCAGCGGCGGGCGAGTCTATCGTGTTCGACCCGCCGCCCAACCCTTTTGCTTCGCGCTCAAGGCGTTGCCTGCGCTGTCGCCTCCGCCTCGCTGGCATGCCTTTGCCCACCAGTTGAAAGACTCTTTGGCGAAGCAAGCGAGCAAGGCCGCCAGTCCAACTTGGTTCGATTCATCGCACGAGCAACCTGAGCCGCTGCTGGATGGTGTTTCTAACACGCACGGGTTGCTGCCCTCGCCTCTGGTCACGTCGGACGGTCGTTACTTCGTTAACGATGCATCCTTTCGTTGGCAGTGTTCGCCGTGGGTCGCCGGGCGACCGTGTGATGACGAGGAGGCGGCTGCGTTTCCCGCTGATCCGTCGCCAAACAGCGAAACGCTGATTCGTCTTGGGGCCGAAGCCATCGCGGCGGCCCATGCATGCTTGCTGGATCTGCCATCACCTGCGGGTCACGATGCAGCGGAATCGACGTTCCCGACAACGGCGGCCATGCTGCCGCGTTGTTTGCGAGATCGTGCTGAACGCTTGCGTTCGATCCGTTCGTGGTTGATGTCGCCGATGGTTTCGAAGTTGCCCGGCACGACGGCGGAGTGGTCAGCTTTGTTGGCCAGGGCGATCCAAGAAGAAGTGTCTGCGGCAACGTTCGGCCGCACGCCTGATCGGATGGAAGAGTTGGCAAACCAGATGTCACGCGCAACCGAAGTGTTGCGGCGACATGCCGCCACCGTTCACCCGCGATTGGAATCGGAGCTCAGCACGTATTGCGAGATGCACTCCGTTCATTCTTCGAATGATGAACCGTCGCCGTGGCGATCGAGTTGGGTGCTAAGAGATGTGCATCGCGAACATGTGTTTTTCGACGAGGGCCGGACTCGAGTCACCGGCATCATCGACCATGATTCGATGGACTGGGATCTACCGATCATGGACTTGGCTCGTTGGGCAGGCAGCTTTCCGGCGCAATTGGAAACGGTGCAATTGGAAACGGCGGCCGATGGTGCCGTCCACAGCGTTCGCCTGGCCTGGGCCGTGCGGGCCTACGCTCATCAGTGCGAGGCACGGTGGGAGCAAAAGCGGACGGAACATGATTTGATGCCATTCAGCTCAACGAAAATGGCGGATCACACGCAACAGGGCCCATTTCGATTGCAGAGCCCTTCACCCGAGGAAGTCGCACTGGGCGACAGTTTGATGCGTATCAACGCTTGGGTGAGCTTGGCGAACTGGGTGGAGTGGATCGGGCTGCGTCGGCGAGTGTTTCACGCCTCGCCCAAACGGCTGGGAGCACGAATTTCCGGCTTGATCGATTCAGTTTGCCACTTTTGCTAAGCTACGGGACTCATTTCGGTCGAACGATGGGGTTCGATGCCTCTTCATCTCATTGCATTGTCTCGTCGGAGGTTGATTTCGATGGATCGCTATTCGGAACCTCGAGTTATTCGCAGCCTAGGGCTGTTCTTCCCCGCGTTCCTGACGACGCTGCTGGTCGCCTTGGTTGTGGTGCCTGCGCGTGCGGACAAGCCGGATGTGACGGGGTTGTTCTCGGACTTTTCGCTCGACGATTTCGACTCCGCCACCAATGCATTGCAGACCGACGATCCGGCGGATCTGACTGCGAGCTATCGACCCGGCGCGAACGAAGGTGAAATCGAAATTCGCGTCGACGTCACGTTGCAACCCAAGTGGCATCTCTATTCCACCACTCAGCCCAAAGGCGGTCCGAAACCAACGAAGTTGAGTTTGGCTGATTCGCAATCGGTCTCCATCGCCGGCGAATGGAAGAGCGACCGTGAACCCCTGCGAAGCGTCTCGCAAGACTTCGGCGGGATCACCGTGGAAGAGTTCGAAGACAAAGTCACCTTCACCGCCACCGCGAAGCTGACCGATCAAACCACCTCAATCAGCGAACTAGGCGATCTAGAAATTCGCGTCGATGCGCTCGCCTGCATGACGGGCGGTGCGTGTATGCCCGTTAAAGAAACACTCACGGCAAAGTTCGTTGGTGAAACGAAGGCTGGAAATTCGCCGGTCATGGTTTCCGCGAACGCCAAAGATCCGGCTAGTTTGAAAGCACATCCGGTCAACCTGAAGAAAACCTTTCGCGACGAAGACTACGTGGTGCGATGGGAAGCCATCAACCTGACGCCCAATTTGCAACCGGGACAAACTGGGTTGCTTCGCTTCACCGCGATTCCGGATGCTGGCTATCACGTTTACACCTCCGCCGTGGACGACGAGCAATCCAAGACAAATTTCGTTGTCAGCGAGAAGTCAGGATTGATGGTCGGTGCTCCACAAACGAAGTCCGCGCCGATCGACTATGACCTGTTGCCCGGTGTGACTTATCACAAAGGCAACGTGACTTGGACGTTGCCCGTTGCCATCCCAAGCGATGCTGAGGCCGGTGAGCACAAGTTGGTCGGCGGAATCGCTTATCAAGCCTGCACGGATGACAGTTGCCAGCAACCCAAAGCGTTTGAATTTCAAACGGTCGTGAATGTGGTCGAAGAGGCGACCGCATCGGACTCGCCCGTTGTGATGCAAGTCGCCGCGAAAAAACGCGTGCTGGTGCTGGATGACGCGGCCACGATTCAGTGGGTTGATCCGCAGGCGAATGCTGCGTTGAACGCCCAATCCCAACCAAAAACCGATGCTCTACCATCGGCGACCGAACCGGCACAGGCCATCGCGGATGCTGGTGATGCATCTCAATCGGAAGAAGCGATCGCTGCGGCGACGACAAAAGCTGCGGCTGAAGTTGCGGATGCGTCGGTCGGACCAGACGCCGAAGAGATGCAGAAAAGCAACGGCTTTGGAGCCACGTTGTTATTCGCTTTTATCGGCGGTGTGATCTTGAACTTCATGCCGTGCGTGTTGCCCGTTGTGGGCTTGAAGGTGATGAGCTTTGTCCAGCAGGCAGGCGAAGATCGCAAGCGAATCTTCTTGCTGAACTTGGTCTACGCGGTCGGCATCTTGTCTGTCTTTGCCGTGTTGACGGCACTGGCGGTGGCGTTGTCGTTCAACTGGGGGCAGCAATTCACTTACTTCCCCGTGCGTTTGGGACTGACGTTGTTGATGTTCGCGATGGCGCTGAGCTACTTGGGCGTGTGGGAGATTCCCGTGCCCGGGATGGCCGCGGGCAAGACGTCGCAATCTTTGCAGCAACGGGAAGGCTACACGGGAGCCTACTTCAAAGGTGTTTTCGCGACCGTCTTGGCGACGCCATGCAGCGGACCGCTGTTGGGCGGCATCTTGGGTTTGACGTTTGCTTTGACCAGTCTGCAAACCACGGCGGTGATCATGACGGTCGGCATCGGCATGGCATTGCCCTATCTGCTGATTGGAATTTGGCCTGCTTTGGTGGCTTGGTTGCCCAAACCGGGAACGTGGATGGAAACGTTGAAGGAGTTCTTGGCGTTCCTGTTCCTTGGAACGGTGGCGTTCTTCTTCAATCAGTTCAGTGATGATCACAAGCTGCCAGTGTTCGTAGCGTTGATCGGTGTTTGGTTCGGTTGTTGGATGATTGGCAAAGTTCCCAACTGGGGAAGTTTGACCTCGCGTTTGTACGCTTGGGCTGGTGGCGTGGTTTCGGCGGTTGTCATTGGTGTCGCCGCGTTCAGTTGGTTAGGCCCCGCGCCGGAACCTGCCGAGGGCGTGAAGACGATTGCTTGGCAGCCTTACGACGAGGCCAAGTTGCAGCAACTGCAAGCCGAAGGACGCACGGTCATGATTGACTTCACTGCCAAATGGTGCGTGAACTGCATCGTGAACTACAACGTCGCGCTCAACACCGAGCCGACTCGTCAGTTGATCGAAGAGTTGGATGCGGTGCCAATGCTGGCCGACTGGACCGATCAAGACGAAGAGATTGAAGCCAAGCTGAAAGAGCTTCAAAGCCGTTCGATTCCTATCCTTGCGATCTATCCCGGCAAGTCGCCCGAAGAGCCGATCGTGCTGCGAGACTTGGTGTCGCAACAAATGGTGTTGGATGCATTGAAGGAAGCCGGCCCGAGTCAAACGACGGGTGCGTCCAAGCTTGCACGTCAGCCCGCGAAGCAATCATCGCCATCCGGCGCGGAAGCGGCCATGGCCAGTGTGGGCATGGCGTCTCGGTGATCTCGCAGGCGGATGACACGATCGCAGCCATTGCTTCGCCGGTGACCCCGGCGATTCGCGGCATCGTGCGACTGTCTGGGTTTGATTGCATGGACGTGCTGCGGCGAATGGGGTTGTTGAATGACGACCCGTTGCCATCGCGATCTTTTCGGACGTCGCGCTCGTTGGATCTCGGCCAACCGCTCGGCGAAATCGAGGTGGATCTGTTGGTGTGGCCAACAGGCTGCAGCTACACGGGGCAACCGTCCGCCGAGTTGCATTTGATTGGTTCCCTGCCGCTGCTGCAATCGAGCTTGGACCGAGCGATTGAAGCGGGAGCCCGTCCGGCACAACCGGGCGAATTCACCATGCGTTCTTTCTTGGCAGGACGTTTGGATCTGACCCAAGCGGAAGCGGTCTTGGGAGTGATCGAAGCGGAAGATCGCGGGACGTTGGATCAGGCGCTCTCGCAGTTGGCAGGCAATCTTTCGCGTCCGTTGCAAGAAGCCCGGTCGACGTTGTTGGATTTGATCGCTGACGTGGAAGCTGGGTTGGACTTCGTCGATGAAGACATTGAGTTCATCTCGGACGAGGCACTGGTGCAGCGTCTGGCACAGCTTTGTGATCAGCTCAACACGACTCGGGATCAAATGAATGAACGAGGCGGCGGATCCGAAGCCATTCGCGTGATCCTGCGAGGCTTGCCCAACGCGGGTAAGAGCCGTTTGTTGAACGCGTTGACGCGATCCGAATCCGCGATTGTGACAAATCAAGCCGGGACGACGCGAGACTTGGTGACCGTTGAATTGGTCGTTCGCGGTCAACGGTTTTTGCTGATTGACACCGCCGGAATCGAGACGCGTGAGGACACTGACCCGGAAGCGACGATCTCGGCCGAGGCACAGCAACAAGCGACCGAAGCGGCACAAAACGCTGACGTGCATTTATGGTGCATTGACGCGTCAGGCGATCCGAGCTTTGCCGAGTTGAAGCAATCGGGCTTGTCGATCGAAACTGCAAAACAGTCAGCCGAGCTGATTTGTGTGGCCACGAAACGAGATTTGTTGCCGAGCGATTGGAAGGCGGAAGCGATCCAAGCCGACTTGGCGGTCAGCAGCGAATCTGGATTCGGTTTGGACATGTTGCTTGATCGGTTACATTCCTTTGCCGAAACGCGAGACGCTGGCGAGACGGGGAACGTCATCGGTACCGCGGCACGCTGCCGAGAGTCGCTCGCATCCGCCACGCAGCATTTGCAGCAGGCGATTGTGTGGACGGAGCAATCGGCTGGTCACGAATTGGTCGCGGCGGAAATGCGATTGGCCGTGGAGGCGATCGGTGAGGTCACCGGGCAGGTTTATACCGATGACATTTTGGATCGAGTGTTTGGCCGGTTCTGTATCGGGAAGTGACGGCTGGTCGGGTGCCTATGATGGGATGCGTCCCAGTAGGTCCGGTTCCACCGGACGCACCGCAACCGTAGGTCCGGTTCCACCGGACGCACTCGTCTCCTGCGGCCTGCGTCATGGTGCGACCGCCTGTTGTGCGACAAATTTCTTTTGACTTTGGAACGGAAAAATGAGCGAACGAGCTGTATTGGCGGGGGGATGTTTTTGGGGAATGCAGGACTTGATTCGCAAGCTCCCCGGCATCGAGAAAACCCGCGTGGGTTACACCGGTGGCGAAGTCCCCAATGCCACGTACCGCAACCACGGCAACCATGCCGAAGGGATCGAGATCTTTTTCGATCCCGAGCAAATCAGCTATCGGCGGTTGCTGGAGTTCTTCTTTCAAATCCACGACCCGACAACGCCCAACCGTCAGGGCAACGACCGAGGCCCGTCCTATCGCTCAGCGATCTACTATGTCGATGAGACGCAAAAGCAAACGGCTCTGGATACGATCGCCGATGTGAATGTGTCGGGGTTATGGCCCGGGAAAGTGGTCACCGAGGTCGAACCGGTGAGTGACTTTTGGGAAGCCGAGCCCGAGCATCAGGATTACTTGGAGCGATATCCCGACGGGTACACGTGTCACTTCGCTCGTCCCGATTGGGTGTTGCCCAAACGAGCCGCCGCCGAGTGACCGGCGTCGTGGCTTGCTTGGACCGGTGACGTGAATCGACGCCCGGCGACTATTCTTCTTCGCCGGGGGATGCGGTGGGGTCGTCAACCGGAGCGAGCGTCGCTTCCAGTTCCATTTCTTCGCCACCGCGAATGATCTTGAATGATTGCTTGGATCCAACCGGTTGACGCTCAATGGCGTCCCGCAGATCAATCGGTTTGTGAACCGGCTGGCCCGCGAATTCGGTGATGACGTCCAGTTGTTTCAGGCCAGCACGGTCCGCGGCACTGTTGCGAATGATCTCGTAGACCAGCACGCCAAGCCCTTCGGGCAAGCGAACTTTCTTGGCAATTTTGGCGGTCAGCTCCGCGGTCGTGATACCAAGCGTCGAGCGACGCACGGTGCCATACTTTGCCAGCTCTCGAGCCAACCATTTGGCTTGGTCAATTGGAATTGCAAACCCGATGCCTTGGTAACTTCCGTTGCGAGTCGCGATGGCGGTGTTGATCGCGACCACGTTGCCGTCCAGGTCGACCAAAGGGCCGCCGGAGTTGCCTGGATTGATCGCCGCATCGGTCTGCAGCAAACGGCTCCGTCGGATCTGTTTCAGAATACGGTTTTTCGCGCTGATGATGCCCGCACTCACTGTGGCTTCCAGTTTAAAAGGGCTGCCGATCGCCAGCACCCAATCACCGATGTCCAGCGTCGTTGAATCGCCGTATTGGGCGACGGTCAAAGGTTCATCGGAAGTCACCTGAAGCACCGCGATATCGCTGGCTGGATCGCCATGCACTTTTTCGGCCACAAGTTCGGTTTCGTCTGGGAATTGGATGGTTACTTTCTTCGCATTGTTGATCACGTGATTGTTTGTCATCACCCAGTATTGATTGGAGCTTTCCAATGCATCGTCATCGCTCGCGTCGTGAAACGGATTGATGATCACCCCCGAACCCAGGCCCGTCAGCTCATACTTGCCATCTTCAAATTCCCTCGGTGGCGACGGTTGAACTTGTTCATTCGGAAGGTCCTCTTGGAAATCATCTGATCCATCTTGCGAATCGGACGACGCATTGTTCGAGGACGTGTCGTTTTGGCCGTAGGAGGAAACGGTGACGACGGAAGGAGTGGCTTGGCGAGCCGCATCACGAAAGGCTTTGGAAAGTGTCCGGGCACTCACCTGTGCGGCATCGTCAGCATGAAGGCGACTTGCGTGATGGAGTCCGAAGGTCAATCCAAGCAGCATCACAATCAATGCGGCGGGCCAACCACAATGACTTTGGAAGGAGTGACCGTGGAAGCAATAACGGTGGCAACGCGGACGGTGACAGCGGGTGGAGATGTCAGCAACGAGAGTTGAACGTGAAGTCATGATGCGCGGAGAGAATTCCAAGGGGGACAGCTCAGCAGAATGAACCAATGTACCGCGCGGACGGCATTTCTGAATCCTTCACCGTGCTGCGAATCCTTCGTGGCATGCCGTGAGGGAGAACTTCGTGCCAGGACAATTGCGAGTCGCTGGTTGAGCTCCCCTGAGGCGGTGAGATGGGAGATGTCAATTTTTGGGTGAGTGGGACGTTCAGGATGACTTTGCGGCAAGCGATGGTGAGAAGAGATTAGAATGTCGCCGGAGGAGTCGAACTTACGCTCTGCCGCATTGCTTCACGGAGGGATCTGGGTACTCTAATGAGGAATGATGGCGGAATCAGCTCCTCTCTTCGGCGAGTCTACATCCTTGTCTCTTTATCCTGCCATGACCGATGTCCACAGCCAAACGTCCGAGATCGATCCTCCCTCTGACGAAGAGGTTCAACGGTTGATCCATGCGGCGATCTCGGCGCGAGACCATGCCTATGCACCGCACAGTCATTTCTATGTGGGTGCCGCACTGCTGACCCATGACGGTCGGATTGTGGAAGGCTGCAACGTTGAGAACGCCAGTTATTCGCTGACACAGTGTGCGGAGCGAACAGCGGTCTGCACGGCGGTCGCGGGTGGTTACCGAATGTTCCACGCGGTTGCAATTGCCAGCATCGGTGGTGCGATGCCCTGCGGTGCCTGTCGCCAGGTCTTGGCTGAGTTTGGTTCCGATTTGTTCGTCTACACGATTGACGTGATCGACGGTGATCAACAAATGCGTCGTCTTTCTGAGTTGCTGCCTGACGCCTTTTCGACGTCAGACATTCCGAACCGCTGATCGATTGCGTCTTCGACTCTGGCGTGACGCAACGAGAACGTGCTTGAGACCACGCAGAAGTGTCCAGGACAATTTTGAAAAGTCTGCACTGGTTCGGCTGACTTTCTCAAGCGACCAATTCATTCACCTTGCCGTCGCTGTCCGCGAATTGTTCGGTTTGCACGTCGAGTTGCTGCAGCATCGTGACGAACAAATTTGACAGCGGTCGATCTTCGTGCGAGATCTCTTGTTGCCACGGTTCTCGCCCGCCGTCCCATGCTCCGCCCTGCGGGTTGGCTCCGGCAAAGTTCAGATACTTGCCATGTTGGAGACCCATGTTCTTGCCACCGGCCAGCACCAACGGATAGTTTCTCGAAAGGTGGAAAGCGCTGGACGCGGAACCGTACAGCAACATGGTATTGTCGAGCATCGATCCGGTTCCGGCGGGTTCGGCGGTCTCTTTCAATCGCGTGAGGAAACGGGCGAACTCTTCGTTCAGAAAATGGCAGTAGATGCCGAAGTTTTTCCAGCCACCGGGGTTCTTGGTTTCATGTGACAAAGCGTGCGAGAGATTGAATCCAACCGCACGTGCCAAGTGATCGCTGATTCCGACACCGTTTTCACGTCCAATTTGATAGGTCGCCACACGAGTCGAATCGGTCCGAAACGCGAGGTAGATCAACTCGAACATGGTCTGCAGATACTGACGTGGTTCGTCCGGAGTGACGTTCAAATTCAGATGGTCTGCATCGACGGTTGGCAGTGGCGTGTTGAGCCAGTGTTTGGCCTTTTCAACCTTGATCTCCGCTTCGCGAACGGAGTCCAAGTATTCGTCCAGGCTGGATTGGTCATTGGCCGACAGTGTTTTGCGAAGTGCCTTGGCATCGGCCAACAGATCATCCAATGCACTTTGGCTGAGTGCCAAACGTTGAGCGGCGTTGTTGTCGCTTTTGACAAACAACATGTCGAAGATCCGCTTGGGGCGATTCTCCGCTGGGATCGGGCGTCCATTGCGATTGAACGACAGCGTGTGCGTCCCACGCGGCGTCCCGGTGCCTCCGTCGGTGGACATCACCAACGACGAGTAACGTGTTTGGTTACCAACATGTTCCGCAACGATTTGGTCCAGCGAAATGTTGTTCTCGTAGGGACCGTTGGATCCGGTGTCGGCTGCCGTCAAGAATTGATCGGCATTGGAGTGACCATGAACGCTGCGTGACTTGGGATGGGAGAACCCGGACAGCACACTGAGGTCCTCTCGCAACGATTCAAAGGGCGTCATGCACTGAGTGAATGTGAACTCCGATCCGCCGCCATGCGGAAACCAAGACCAATCTTGGTGAGCGGGGTCTTCGGCCAAAGGCATCGGAACGCCATCGGGAAAGTAGAAACACGCCAGACGTTTAGGATTGCTGACAGTTTCCGTGCCGAACGCTGAATTAGGGCGTGCACACTCCAGCCACGGCAAGGCGAGAGCGACCCCGGTACCGCGAAGAAAGCGACGGCGATCCAATCGGTTCAGTGGCGATGTCATGGCAGAATCCTTCGGACGTTTCGTTGGCAATTCGGATGGCGTGAAGGTGGGGCGATTGAATCAGTTGGATTGAAACAGATCGCTGGTGGCGACTTGTTGAACCATCGTCGACAAGCCGTCGCCGCGTTTGCGGACTTCGGCTGTGATCTGGTCGATGTGGGCATGGTCCGCGAATGTGAGGGGGCGACCCAGCCCATAGGTTGCGAGCTTGTGGACCAGCGCGCGGACAAACTGGTCTTGTCGCTCACTGAGTAGGTATCGCTTCAAGCCATCGATACCCGCGAGTTCTTGTTGATTGAACAACGTGGCCGATGCGACGACGGGTTTGTCGTTGATCTTGGTTCGCCAGCGACCCACCGAGTCGTAGTTTTCAAACGCGATGCCCCAAGGATCGATTTTGGAATGGCATGACATGCACGCCGGATGGTTGCGGTGATCAGCCATGCGTTCGATCAGCGTCATCTCCGCGATTCGCGGATCGGCAAGGTCAATTTCAGGAACGGCCGGTGGGGGCGGCGGTGGCGGATCATTCAGGATGCTTTCGAGCAACCAAACGCCACGCTTCAGCGGGTGTGAATCCGCGCCGGCGGAGTTCATTGCCAACAGGCCAGCTTGCGTCAACAAACCGCCTCGTCGTGGATCGGATCCAATGGGGACACGGCGAAAATGGTTGCCATGCACGGTGTTCCATCCGTAGTGCCGTGCGAGTCGTTCGTTCAACATCGCGAATTCGGCGTGAATGAATTGCAACACGCTTTCGTCCTGTTGCAGCAACTCGTGGAAGAAAGCGATGGGTTCTTCCTGCATGGCTTCTTTCAATGGCGTGTTCAGTCTTGGTGTGGTTTCCTTGATGTTGAGGAAATCCAGTAACTGCATGTCCAACCATTGGTGCACGAACTGCTCGCTGAGACGTCGCGATTTGGGGTCTGCCAGCATGCGTTGCACTTGTTCCCGAAGGACGTCTGGTTCTTGCAACGCTCCGGTGCTAGCCAGAGTCAGCAGTTCATCATCTGGAATGCTGCACCACAAAAACAAAGACAATCGCGTTGCTAGTTCGTGCGGTGTCAGCTTGGGTGACGATGCCATCGCCGTTTGCGAATCGGAATCCGTGGACGGTGACTTCGTCCGCACGACGTACAAGAAGTGAGGCGACGCCAGTACGGTCGATAGCACCTCTAAGACGGCCTCTTCCATTGAACCGCAATGCGGACGCAGCGTGCGGAAGAGCTGTTCTTTGCGACGCAGTTCTTCGGGTGTGGGAGGACGACGCCACGCTTTCCGCATGAAGGCAGCCAGAACTTCGCTGACGTAGCGGGTTTCGTTTTCGCGGTGTGGGCTATCAAAGAAAATTCGCGTGTGCGATTCGGGAGGCCACTGCGTGATCACCGGGGCGACGATTTCAACATGGTCAATTTGAACGGCTTGATCCGAAACCGAACTGTTGACGAACCGAATGTATTCCGAAGGGTTGGGCATCTTTCCCATCGGGGAGGTTTTTCGGACGGAGTTGCGTGGGTAGATGTCGCCCAGCTGAAACTCAAATTCGTAGATCTCCGGTGCGTCCACGGTAGCGGTGATGGGAATGTCGGCGTCGCTGACTCGCATGTCGGCCCGGCCTTCGTTGCTGGCACGCCAGCCAAATTCCAATTGCAGACTCGGCGGAAACGAATCGGCGGCTTGCCCGTCCTTGAGCACACGTGCGGCTCGGACACGCACTCGCATGACGCCGGTGTCGGGAATTTGGTTGCCCAGTTCGACGATCAATCGGCGACTGCGTGCTCCCGGCAGAATGGCCACATGGTCAAAGTCCGGCGGCATGACCGTGGGAGCCTCTTCGGGGGCGAAGGAATAACGAGCCCCTTGATAAGCCCAGCTCGTCGGGACATTGGCTCCGGTTTTTAGATTGCGATAGTGAGTTTGGTTGGTTGGCCGAAGAAAGCTGGCTCGCATTTCTTCTATTTTGGCTCGCTGCTTTTCGGGATCGTCCTTCAGCTTTTCAGCGGCTTGGTCCACGGAGGCTTGTTGTTGCTTCCAATCAATTTGGCTGGCGTCCCGCATGCTGATGCTCCAGTGAAGCGGTGCGGGGCGTTCCTCCAAAGCGATCGCGCGACGCAGAGCTTGGCGAGCGAGCGTTTGGTAGGTTTCAAGTTGCTTCACCGACATGTGAAGCATCTCGGAGCTGTTTTGGAAACCATCGTCGGAGTGAGCTTCCGGCGGGAGATCACCGGCAAATTGGTTGGGCAGACCGAGCAAGTCTTGCAGTGCGTAGTTGGTTTCGTATCGCGTCAGCCTGCGAAACGACGAGTGCCCACCGGTGGCTCGACGGAACATGGAGGCCGTTTGAACTTCGCCCGACAACCACTCGACGATGGTTCGGCGATCGGCGTCGTCCATTTCCATGTCTTCGGGCGGTGGCATCTCGCCGTTGTTCAGCACCGCCAACACTTCCACCCACCAATCGACATCGTCTCCTTCCAGCAGATTGGGATCCAAGGATTCGATGGAGATGTTGCCTTCCGTGTTGTCATCGTTGTGGCAGTCGATGCAGGATGCTTCCAAGATCGGAGCAATGGTTTCCTGAAACGTGGCCAGGTCAGCTTCCGGGGTCTCGGTCGGCGTCGAACGCGAGGTTGGGTGCAAGTACTTCGATTGACGAGCACCTTCAGTTTTCAGTTCCTGCAGAGTCGGTGCGGACGCCGGAGACTTCTCGACCGCCAAAGCGGGCATCGCCCCAAGCGAGCAACATCCGAGTAGCACAAATCGGACAAGCGCATTCACTGGGAATGGTTTGGCAGGCATGAGGCGGGGGGAGAAAGGCGGGAGGATGGAGCGTCCGCATGCCTTGGAACATGCGGAGGAAAAGCAAAAGGCGGGGACTTTCTTTCGCTCGATCCGGTGCAACCATTATGGCTGGTGGGGATCACGGTTTCAATCCGAGCGTTGGAGGTCCGCGGCCGCGGTTTTTTGCAAACTTTGGCCGTCCCACCAAGTCGCGGGGCGTCCCCAACGGGCGGGGTTTTCGGGCGGGGTTTTGTTGATGCCGAGCCGGATGCCTGGATTCAATCGAACCAACCGTGAAGTTGCCAATCCGCAGGTTGGTTCAAGTCGCGAAAAATCCACCACCGCGTCCCGTCTTGAAGCTCCACCCGAAAGTAATCTCGGCGGATCATGGGGCCCTGCCACCACCGCGTTTCGATCCGTTCCGGGCCCCAGTGTTGACGCACGTCCCAAACGCGACCGCGGAATCGGAATCGCGGTGGGAATTGGTTTTCGGGAACCGGCTCTTTGCCGTGACTCAGGGGCGTGATTCGTTGGGGCGATGTGTGCAATTGCAGCGGGCGGCGGCCGGCATCCGTTGCGGTGGGCACACCCGCACGATGCCCGGTTCGCGGAAGAGGTGAATCCGGTGGCTGATTTCCCGAACGTGGTTTGGAACGGTTTCGTTTGGGCCGAGCGGTTGCCAGTTTGCGACCGCGGGATTGTGTCAGCGGGAATTCCGTCACCGCATTTTCAGGCAGCGGGTCACGGTTGATGCGAACACCACGCACAGCGTCCTCGCCCAGACGCCCGCTCAACGAATCGATCAATCTCGCGACGTCGGTTTGCCGCGTCCAATCGGTTTGGGCATCGTTTTCGAAACCGGGACCGAAGATGGAAGGTTGCGTGCTCGCCAACGGAGCGTCTTGCAAGACACCGATTCGAAGATGCGAAACTTTGGATGCAATGTGGTGAGATTCAAAAGCTCCGATCATCAAGTTGCTGAGGTGATTCAGATCCAACGTGGGCGAGAACAATCCCGATTCCAAAGTCACCGGCGGTGATTCCGTGAACTCGACTTGGCATCGCAAACGCAAAACGCCGCGGTTGAGTGGACGCAGGTTTTGCGTGGCGGAATCAATCAGCCGAATGATGCGATCTCGAAGGAGGTCGACCGCGTCGGTGGGATATTCCAGTTCCAGTTCAGCCGCGTGCTCGGTCGGCAAGTCGATTGCCAAGATGGGTTCGTCGATCTCCCCCAGTGCTTGAGCGATTCGTTGGCACAGTCCATGACCGATGCGGGTCGCCAATCCGTTGCGTGGTAATCGCAGCAGTGAACCAACGGTATCGATTCCCAATCGATGCAGTGTTTCCACGTCGGTGGGATTCAAACGCAACGCCGAGGGCGGCAGCGTTTGCAATGCTTCGTGGGTGCGTTCCGGTGGTGCCACGAAGAAGTCGAACGAAGGGGCGTTTTGATCGGACACGTCCGGTTTGCGAGAATGCGAAGGGGCATGATTGGCCAGTGCCCACGCGGCTCCTAGTGTGCTGGCAATGGCCAGTCGTGCCCGCAGTCCACGTCGTTGAAGGATGCTGGCCGCGGCGGCCAAAAGATCGGTTTCGTTGCCGAACAGATGCGTGACGCTTTGAATCTCCGCAACCAAGGCTTCGGGATCATGGCGAAAACGACCTGACCATTTGAAACGGTCCAACGTTTCGGTCGCGATTTGTGGGCAGAGGTGATGTTGCAGTTCGGTGGCGAGCGAATGCAACGCCCGTCGGTCGGCCACTCGGTTGTGTTCGTCGATCGTAGCGTGTTCGGCAGTGGCAGCACGTGCGTTGGTTGTGTCTGACGCGTGGTTGCTGGTCGGCTTTGTAACATGGTGTTTTGGTTGACCAGGCGACGTGGCTTGTGAGCTGGTCAGATCGACGGCTTGTGCGATCGGCATCCCCAAACGCACTCCGAGGCGCGCCGCCTTGGCACAACTGGCGGCAACGATGCGTCCGCGACGTGGGTCTTGGTGCCACAGGATCAGAGGCGGGCTATCCCGCGCGACGGCGACGGTCGCGTCGTTCGTTGCTTCGGGAGTTTGCGTTTCGTTGGGTTTGGCTGTTGTCTCGGCGAGTCGACGTTGGATGGGCCAATTGGGCAGCCAGATGCACAGCAGCCTTTTCATGAGTGTTTGCCGTGGATGTGTCTGCGGAGTCGGAGGTCCCCACGAGTGTGGAAGTGGTGGGTTGAGAGGAAACTGTGGTGGACGATGCGGCAAGGAATGGACGTGAATCCAAATTGTGAATGGCCGCGTCAGGAGTCAGAGCCAAAAAGGCTTGGCGAGTCACGTTGCCTTTGGCATGAGGCAGACTGACATGAGTGACCCGAAGGTCGCGGGAACGTTTGAGATTGATCGGCGGCAAAGCGGAACGCGGATGAGCGAGCGGAACAATTTGCTCGGGCGCCGCGGGCACCGAACGGACGTGCCAACGAACGGAAGCAAACGAAGGCCGCTTTCCCGCGGAAGCCGTGCGAACGAACAGTCCAGGTGTTTGTCCGGTTTCCGCCGCGAGTTGCAATCGTCTCGCGTCTCGATCGTCCAGGTTCCATGGCAACATGGACCACACCGCGGCCACGGAACCACATCGCAAAGATTGGTCGAGGGTCCACACCGCGTCGCGGCGATTGGTCACTCGACACCAAACGATTCGTTCAGCGGGAATGCCGCAAGCAATTGCGGCGGGAGCGTAGAAGTGCCCGCCCGGATCCACCACGATCAAGGGGCCGTTGTGCGTGGTGGGCCCACGGTGCGTGAAGGTTGACGAGCGATGAGGCGGTGAGCGATGTGGCAATGAGTTGTGATGGGCTCCCATCAGTTTCGCGGCCGCGATCAGCGACAACGTGCCCGCCCCACCGGCTTCGGTTTCGGAGATCCATTCATTGATCGTGCCGCGGCGCATGCCGCCGTCGGGCAACCAAGAATCCAACACGTTGGATCCGGTCGAAAAGCAATCGATCGATTCGGAGGAGGCCAGCGGGTCCGAGATGGCTTGGGTTTGCCGACGAAGCTTTTGCAGCAGTGCTTCGCGGGTCAGCGATGCGGGTTCGTCTTCCGTAGTGACTTTTTCCGCAGCGACTTTCTCCGCCGTGACCTCTGCTGCGGGGGTGGACGAAATGGCTTCTTCGGGAACCGTCTGCGGGACGGCAAAGCGTGTCTCTTTGTGACGACGTTTGGGTTTTGCGGTTACAGTGGAAGAACCGATTGGGGGAGCGACCATCGGGCGGGCAATGGCAGGTTCCTCCCAAAACGCGAAGGTTTGCTGCTGAGGAGTTCGATCCAAAGCATGGGCGCCCAAGACACCCGAATTGGCGGCCTGACGTTTCGAAGCGTGATCGTTGGGGGTGGAAATGCTGTTTGGCATCGTCTTGTTGCCTGCCTCATTTGGTCAGTCCTTTGATCCTAGCAAACATTTGCTAGCAAATCCCTTTTTTGTCAGATTTCCCTCTCGCTGATTTCCCGATGCTTCAGAAAATTCGCTGGTCGTTGTCGTTGATCGCCGTTTTGGTCGTCGTCATCGTGGCCTTCCAAAACCAAGATGCGGTGCCGCTGACCATCCTCTTTTTCAGTGGCGAATACCCACTGACATTGCTGTTGTTGGGATGTTCGGGAGTCAGCTTTGTGCTGGGATGTTTGATGACCGCATGGCGAATTCGAAGTCGCCACAAGGCTCAGTCAGCACGCGACTCCAAAGCCAAAACGGAATCGAACGCGAAAGCCAAGAAGGAAGACACTTCCGCCAAAGCAGCGTCCCCCCCGAGCAAGAAAAAAGGGCTCGGGAACAACCGTTCCGCGGAAGAGTCCATCGGCATCGATCAGGAAGCGACCTGAACGTTGTCCGTGGCAGCGTCAAAGTCGTTGGCTTTCTGACGCGAAGCGGCCCGGCGACGTGCCACCAGATCGTGGCGATGTAAAACGGCTTGAGCCAAATCACCGATGCGTTGAATGGGACGCTGAGTGGTGCCGCGGTGAGCGGCGAGCTGTTCACGGCCTTCGCGAATCAATTCGGCGAGGGCCAGCAACGAGGTGCCCGAATCGTCGGTGCGGCCGGAGTCATTCGAAGAGGCTGACGATGGCTTTGAAGCGGAGGATGCCGCCGGTTCCGATGCAGTGACTGCGGAAGCCGGGACGACCACGGGAGAAACCGGTGCGATGGCGTCGAAAAGGGACAGCTGAGTCATTCGAAAAACCTTCGTCAGTGGGGCGGGAGGCCGAGAGGACGTGGGGGTCACGTCTCACTGAAAAGATTGTTCGCCAGGCCTGTGACACGTTTGGTCACAGCCGAAAGTCGACCGTTTGTGACGGTTGAAAGGATTGTCCTTTTAGGGGGTGCTCGAATTCCCCGTGTCGTCGCAAAACGTTTGCTATGAAGGATTTGGGAAACTAATGTGACCCAAGCTTGTGAGTGATGGCGGAGACTCCATTGGCATTTCCGCGAATCACCCGGCTTTGGATGACGCACCGTTTTGTCGGTGCCATCGCTTTCCTAAACGCATGGCCGAGGTAGCCAACGCTGCAATGCGGGCACCCACGGATGATCACGCGTTTTGGAAAGCGGGTCGACATTCGTCGTCGTCTTCTCCTCCCTTTGAATCCCTTTTCCTCACTCCGCCTGAGATTGCTCAGTTGGACGACTTTGTCTGTCCATGATCGATCGAAATTGGCGATGCCAACCCGGACGTTCCCTTGCTCTGGAAACCCACTACTTCCACGTCCAACCGAGTCTCGATGCGCCGCGGCGCGTTGACGTTGGCTGCCACTGGTTCCTTGGCGTTGTCTTTAGCGTTCGCTTGTGTGGTGACGGAGACGATCCAACTGTTGTTGGTGTTGTCATCGGTGAGCGGTGCGACCATCAGCGTTTTGAATGCCGTGGTTGCAACGACGCTGGTGATCGGAATCAGCCTCTTCGTGTTTCCGCTGTTTGCACGTGCGTTCGGCGTTCGAGTGAAGCATCGGTATCCCGCGATCGCACGCCGGAAATTGCAGCTTTCGAATCTGGCGGTTGAGCGACGTTTCTTGCGAGCCAGCTTGATCGCCCTGGCGATGTTCCCATTGCAAACCAGCCTCGCGCACTCCGTGTCACTGCGTGCGTCCGTGCGAGAAGGCTTGGCACCTTGGTTGTCGCCGTGGTGGATGTTCGGACTGGCGGTTGTGGCTTTGGTTGCCGGTGGTCTGATTCACTGGCAAATGCCTCACCTGTATCGGCAAGCTCGATTTGATTCGTTGCTCAACGGTTTGCGTCACTACCCTCGTGGTGTGGCGCTTCGCAGCTTCATCGCTCAGTGGGACAACCCCAGCCGGAACATTTATGAATCATGCCGGGTCAGCCGCCGCATCGCGTGGGCCTATCGATCCGCCTTGTTGATCTCCGCCGCCTGCTTTTCCGCGGCCGGATGTTTGCTGGCTCGAGTCGAATTGCCGTGGATGCTGGACGAACTTGTTACGGCGATTTCCATCGCGGCCGTGTTGGCTCTGTGGCCCACCGCCGGACGAATGGTCGTGTGGAGCGGTCTGGTTTTGGATCCGATTTGCGGCGATCCAGACGAATTCGACGAGTACGAATGAGCCCGATCGGATGAATGCCTGCTGACGGGTGTGCTGGCGGGTGAACGCTCGCTCGGTCCGCTACAATGGTTTCTGTCGATGCCGCGAGAGGAACCTACACGTTGGACTGGACCGGGAGACGATCGGTTGGAATTCCTGGAAATCGAATGGTGCACACCGCTGTATCAAGAAGCTCTTGATCTACGGCATCGCGTGCTGCGCGAACCGCTGGGACTGAAGTTGACGGCGGAAGAATTGGACGGCGAATACGCTGACCTGCACTTTGGATTGCGAAACGGTTCCGACCAGCTCGCCGCGGTGATTTCCGCGAAACCGCTGACCTCCAGTTCGGTGAAGTTGCGTCAGATGGCGGTGGACCCTGAGTGCCAAGGAACCGGGGTCGGCAAGCAACTGTTGCAGAAGGTCGAAGAAGCCCTGAAGGAACGCGGCTATCAACAGTTCCATTTGCACGCTCGAGAAACCGCCATCGGGTTCTACGAGAAAGCGGGCTACACGCAGGTGGGAGAAACCTTCACGGAAATTTCTTTACCACACCGCAAAATGGTGAAGCCGTATGACGACGCCTAAACGCTCGGCCGAGGACGTGGCATCGCAGTTGATGAACGAGTGCGGCGCTGGTTTCTTGGGGACCGTTTCCGTCCGATCGGATTGGCCGACCGTCTCTGCGGAATCACCGGCGAAGGATCCACCTGTGACATCCGCGTCGCTGGACGATGTGGTTCCGTATGTCTCATTGGTGTCGGTGGCTCGAGTTGGGGCGGCGTCGGTGGCGATGTTGCTGAGCCGTTTGGCGGTGCATACCCAAAACCTGGCGCGGTCGTCGGCGGTGTCGCTCTTGCTGTGCGAATCGACATTGTCAGGGATCGACCCCATGAGTTCCGGACGTGCGACCTTGATCGGGGAACTGCAACCTTTGTCGCATGATGAGGAGATGAATGCGCGAGAAGTTTTCTTGCGGCGTCATCCCAATTCGCGAATGGTGGCGGACTTCTCCGATTTCGCGTTTTATGTTCTACGGGTCAACGTATGCCACGTCATCGCGGGATTAGGGCGGATCGAGACTGTTCCGGCGTCACGACTGCACGGACGAGTTGGCTAGAATGGGGAGGCGGCAGGAACGTTGGCGGTGTTCTTCCCGTGCGATGAAGTCTCGTTTCTTTTCTACTGTTTACCCTGCTGTCGTCGTTCCATCGATTCCATCTTGTCTTTCCATCTCGAGAACGCTGCTTCATGAGTTCCCCATCGTTTCCCTCGCCTTCGGAGGATTTCCCCGAGGGGCAACCGCCGCCTGAAAAACTGTCCAATTTTCAAATCGCGAATCCGCCGGACGCGAATCAGTTGGCTCAGTTCGTGACGACGATCAAGAACGCTGAACAGCAAGTCGGGGAGAATATCATCGGAGCCCTGCGTTACCCTGGTTGCGTTGCGGTGCTGACCACCGCGGTGCTGGGACCCGACGGACAACAGCGAGTGGTTTCGATGACGCTGGACGAAGACCGAATGGCGCAGGTCCAAGAGATCCTGCAGGCTTCGGTTGAAGAACGCGAAGACGAACAACCCTGTTACGGATTTCATTGTCTGGTCAAGAACAAAGGTGGCGAAGCCGCTTCGGACAACGCAACGTCATACAACACAACTTCAGACAACGCAACGTCGCAGAACAAAACGAACGATCCTTCGTGAGTCATCGCGGCGGATCCCGCTGGATCCATTTCACGTTGGCAGCCTCTTCTCTCTTTTCTTCCGAGTGAACTGTTTTGTATTCCCCTGCCCCATCCGATGCCCCGTCCGCGAATCCTGTGACGGTCGCCAAAGACACTGAATCCAATTTGCCGGATGAGTTGCAGTTGCCTTGGAAGCATTTGCAGGAAGTGTCCGTGCGTTTGCGTCAGGTCATTCGTGGAAAAGACGACGTGATCGAAGCGGTGCTGACGGCTCTGCTGGCCGAAGGGTCCGTGTTGCTGGAGGACGTACCGGGCGTCGGCAAAACCACCCTGGCCAAATCCGTTTCGCGTTTGATCGATTTGGAATACCAGCGGATTCAATGCACGCCCGATTTGCTGCCCGCGGATATTTTGGGTGGTCCGATTTACTTGCAATCCAAAGGCGAGTTTGAGTTTCGTCCTGGACCGGTGTTTTGCAATCTGTTGGTCGCGGACGAGGTCAACCGAGCGTCACCGCGAACGCAGAGTGCATTGCTTGAAGCGATGGCGGAATCGCAAGTCACGATCGATGGGGAACGCTACGATCTGAAGCATCCATTCATGGTCATCGCCACTCAGAACCCGGCTGGATTTGAAGGCACGTTCCCACTGCCCGAATCGCAACTGGACCGGTTCCTGCTACGGTTGTCGATGGATTACCCCGATGCCGAAAGCGAAATTGAACTGTTGCTGGAGCAGTCCGAGTCCGAGCCAGTAGTCGGCTTGAAGCCGGTGATGCATGCGGACGAATTGATCTTATTGCAAAACTGGGTGCGACGAATTCGGACGGATCGGAAAGTGGCGTCGTACGTGGTGGCGTTGGCAACTGCGACGCGTCAGGACACTCGGTTGCGGGTTGGATGCAGCCCGCGAGGAAGCAAAATGTTGTTGCGTGCGGCACAGGCGCGAGCGGTGTTGCGTGGGCGGGACTATGTGTTGCCTGATGATGTGCAACATTTCGCGACGTTGGTGTTGTCCCACCGTGTTAGCACGCGTCACGGAACCGCCACCTCGATGGAAGCACGTCAGATCATCGCGTCGATTGTGGATCAAACGCCGATCCCCGTTTGAGACAGACCCCGTTTCCGTCCGCGGGACCGATGAGAAACATCCAACTTGGCTGGTGTGATGGCACACGGCGAACCGGAAGATCACGATGGCACAAAGCAAACGAGAATTGACAGCTGAGGCGGCCGCATTGAAACGTCGGCGTTCGATGCGGCGTTTGTTTCTCAAAACTCTGCGTTGGTGCAATCCCATTGGTTGGTGGTTGAGTCTGCGACGCAGCTTGACGGGTGGTTCCGTCACGTTGTTGTTGATTGGCATCATCTCAATGAACATCGTCTGGGGATATCCTTGGATGGGAATGTTCGCGAGTTGCTTCGCGATGTTTGTTGTTGGTTGGGCCATCAATCGTGTGATGACGCCTCGTTTGAAAGTGGCGATGGATTTGCCAATTGCGGTGCGCGCTGGTGATCCGTTGATGACGCGGGTGAACCTTCTGCATCAAGGACGCTTGCCGGCAATGAATCTTTATGCGGGATTGGATCCCAAACGGGACGCGGCGGGACGCGCAACGATCGAACTGGATCAACACAAGATTCGAATGCTGTCGATTCCCGAGATGGAACCCCGCGGCAGCGCCTACTTCGATCAGGTACTGACGTTTGTTCGACGGGGCGTTCAGTCCATGCCTGCGGTACGAGTTGAGTCGTTGTTCCCGTTCCACTTGTTCCGAAGCACGCAGTGGATCGCAAGCGATGAAACCGTGGTGGTCACGCCACGTCGAATGGATTTTGAGAACGACATGGCTTGGCGAGCGATTCAGGCGAACCTGCGGGGGCTCGCGGTCGGGTTGGCCCAAGGTGATCACCAACACTATGTCGGCAGTCGTGAATATCGAGTTGGCATGTCGGTGCGGCGTTGGGACTTTGCGTCCTGGGCACGATTGGGCAAACCGATTTTGCGTGAGTTCAACTCGGCGGCGAAGCAAACCGTGACCGTATTTGTCGACACGTCACCCAACGAGGAAGCCGTTCCGTTGCCGCAATCGTTTCGTTGGCGGCGTGTCACGGAAGACGAAGACATTTCATTGGAAAGGTTGTTGTCCATCGCTTCGGCGGGATTGGAAACGTTGGTGGGAGCCAACGTTCAGGTGCAATTGGTGGTTCCATGGAACGCGCCGTCGGTGCTTCACAAGCAAGAGCAGTCGGGCGATCTGCAGATCGTTCTCTGCGAAGGTGCTGCGGATCCGATCCCGTTGCTGATGGCGCTGGCGGAGGCGCAGCCCATCGATGCTTCGAAGGCGGACGAGATTCTGAACGCCCTGCCTCATCCCGGCGGCACGTTCCACGGGGTGGTGTTTTCGAGACGTGACCGTGAAACGGTCAATGGTTCCAACATGCCCGATTTGATGTGGATCAATGTGGAGGACTTTGCTGAGGAGTGGTTTGGAAACGATCCAGCAGGTGCTTCCACCGAAATCCGTACTGAAAATCCAAGCGAATCTCGTGAAGGGGTGCTGGCGTGAGAGAAACTGCCGTGACGAGGCCAATGGATTGGCGAGATTGGTTGACAGACAACCGGACGATCCTGGGTGCACTGACGGTCGGGTTGGCGTTCTTCATTGGTGGGACATTCGTTTCGACACCGGGTTGCCTGACGTTTGCGATCATTGCCGTTGTCGCGGTGGTGGTGTCGCATTTGCGTGAAACGCGTGCGGGCGAGACGACGAGTCCGGTCAAGCAAGAGTCGTGGAAGAAGCAGTTGATCCGAGGCTTGCTACTCTTTGTCAGTCTGGTGGGCGGAGTCTTTCTCGTGTTTGTCTGGCGATTCGTTCCCGCCTTGCAAGGTGTGCCCAACATCCTGTTGGTCGCGGTCGACACGATCGGTCACACCGCGTTTGTTTTGCTTTGCATTCTTTGGATCCGCTGGCCCAAGCACGGGCACGTGATGATGTTGATCTTGGGAATGATCGTTGTATTGATGGCCGTCGCCGGCGGTGGTTTGAGCACGACCGTCACCGCACAAACGGGGCTTGGTTTGATCGTTTGTGTGGGCTTCGTTTTTGCCGCACATGTCATTTCCGGAAACCATGATTCCACCGAGTCCGCGTTCCAACCGTTGTCCAGCGGCGGGACATCCGATGCCTACCGAAATCCAAAGCGAATGAGCGCGGGACTGTTTCGGTTCTTTGCACTCTTTGCCATGTTGGTCGCAGCCTCAGCCACCACGCACGCGACGATTGCCGTGCTGCCGGAAGTTCAGGCGGGCGTGATGGCACAACTGAACGAACGCTTGGAAGCCAACACCACTCGCGGTTGGGGAGGCGGTGATCGATACGTCAACGGGTCGCGAATTGGGAATGTTCGAGAGTCCATTTTGAATGACCCAGCGAACGTGGCCCTGCGAGGTTTCGCTGAAACGGAACCGGGGTACCTTCGAGGCAACGTGTATGACTCGTACAGCGATGGGCGTTGGCGAACGTCGCGAAAATGGATCTTTCAATCACCGCCGGACAGCGGTGTGCGGCGAGTCGCCGAAGCTCGCTTTTTGCGATCAACCGGTCCCGCGACGGTGCCACTGAGAGAAATGGCTGACCACCAACGACGCCGGTACAGCATGCGATTCGGTTCGGTGGAGGAGGAGGTCGATGACTCCATCCAACTGTTGAATTGGAACGGCGTCGAAGGTGCAGATCCGGGTGGCGGTGACTTCGTTGGGACGATTGAAATTCAGGGGGATCCCGCGAAGGGGCGGAAAGTTTTCTTGCCGGCGACGACACGTTGGGTGGAGCTTGCGGGCGAAGGCGTGGGGGTCTCGCCGCACGGGCTGCTCAGCTATGGCGTCGAAGTGCGTCACCCATGGGTGGTCGCGGTGCAGGATCTACCCCCGGCGGAAACGCTTTACCAACTAGAACGTGATTCCATGACGCGGGTGGAGACGGCAATTGAACGCGAGGCCGCACGATTGACTCGGGAGTTGGTTCGCGGAGCGTCAACGGATGCGGAAAAGGCCGAACGGATCGCGGAACACTTTCAATCAAACTATCAATACTCGCTCAAGCCGGTGACGGTGCCCGAGGGATTGGATCCGTTGATTCATTTCTTGCGATCTCGGCATCCAGCCCACTGCGAATTGTTTGCCAGCGCAACGGCGTTGATGCTGCGAACGGAGGGCATCCCATCGCGGTATGTCACCGGCTACATCATGGACGAGCTGAATGACGCCGGTGACGCGTACCTGGCCCGAAACCGTGATGCACACGCTTGGGTGGAGTACTTTGACCGAGAGTCATCACGCTGGTTGCCGGTTGAGTCCACTCCGGGGCGTTCGTACTTCACTCTGCGTCGCAAAGAGCAAGCGTTGTTGGCGGCTGGTGGTGATGGCGGAGCGGATGCGGCCGAAGACGTCAGCACCAGTTTCTTTTCACCCTTGCTTCAGTGGTGGGCGTCGGTGCGGACAACGGACACCTTGGTGACTTTGTTCCGTTGGGCGCAGGTTCCTTTGTTGATCTTCTTGGTCGCGGTTTTATGGCGACGCAATCGTGGGAATGAGATTGACGAACGCAGCGTTCGTCTGGCAGCGGAGCGTCGACGCATGGACCGCCGAATCCGACGTCTTGGTTGGGTCCGAAGTCCCAGTGAAACGCTGCATCGTTTTGCGACTCGTTTGGAAGTCGAGACCACTGACAGTCCCGCTCGCGAGGAATTATTGCGTGCTGCCGATTGGTATCGGGATCACGCGGTGGCGTGCTACCGCGGCGAACACGAGGCGGTGAAGCTCAGTCCGCCGGTCGCCGCAAACGTTCCAGCGTGAACAGGCCGGAAGAATGGCCGTCGCTGAAGCGGATGTTGTAGGCATACGTTCCGACGGGCTGCATGCCATCGATCGTGAGCGGCCGTGCTTCCGCGGCACTGAGCACGGGCAGTCCCATGGGTTTGGCTGGCGCGTTCGCATCGGTCACCGTAAACGCTTGGTGACCACCGGTCTCACCGCGTTTCTCTCGGCAGGTCGCGCACGGACACGTGTCGCGAAGTTCTCTCGCGGTCCACGTGCTGACTTCGCCGTCGTTCCATTCGATTCGGATGCCGCGTTCGCCTTCGCGCTGAATTGAAGTGGGCGTGTAAGCGACAGGATCTTCGATCTTGCGTTCGCGAAAAGTCATGATTGCTCCGCCATGGACGACTTCGGTTCGCCGGATGCTTTGGCGGCCAACGCGGCCTGTCCTGCTTGAAGCGTCTCGATGATTTTGTCGACATCGTAGACGCATCCGCCCCAGGAGCCGCCACCCACCTGTTGCAAAGCTGCCCACAGACGAGTGTCATCCGGGATCGCTGCGTCGCTGCTCAATCCATCCGCGATACTGCGTTCGTTCAAAGCGGTGATTGGATCCAAACCGTCGACGGTCTCGACCAAATTCACGGTGCCATCCAAGGTGTTTCGGTCCACCGTGATTTGGACTGTGTCGCCGTCGCGAACTTTGCCGATTGGGCCACCCGCCAATGCTTCTGGTCCGACGTGACCGATGCAGGCTCCGGTACTCACGCCAGAAAAACGAGCGTCGGTGACCAAGGCAACATGTTTGCCAAAGGATAGATACTTGAGCGCTGATGTAATTTGATAGGTCTCTTCCATGCCGCAGCCCAATGGGCCTCGGCCGATCAGGACGATCACATCGCCGGCTTCGATGGGAGTGTCGGTTTGTCCTTTCACCGCCGCGATGGCATCACGTTCGGAAGTGAAAACGCGTGCACGTCCTCGTTTGCGATAGACACCATCATCATCAATGACCGTCGGGTCGATCGAGGTGGCTTTGATGACCGAGCCTTCCGGACACAGATTGCCTGTTGGGAAACAAACGGTGCTGGTCAGTCCGCGTTGTTTGGCGATGGCCGGTGGCATGATGACATCATCGGGATCAACACCGTCGGCCATTTGCAAACGTTCGCGGCATACCGCGCGTCGGTCAGAAGATTGCCAGCGATCCAGCAGTTCGTTCCAGGTCATCCCGGACACGGTTTTTTCTTCGCCGTTCCACAAACCGGCTTCGCGAAGATGCCAAGCCACCTCGGGAACGCCGCCAGCCAAGAACAGGCGAACGGTCGGATGGCCGACGGGCCCATTGGGCAAGCAATCCACGAACCGGGGCACCGATTGGTTGACTTTTCGAAAGTCCTCCGCCGTTGGGCGACGACGTCCGGCCGCGGCAGCGATCGCGGGAATGTGCAGCAAGAGATTGGTGCTGCCACCGACCGCCGCGTGCATCAGCATCGCGTTTTCAAACGCTTTGTCCGTCAACACGTCGCGAAGCGTCATGCCGGCGGAGTGCATGGCTGCGGAGGATGCCGCCGCGTCACGTGCCAATCGTGTCCAGATGGGTTGGCCACTGGGTGCCAAAGCCGCGTGGGGTACGGTCATGCCGAGTGCTTCAGCGATGACTTGGCTGGTCGCCGCGGTGCCCAAGAATTGGCATCCGCCGCCGGGCGTGCCGCATGCTTTGCAGCCGGCAACCGAGGCTTCTTCGAGACTCATCTCGCCACGAGTGTATCGGGCGCCGATGGTTTGGACTTTGCCCGCGTCTTCACCCACGGTCGGTGGCAACGTCACGCCGCCGGGGACCAAAACATTCGCCAAATGACCTGTACCGGCGAGAGCCATCATCATCGCGGGCAACCCTTTGTCGCACGTCGCGATGCCGATGACACCTTTGCGTCGTGGCAAAGATCGAATCAGGCGTCGCATCACGATCGCGGCATCGTTGCGATAGGGCAGCGAATCGAACATGCCGTCTGTGCCCTGCGTTCGTCCGTCGCATGGGTCGCTGACAAATGCGGCGAAAGGAACGCCGCCATCCTTTTCGATTTGTTCCGCGGCGGCTTGGCCGAGCAAGCCGACTTCCCAGTGCCCGGTGTGATACCCGAGAGCTTGTGGCGTGCCATCAGGATTCCGCACACCACCTTGCGTGCTGAGAATCAAATACTGATCGCCGAGAACGCGTCGTGGGTCAAATCCCATGCCGACGCTTTGAGTCAATCCAAACAGATCACCGCTGGTCCAGGTGCGAAGGATTTCATCCGAAAGAGGAAGTTTGCCATCTGGACCATCCGCCTTGGTCGCCAGGGTTTCTGGAGCGTCCAAGGCGGCAAAGTAATCAGCGGGATCAATCACTACGTCGGCCACCGGTGAGAATCAGGAGGTAATACGCCAGCGTCATGATCGATTGCAATGTCGCGGCAACATAGGTCAACGCGGCAGCATTCAGAACTTTTGCGACATAGCGTTCTTCCTGCGCCGAGATCAAACCATACTCGACCAGATGCTCGCGAGCACGACTGGAAGCATTGAATTCCACCGGCAAGTTAACGACTTGGAAAAACACCACGGCCGAGAACAGAATCACGCCGAGCCACATCAGAGCGGGAAACGACATGATCGCCCCAATGAACAACAACGTGGCACCAATGCCACTGCCAAAATTCGCGGCGGGAACGGCGAGGTTGCGCACGACCAACGGGGCGTAATTTTTCGCGTCTTGAAAGGCGTGTCCGGCCTCGTGACAGGCCACACCTAAAGCCGCCATCGAACGGCCGCGATACACCTCGTCGCTTAGACGCAGGACTTTGGCTCGGGGGTCATAGTGGTCAGACAAGTGACCACCGACGTGTTCAATGCCCACCGACTGCAATCCACCCTGATCCAGCATGCGACGCGCCGCCTCGGCACCGGTCATGCGAGCGGGCACTTGTGCCATTGCTGCGAACGACGATTTCACCTTCCACTGCGCGTACAGGCCCAGCAAGAACGGAGGCAAAACAAACAGGAAGTAGATACCCATCGAAGGAATGTTCCCTAAAAACATCGATTGCAAACGCTTCTGGGAGCCAGGCGATCTCGTGAAAGAAAAACACTGGAACTCCAGGAATCAGCCGTTTTGACAGCCCAAAACAAAGGTTTTGGACATCATCGGGCCAATTGGGCAGGCACTCGCTGCGCCATGCCAATCAATACGCAATTGCCGCACCAACGTTCGCACGAACCGAACCGCCGAGACGGAATGTTTCAAACGGTTACCCGTACAATTGGTACAGCATGAGGTAGACCAGAACTCCCGTCACTGAGACATACATCCAAATCGGATAGGCAATTCGGACCAGCTTTTTGTGAGCCACGATGCGTCCGTTTTTGGCGAGGTAGATCGCTCGTAAAGCCAAGAAGGGAACCGCGATCGCCAGCAAAATGTGGGGAATCAAAATCGATAGGTACGTGTAACGAGCCGCCACGGGAGCGTCCGAGGGAAACTTACGGTTCCACTCGCCCGTCGATTGAAACAACGCGAATTTGTGAAGCAAATAGCACAGCAAGAAAACAATGCTGACGCCAAACGCACGCAGCATCATTTGTTTGTGAATCTTGGCTCTGCCGTTCTTGATGTAGTACAGACCCAAGCCCAACAGCACGGTCGCAGTCAGGTTCAATGCCGCGTTCAAGTGCGGCAAGTTGGCCGCCAAAGTGTCCCACATGTGTCGTTGGTTCTATGAAGAGGCGTCTTGGTCGAGCATCGATTCAATGCTCTCTTTCAATTCTGCGAATTGGCGTTTCTCAGGCCAGTTGTAAAAGCCTTCAATCTTTCCCTGCCTGTCAACCAACACAAAACGCTCGGTGTGGAATTGTTTGTTGACGGGTTGTTGGAAGATCTCCGCTCCGATGCGGCGAATGTAATTCAGTTCACCAGTCAGAAACAGCCATTGGTCTTCGTCGGCGCCAAACCTCGCCGCGTATTCGCGAAGAACTTCAGGCGTGTCCGTCTCAGGGTCGACCGAGATCGCGACAAATCGGACACCGCGTCCTTCGAATTCATCCTGCAGTTCTTTCAGTTTCTGATTTTGGCTGACGCAGATGCTGGGGCAGGTGCTGAAGAAAAAACTGACCACGTAAGGCATGCCCTTCAGGTCTCGCGTGGACACCAATTCGCCACTGCGTTCGAGCAGTTCAAATTCACTGAGCCAAGCGACGTCTTCGGGTGGCTTGGACGGCGTGTCGTTGGCCACGTCTTCGGGCGAAAGAGTGTCGTTGTCGATCACCGCGTTGTCGTTCGTGTAAACGACTTCGCCCGGCGGAGGTCCATCCATCGTGCGGCCTGGCGATCGAAAATGGCGAGTGATCAAACCCAGCACGACTCCCGTGCAAAGGATCAATCCGATGTGAACAAAGGTTTTCATGTCAGCATGAATATTTGGGTTGATTTTGACTCAGCGTCCGCTGGTCAAGACGAGCGTGCACCAAAGTTGGATCGATGCAAATCCGCCAAAAAAGTTTTCGGTATGCGATGCGAATACAAAATTGTAAGCCAGCTTTCCTCGTTGCTTAACCGGCAATCCGGTTGTGCGACAATCGAAACCAGAAGGGAATCTTGTCTTATTGAGAATCATTCGTAACAAATGCTCGTCGACAGCTTGAAGGGATGGGGCTTCTTGAGCATTCTTGGCGGACAAACCGATTTCCGATCGTTCCGGTCTCTTTCTGCCAACGGGATGGCTCACGCCTACCTACCACCCACTCGTTTCAAACGAATCCGATATGAAATGTTCGCTCCTAAGTCGCTGCCTTTTTGGGGGCCGTTGTTTTCATGGAGGTTCGCTGCTGGCGATTGTCATGGGAATGATTGTTTGCGGGCCAGTCTCCGCTCAACGCCCCGATCGATCGGGTGGTATCCGCAGTGAGCGAAGCAATCGCGGCGGCCCCAGCGGCGGCGAGCGATCCGGTGGTCGCACTCGCAACGAAACGTCTCCGGTCTTGGATCAGGAATTCATTGAAACGAAGCTGCCAAAGGGAACGCGATACATCAGCGATGTGGTCTTCAAGACCGTTGACGAAACGGAGTTGAAGCTCGACCTGCTGCTTCCTGAAAATCCATCCGGTGAATCGTTGCCGGTCGCGGTTTGGATTCACGGTGGAGCCTGGATGCGAGGCAACAAAGCCCGCGACCTGCATCGTTTCGATCAACTGACGTCACGCCTGCTCCAGCGAAAAATGGCCTTTGTTTCCATCGAGTATCGATTGTCCGGCCAAGCCAGCTATCCAGAACCCGTTCGCGACTGTGTCGACGCCCTGGCGTTTCTGAATCGCAATCGCGATGAGTATCACTTGGATACGGATCGGATGTTCTTGATGGGGACTTCGGCAGGAGGACATTTGGTTTCGTTGATCGGTTCCGCATTCAATGATTTGCCAGCGGAGTTTGTTTCGGACCCGCAGCAATCCCTGGGGACGCTGCTCGGTGTGGTGGATTTCTACGGTCCGGCTGACTTGGTTTTCTTGCAAGGCAAACGCGACGAAATCGACTACGAAAACGATGCTTCTCCGGAGGCTCGCTTTCTGGGGCATTCGCCACTGACTCGCCCTGATCTAGCTCGCGCCGCATCACCGACGAATTATGTGAGCGAAGACTCGCCGCCATTCTTGATCTTTCACGGTGACGAAGACACGCGTGTCCCAATGACGCAAAGCGTGTTATTGAACTCGCTACTGAAAAGTCACGGCGTGTCCAGCAAGTTGGTTGTCGTCGAAGGGGCTCGTCATGGTGATCAGAAGTTTGATGACGAGGTCTACAACAATGACGTGCTCGAGTTTGTCGATTCGTTGCTGAAAAGACGCTGAGTCATCGGTTGGAATGGGTGATCCGCTTCCTGCCAGCGACTGACGACAGATCATGTTTCGAACCGTGACGTTTTCCACGGTTCGCGGCTTCGGGATCGTGTTGTCCGCGACCGCTGCCGCGTGTGGTCACCAATGAAATGCCACACTCCAAACGCAGCCAATCCAATGCGGCCTGATGCACCGCCAGCGTTCGTACATGAATCAAAGCGGATTGGCTGAAGATGTGATCGGCTGACGTTTCAGGAGCCGGCTCAGAAAGTTGTTTGGGCATGCCGCGAACGTAACCTTCCGCATACGAGGCGCCGCTGCCACGTGAGTAGCCGCCGTATTGCAGCTGCGCCGCGGTGGCGATTGTCAGTAGCAGTTCGCGAAACAAGGCGATGCAATTCTGCACGTCGTCAACGGGACCGTAGAACCAAAACAGCGTTCGGTTTTGCTTGCGTCCGTAGTACCACTGCACCATCGGAAACATTTCATCGCACACGTAGGCGGCCAGCGACTTCTCCCACGTGCACGCGCGACGTCCGTTGACCGGGCACGCCATCCGCGTGTAGGAGACATTCTCGACGTTGTCGTCGTCTGTGATGTCATCGCGAGACAAATTGTGACGCAGCATCAAACTCTGCATCATCCGAAGAGCGTTGCGTTTCTCTCCTTCCGTGCTGGCGTGGTTGCTGGCCGTGGTGTCCAACGCCCGCAATCGTTTCAGAATCTTCTCAAACTCGTTCTGCGTCAGTTCCTGTTTGTCGTCTCGCGGACGCAGTGGGGCTCGTGAAAGTTTGTCGTCACCAGTCTTGGCACCGGAATGAATCCAGTAACCGACAATGACGTAGTCGCCATCGTCCATTGGGTTCCATGTGTCATGAATCTCGTGATCGATCACACAGCAGAAATGCCCTCCGCGACGCGAATCTCGTTTCTCCAAGTGCGTGACAACGACGCCACGAGGCAGGTGTTCCATTTGGAACGGGAGATCGCCGCCTGGTTCCACGTTCCAACCACGCTGGCGAAGGAAGTCGTCGCCGACCGAGCAGGCCACTCCGTTGCGAACCGTTTTGTTGGCCGCTTTCCCCAGTGAGTTGTAAACGTCGCGGTAGTTCAATCCGGTTGCGATCGCGATGGCGCGAGTCACGCAGTCTCCGGCCAAGCCAACAAATCCTGACGTCGAACGCCCGCCATCATTCCAAATGAAATTCACACGATTGGCCTGCAAGAGGAAGGAAACTTTGCCGCGTTGAATTTACACCATCGTGTCGGCTTTGCGACTTCCTCGCATCAGCAACCACGCGATCACCACCACGGCAACGGTCGCGATCAAGGTCACTGCCCAACAGGTTGCTGATGACGGGGCGAACCCGGCGTCGCTGAGGTCCAACGTGGGATTGAGCAAACGACGCAGTTCCAACATGGAATAACTGAGAGGATTGGCCTGCATCACACCGGCCAAGGCCCAGCCGCCCCAGTCGCCCAGCGTCGCGGTCCCCGATTCGACAACGGGACCGGTGATCTTCCAGGCGGGAATTGGAAAGAAGGTTCCCGCCAACAGCCACATGGGCATCAAGCCCAGCATCATGATCGCGTGAAAGCCTTGCGTGCTTTCCATCGGCCAGGCAACGATCATCCCGAGGGCGCACATCGCAATGGCGATCACCGCCAACAGCAGCAACAGCAGCGGAAACGTCCACGCGATCGAGGCGGCGCCGACCAGATAAACCAAAGCCAGGAAGATCAGCGCCTGAGCCCATGCAATCGCGGCCCCGCCCAAGACTTTGCCCACCAGGACTGGAAAACGCCCAGCCGGAGAAACCAACACCGATTGCATGAAGCCTTCGCGGCGGTCTTCGATCACCGAGATCGTCGCGAAAATGGCGGTGAATAAAACGATCAAGCCAATAGTGCCGGGCAGAAAGAACTGCGAGAAGCTTTCGCCTCCGGCCGATTCAAACGATCCCCGCAGGCCCGTCCCGAAGAGCAACCAAAACAGGAGCGGTTGAACGATCGCCGCGGTGACTCGATTGCGTTGGCGGAAGAACCGCGTCCACTCACGACGTGCCAGCATCCAAGCGGCGCCCATGCGAGCCGAGGTTGGCATCTCCGATTGGTGGACGCTGGCCGAACTCATTGAAATTGCTTCCCTGTTTTGGCCACAAAGACGTCTTCTAGGTTCGGGCGACCAATGCTGATTGATTGCACGTTGTCACCCAAGATTCGCGAAACCGTTGCCACCAACTCCGGTGCATCGCATGGTGTGCGGAGAGTTTCGCCAACGGTTTGTGTATCGAGTTGCAATTCACGCTGCAGAGTTTCTTTCGCGGTGGCGATGTCGTCGGGCACGATGGTCAGGACGCCTCCGCCAAGTCCCGCTCGCAATCGCGAGGGAGTGTCGTCGGCGATTTTTTGGCCTTGGTCCATCAGAACGACGCGGTTTGCCTTGGCGGCTTCTTCCATCAGGTGCGTTGTCAGCAGAACGGCGACGCCCGAATCGGCCAACTGTTGCAACGCCTCCCAGAGCGAAAGCCGCGCGGCTGGGTCCAATCCCGTGCTGGGTTCATCCAACAGCATCACTCGCGGACGATGCAACAAGCCTTTGGCCAGTTCCACCCGTCGCTTCAGACCACCTGACAATGTCTGGCAAAAATCGCGTCGGCGATCCGTCAGAGCGAATTGATTGAGTAACTCATCGCAGCGGTTGGAAAGTTCGCGTCCCGACAGCCCGTAGAGTGCACCTTGGCAACGAAGGTTCTCATCGACGGTGAGTTTGATATCCAAACTGGGTGATTGGAAAATGATTCCCAACCGACTTCGGACCGCGTGGACGTGCTGAGAAACGTCCAAACCATCGATGATGGCGGCGCCCTTTTGAATCGGCAGCAGCGTGCTCAGCAAACGAAACAGGGTTGTCTTGCCGCTGCCATTCTTACCGAGCACGGCGACAATCTCGCCGCCCCGCACCGAAAGATCGACACCGGCCAAGGCCACGTGTTCACCGTAGCGGTGGTGCAGGTCACGGACTTCGCACAGCACGTCGCCGAGCGAGGGGTCGGACGTGGTCGCGGGGGCCTCGTCAGGAGCGGAGGCGGTGGAACTCAATGCCATGAATGTCGCTACAGGGCGGCTCGAAGAGTCATCACCAACAGGACCGCTGGAAGCACCACCAGTGACCAACGCATCATCTTGCGAGCTGTTTGGTCATTCGGCGTGGCTCGGAAGTTCAGCGAAGCACGAAGCAGTGGCCACGACGCGGCGAGAATCAAAACGGTTGCGGCAACGCTGGCGATCGAAACAACCAATTCGCCGGCGGGGAACCACGCCATGACAACACCACAAGTGGCCAACGCCAAGCTGCCCGCGATGCTTTGCCAAGCCGCGTGTCGTCCGGTGGGTTCGACGGTCGTGGTCATCTGAAAACCGGCGTTGGCGTACTGAGTCCGGTACAACCATGCGATCGCCATGAAGTGTGGGTATTGCCAGCACGCCAAGACGCCAAACAGCATCCAACCGGGAATGTCAGTCAGCGATCCTCCGGCGGCGGTGTAACCCATGAAGACGGGCAAGGCTCCGGCGATCGCACCCACGGTCGTGTTCCAAGACGTGCGTGTCTTCATCGGTGTGTAAACCAACACATACAGCAACCAAGTCGCGATGCCGACGCCGGCTGGCACCATGCCGTTGCCCAGCCACAACATGGCGGCTCCAGCGATGCCCATCGAGCTTGTAATGGCGATTGCCAAACCACGGCTCAGCCGACCCCCGGGGACCGGGCGATTCGCTGTGCGAGGCATGCGAAGGTCGATGACGCTTTCCCAAACCTGGTTGGCGGCACCCGCGCTGCCCGCAATCAATCCGGTGCCGATCATCAACCAAAACCAATCGACCAACGACAACGTTGCGGTTCCGGCGATCAAGGCCGAGGCAACGGTCGTGACCAAAATCATGGTCACGATACGAGGTTTCGTCAGTTCCACCACATCCGACATCCATCCGCGTTCGGTGCGGCTGCGAGATTTGCCGGTGGATGCAGCAGGTTCGTCAGCGGCGACGACGGGATTCGACACTGGAATCTCATCGTTCAATGGGCTGACTCGGTCGGTCGAGGGGCGCGGTTGAGAACTGGGTTTCACCCGTGAAGACGGCTCCAGCACGGCGGTGCCGAAACTGCCATCCAGGGACAAGCCATTCCCGGCAACTATCTCGAGCGTTTCGCGGCAATCAGACGCCATGATCGTTCCGGATTCAGGATGAGACAGAGAAGGATAAAACGCGGCGACGCCGTAGTAACCGGACGAGCAACAACGAGGAAACCGCCAAAATCAGCGATCCGGTCGCGACGTGTCCGGTGACAATCCACGCGTCCAACACGTTTTTGCTGTGAAGCAAATACGAATCAGAAGCCGCGAATGACGCCAGAATCCGTGGGTAGCCGTAGTTGACGATCCACGTCGCCACACCCAGGCCGATTTGCACGGCCACAAAGCATATCAAGGCACCCGCCGGTCGCGACAGCGTCAAATCGCCGCAGCGCCGCATTCGCCAGTACGAAAGCCCCGACACCGCCCACAAAACGAACGCAATGGTGATGTGCGTCTTCACAATATGAGCAAATCCAACGGGGCTGGCTCCGGGCAACGCGTGCCGCATCAGGGCACCCAGCACCAACTGCATGTACGCCAAAGCCAAAAGAGCGATGGGCCAAAAGGCCGTGGGCGTTTCGGACGAGGTTCCCTCTGCGGATCGGCGAACGGAGCTGGTGATCCAATTTCGACCGGTCACACTCGCGGCAACAACGCAAAGCACAAAAAACGCCGGTCCGGTGCAACCGTGAATCATCGCCAGCGTTCGAGCACTGAGCGTGACTCGCAAGCCACCCAGGACACCCTGTCCGATCACCGCGGCCAGGACCAGCACCGACAATCCAATGGCCCAGCGTCGTTTTTCGGAGGTGAACGAGGCCACAACCAATCCGATCGCGATGAATCCGACCAACGCAGCCAGCAATCGGTGCCCGTGTTCGATGAACAAGTCAAACGGCCCAAGCAACCATGTCGACAGCGGGTACAGCAGCAAGTTGTACCCGTAAGTCCCCGGCCAATCGGGAACGGACATGCCCGCGTCGTAAGTGGTGACCAGCCCGCCGACCCAGATCAGTGGCCAAGTCAGGCAAACCATCACTCGCGTCAGCAATCGTGGCCACTTGGGCACGGATTCGACACCATCCGAAGACGAGGCGGCTTGGTCCGCGTGAGTCGGAACAGGTTCGTTGACTGAATCAGGCATCGCGTTCAACGCGGGTTCGTTCTCGGCAACGTCGCTCATGATTGCCCCTTTCGATCATGAAGTTGCTCGCCTGCGATCCCGCCCAGCACGCATCCGCCCGCACCAAACGCCGCACCGGGGACCACGCCTGACATCCCCGCCAAAAACATCGCACCCAGCCCCAACGCCAAACCGACGATTGCACCAATCATTCGAAAGTGTTCGCGACTCATAACGTTGCACCTGATTCAGGAATCGCCGCCAAAGAATTCTCCTCTTCCGCGTGAGCGGTGGGTTTTGGCGTGGGGCGGACCAGCGACTGAACGTAGTGGACCAAATCCCAGACGTCAGCGGGAGACAGCCCCGTCGTTCCCGCCGCCTGTTCACTCAGCTCGATCCCAGGCATCGGGGTTCCCGCGATGCCGTGTTGGATGCGACGGAAGATCGTCTCCGCATCGTCGCCGCCTCGCAGAACGCCACCGGCCAAACGTCGTGGTTCAATTGTGCGTGGTGGCAACGCTCCGGCTTTGCGGAACGGTTTGACCGCATCCGAATCCGTGGGGGTGATGCCGACCCGAGTCGTGAATTCTTTGGTCCAATCGTCAAAGTCATTGAGCACCATACCGCCCTGCCCTTGCGGGCCGTGGCACCCTGCACAATTCGCAACTTGGCCGCCAAACAGAGCGGCACCCCGAGCGATCGAAGCATGCAGTTCATCCGCGGCGCCGGGAATGGGTTCCGGCGGCACGCTGGTTTGGGATGCGGCGACCCAATCACCCGCGACTTCGCGAAGGGTATCAATGACCGCCTGCTCGCCTTCTGACTTTTCCTCCGAATCGGTGATCGACAATCGCCAATCCTGCTCCGGTGCCTCGTCACCGTAGTCCATCTCGTCCACCGCCAACGCGATCAGTTTGCGTTCCAATTCGCCACGAACAGAAAGGTAGACCAAGTAATCAATCAACGATTCGCGGTCATCGGTGGACACCGTGGCAAAGGAGGGCATTGGTGAGCCGGGGATGCCGTGCTGGAGCAAGGCTCGCAGATCCTCGCGAGTCGGTTTGGCGTCATGCTCGGTCGATTTCCATTTGAAAACCCCAGCTCGGAAGTCTCGCGGATAAGGCCACTGATACATCGATGCAGGACCGGTGCCGCTGCCAGAAACGCCGTGGCAGATCACGCAGTGCTCGGTGTAGAGCCCGCGGTGGACGTTCTCTTCGTCGCTCTCAACCGATCCGGAGGCTTGTTGCAATCGTTCGAGGGAGACCAGTTCTTGTTGCTCGTTTTCCAGCAGATCCGCTGGCCAGCGAGGCTCCTCCGGTGTGCCGAAAAGCTTGTTCAGCACGACCGTGACGTCGTCGAGGGCCGCCTGCGTCGGCATGTCTCGCGAACGCTCGGTTGCCAACGCATGGACTCGGTTGGGAGTGAATTCCAAAGTGCCATCGCTGCACCCCGCGAAAACCACGACGCACCCCAGTGCGAATAGCCAACGATGCCAGTGACGACCAAACAAAGAACTCTTCCTTGCCATGAAACGGGGAACCCAGGGACGGAGGGGAATCGCTCATCGGAGCACATTTGCCCTGGACAGCCAACCGGAAAAAAAGACGCATTCAAACCGGCTGCGTCAATCCGTCGCCGATCGATCGGAGCCGTTCCCGGGATCAGTTGGCTCGGCCACGCCAAGCGACCTGGCGTCCGCGCAATTGATTGAAAAAGGCCCACCACTGAATCAGCAAAAACGTCGCGATCGCGACGGGATGCAGGATGGCTCCGAGAAAGCTTTGTCGCAGCCTAAAAACGGCCACCAACCGGGGCACGTAACTGATCAATATCGCCAGCAGACCCGCTAAAATCCCGGCCACCAGCGAGATGGGAATCGTTTGGCTCTCAGCAATCGTTTCCGTCCTCAGCCAAAGCCCGACTGGCAAAGTGAACCAAGGCAATAGATTGGCGCCGCCCAGCAGAATCGTGAATGGGATCAACAGCTTCGGATTGGCGATCCCTTCATTCGCGTTCTTCAACAATCCTTGGACGACTTCACCGGTCGAGGTGTACATCCGGCAAGACGCCCAATCGGTCCCGTCGACGCAGTCGCTCAGCATTCCCTGCTCGCGATACGTTTTGGGAAGCTTCAATCCATCGTGTCGGCTGTCACGAATCGCGGCGTGGGTGCCCGCGTTCTCGTAAGCTTCCTTCGATGTGAAAAATAACTGGCCGCAACCCGAAGCGTACGCCGGATGGGCACTGGCTCGCATGCGGGCAAACGGCAAGTAGCACAGCAGCAAAAAGTGCATCATCGGGATCAGCATCTTCTCTGCCACGGTGCCCGTCTGTTGATGCGGAAACGCACTGAGCAATCCGATCGAAGAATCATGCAAGCGGACTTGATACCGCTCGTGCAATTCGCGAATGGCGTTTGGCTGCAACCGAACGTCGGCATCCAAGAACAACAAATGCGGAAGGCTGGCGGCTTGTGACAACCGACAACATGCATGCTGTTTGCCGTTCCAACCGGACGGCAGGTCGATGCCGGCAAGCAAACGAACCCGGCTGTCTTCGTCAGCCAATTTCGCGACGATTGATCCTGTTGCGTCCGTGGATCCGTCATCCAACACAATGACTTCCAGTTCGACGTTCTGCGATTGCAAAATCGACCGCACGCAGGCCTCGATGGAGCCTTCTTCGTCGCGAGCCGGGATCAAGACGGAGACAGCAGGTGGTTCCGTTTGTTCCGCCGGTTGAGCACCCTCCGTCGAACGACCGTCGGTGAACAGGGGCAGGTTCTGCATGAACAAACCCGCTGCCATGCCGGCCAAGCCCAACGCCACAAACGGCAGCACAACGGCGATGAACCAAGTCAACCATTCGATCATTCGAATTGGTCCCCGTGGCTGGCCTGAAACGATTTACCCGATGCGAACGCTTTCAGACGCCTCGCGACATCGTACAAGCCCGAAGCTCCGCGTTTGCCGCGAAGCAAGTTTTCGAATGGATCACTGCTGCGCGCCATGCTGAGTTCCGCGAGTCGTTGCTGGGATGTTCGCAAACGCGTGGTCAGTTCCTGTGACCACCGAGGTTTGTCCCAATCCGAGGCGTCGGGAATTGCCACCACCTCGCCGAATCGAAACAGAACCATCGGCAAGCGTTCGTCCCAAAACACGTATTCCATCGCCAGCGGAATGACCCAGCCACGATCGAGTTTGGAACAAAGATGTGACAGTCCGGGCATCAGTTCAGCCGAGTGGTCTCGCGGGTCGGCAAAGCGGCCTTCGGGTGTGATCCAAAGGGCGCTGTGTGGTCGTTGGAACAACGCTTCGGTGGTCTTCAAAAATTGAACGGCACCTTGCTTGGAATCCGCTTGCACGCCAAAGAAGCCGAGCTTTTCAAACACCTTGTATTGCTGCAACGCTTCGGCGTCGATGGGAGCGTAAAACTGGCGCGGTGCGAGCAATCGTTCATTGATGAAGTGAGCCAGCAGCGGATCCCACCACGACGCGTGGTTGCTGTACACGATCAACGGCAAGCTTTCGTCGTCCTGCGGTGCGGCCTGATCCGATGACGCCGCCGCGAATTGTTCACGCAGTCGAGTTTCGCGATCGATTGCAATCGCGTGGAAGTTGCGGCGGAGGTAAGAATGCAGGAACCGATGAAATCCGTTTTGGAACCAATCGGCCGGTTTCGCAATGACGTCGGGTTGCGACGTCACGCGAATTTTCCGTTGCTGACGTCTTGGTCCAGCGAATCCGCCGCGATCCAGCCGCTCATCAAGACCATCGGCATGCCTGGGCCGGGATGAGCCGCGCCGCCCGCCAGGTACAACCCATGCAGATCCTTGCGGCGGTTGCCCGGTTTGAACGCACCCAGATATTTGCCGTGGCTGGCCAATCCGTAGATCGCACCATTCAGTACACGATAGCGATTGTGAATTCCCTCAGGAGTCAGCGAATCTTCCGTCACAATCGCGTCGCGAATGCCTTCCATTCCCGCGGTGCGTTCGAGTTTATCGAGGATGACTTCGCGATAGTTTGGCAACATGGATTTCCAGTCATGACTCGGCCGCAAGTACGGCGTGTGCACAAGAATGTACAACGCTTCACCGCCCTCCGGTGCAACCTCGGGTTCACTGATCGAGGGTGCACAGACATAGGCCGTTGGGTCGGGAGCCGGTTCGCCTTTTTTGTAGATGTAATCGAACTCTTCTTCGGGATCTTTCGAGAACACAAAGTTGTGGTGCAGCAGTTGATCGAATCGACGGTTCAATCCCAGGTACAGCACGACGCCGCTGCAAGCCGCCTCGTACCGGTTGGACTTTTCAAATTTGGTGGATTCTGGTGTTCCGCTCAGCAATTCGCGATAGGTGCGAACGGCGTCGCAGTTGCTGACCACGGCATCGCAAGTGATGGTTTCTCCGCCGGCGGTCGTGACGCCGCTGACCTGGTTGCCACTGGTTTCAATTCGCATGATGTCGGTGCCGGTACGAATGTCGACACCCAGTTCACCCGCTAATTTCGAGAGGGCTTCTGGGACGGCTCGCGTGCCACCGATGGGGTACCAAATACCTTCTTCAGTTTGCATGTGAGCGATGCCGCAGAGCACGGCTGGCGACGCATAGGGCGAGGAACCCACGTACTGCGTGAAGTGATCCATCATCTGTGAAACGCGATGTTCTGGCACATGCGAACGCACGATCGAAGCGACACTGCGTCCCATCTTGAGCGACAGCACATCCTTCAGCACGGCGGCACTGAAGGCTCCGCCAACTTCCATCGTGTCGGACAAACCACCAACCGAACGCCAGAAGAAAAAGCGATCGGAGACCCGGTGCAGTTGTTGGCTGCGTTCGATAAAGGATTCGTACCCCTGCCCTGCGATGTCGTTTCCTGTGAAGTCTCGCAGGTGCCGTTTCATTTGGTCGACATCGGCGACCAAATCCAAAACCGTGTTCTCGGTGGTGTTGGCGTGTGACGAGCCCTCAAAAAAACATCGCCACTGCGGATCCAATGCGACCAGCTCGAGATAGTCTTCCATCTTTCGACCGGCTTCTGCGAAAACGCGACGCAGGACGCTGGGCAAGGTCAGGATGGTGGGACCCATGTCGAATCGGTAACCATCGGTGCGGTGCACCGCCGCTTTGCCGCCCACCCAATCATTTTTATCGCACAACGTCACTTTGTGGCCGCGAGCCGCTAAGACGCAGGCCGACGAGAGGCCAGCCAAGCCGCCTCCCACCACAACGACGTGTTGCGGTCGATCTGTTTTTTGGGCGGAAGCGAGCGATTCATTCGCAGGGGTTTCAGTGGCGATCATCGAAGGCTTTCGCTCCAGGTGGCAAATGAACGGTGGAGAAGAGAGGAAGGGAAACCGACGGTAGTTGTCTCGTCGATCAGGTTTCCGATGTTGGGTGAGTCGGCGGTTTCGAATTTCATCTGTCTTGGAATTCAGCACCGCATGGCGAAACAGTATGGCGAATTCGCGACGTGCAGTTGTGGTTCGGTCATGAACCGACGTTTCGTCACTTCTTTTTTAATGCACGCCATTTCCCGGCGGCAGAGGTGAGTCGTTTCAAGGCGGCTTTTCGCTTCGACCATTTCGATCCGTGCGTCCATTGCAGCGCCGCGGACAACAGTTCCGCATCGGCATCGTTCCGAGGTGACAAGTGCATGGCCGTTTTGCCCTTTCGCGTCGCGATGACTCGCGTGGTGGTCATCGCCAGCAAGCCTTCGGGACCGCGCGTGACTCCGAACCCGCTTTGCCCCCGTCCGCCGAACGGAAGCCGTGGATCCGCGGTGGGAGCGACCATGTCATTGACGGTGACCACGCCGACGTTGAGTCGTTTCGCAAACGCCCCAGCCTCGGCGGTGGGACCAAACACGGATGCTGCCAAGCGGTAGGGGCATTCGTTGATTTGCTTGACCGCATCGTCCTTGGTCTTGACCGGCACGATCGAAATCACGGGTGCGAAGATGTCGCTGGAAAGAACCGCATGATCGCCGGGAACGTTGTTCAGCATCACCGGATGCATTCGTCCCGTTCGCAGAAGTTTCTCGCCATCAAAACGTTCGGTCAGGTCCGTGGCACCGCAATGGATTGCGTCTTGAACCAAACGAGCGACTTCTTCGCGAGCCGCCGGGTGAACCGTGACGGCATCAGCGGCTTTCAATCGCTTGGTCAAGCCTTTCACCAGGAGGTCCGTTTGCTCCGATGGGCTCACCATCAACCTCCGCGGACCAATGCATGTGGCGCCGCTGTTGAAAAGCAGTCCAAACGCGACCGCATCGATGACTCGGTTCAGCTTCGCACCGGGAAGCACCACCGCGGCATCGACACCGGACAGTTCCATGATCGATGGGGTCAGCGTGTCCGCGGCTTGGTGCATAACCTTTTTGCCCGTGGCCGCCGATCCGGTCAGCACCACCAGATCGACGCCTTTGGATTGTGCGTCCATGGCGGCTTGCGGAGAGGAATCCAGCAAACGCAAGGCTGTCTCCGGCACGCCAGAGCGATGGAAGCATCTCACAAGCTCCGCCGATACCGCTTCGGTGCCTTCGGCGGGTTTGAGCCACACTTCGTTTCCCGCGGCGAGAGCCTGGGCCATTTGCACGCCGGGCAGTAGCAAGGGGTAATTCCAAGTTCCCAGGATCAGCACCCGCCCCAGCGGCACGCGTTGAACCACGCTGTGGACTCCCCACATCCACACCGGACGACCTTTCCACCCCACTTTCCGGTCGGCCAAAGTTTTGGCGCCGTGTGTGGTTATCCACCGCAACGCATCGCACAAGGGGAACAACTCCGACGCCACCGTTTCTGCGTCGTCGACGCGTTGTTCTGTGCGGCTCAATCGTGTGAACTGGACGACCAGAGACGCCAGTTCGAAACGTGTGTTGCCGACAATTCGGCATCGCTGGTTGATCGGCCACGTAGCCCAATTTGCACCGCCGTGATACCCTGTTCGCTCCGCTCCGGGGCGGTGCGACATTGCGTCGTCCGACGAAACATCCTGGGGTGCGTGACTCAAAACAATCTTGGAAAGTGTTGGGTAAAGATGGCTGTGAACGAAACGGATGTAGAAGTATTACCCGTCATCACGGAGCGATGGAGCCCCTACCGATTTGATAGTCGCGAAGTGGAAGATGACAAATTGCGTCAGTGCTTGGAAGCCGCTCGTTGGGCGGCCAGCAGTTTCAACGATCAGCCGTGGGCCTGGATTGTTGCACGTCGCCAAGACGGCGAGGCGTTTGACGCGATGTTGCAATGTTTGGTGGAAGCCAACCGAGATTGGGCGGCGCGGGCCGGCGTTTTGATTTGCACCGTGATCCGAACCAACTTTTCCTACAATCAAAAACCCAATCGCGTTGCCCTGCACGATTTGGGGGCCGCCGCCGCACACCTGACACTTCAAGCCACGTCATTGGGACTGCAGGTGCACCAAATGGCGGGCATCAACATGAGTCAGATCCGCGGCCAGTACCAAATTCCCGAAGGCTACGAGCCCGCGACGGCCATCGCGATTGGCTATGCCGATGAACGGGAGCCCAATTCCGATCTGGAACAGGAATTGGAAGACCGTCAAAGCGGGCCGCGTGAACGCACGCCGCTGACGAATCAAGTCTTCGCTGACGCGTTCGGGCAATCCGCATCTTGGTTGTGATTTCGTGAGTTCTCGAGGACAGTTGCTGCCTGGCGTCATCGGCCATTCGCCCGCGATGCGCGAAGTCGATCGCGTCACGCGAAAAGTCGCGGTGAGCAATGCATCGGTGCTGATCCTCGGGGAAACCGGAACGGGGAAAGAGCTGATCGCATCCGCGGTGCATCGTTTGAGTCACCGTAGCGGCGGTCCGTTCGTGAAGGTCAACTGCGGCGCACTCAGCGAAAGTTTGCTGGAAAGTGAATTGTTCGGTCACGTGCGTGGGGCCTTCACCGGTGCCGTTGCCAATCGTGCCGGACGATTCGAAGCCGCCGACGGTGGCAGTATCTTTTTGGACGAGATCAACTCCACAACGCTGACGTTGCAGGTCAAGCTGCTTCGTGTGTTGCAAGAGAAAGAATTCGAACGCGTCGGTGACACATCCAGTCATCGCACGGACGCTCGCATCATCGCCGCCAGCAACCGCGACTTGATGCGTCAGGTGCAACTGGATGAGTTTCGTGAAGACCTTTATTGGCGATTGAACGTGGTGCCAATCGAGTTGCCCGCATTGAGGCATCGTCGCGAAGACATTCCGGCGCTCGTTGCGTTCTTCTTGGATCACTACAACGAAGTCAACGACCGTTATGTCGCGCACTTGGGCAGCGGCGTGATGCGAGCCCTGCAAGATTACCATTGGCCCGGAAACGTTCGTGAGTTGCAAAACTACATCGAACGCGCCGTGGTGATGAGCGACACGGATGAATTGGTGCTCGATGCCTTGCCGTTGTGCGTTCGCGACCCACACCAAAGTGCACCCGTTCGCGAATTGCAGAGTTTGGCGGGCGGTTTGAAGTCAACGCCGGTTGTCGGCAAGACCCCCGCGGCCATGCCTGCCACCGAGAATCGTGCGGGCGGTCCAGGCGGCCACAATCCCGCGTTTGATATCAACCGAATGGATCTAAAAACGCTGGCACGAATCGTGGTGCAGCGCGGATTGGACGAAGCCGACGACGCCGAGAACCTGCATTCGGTCGTCGTCGATCAAGTCGAACGAGAATTGATTTCCCAGTTGCTCATGCGATGCGGCGGTGTGCAAACCAAAACCGCATCGCGTTTGGGAATGAATCGAAACACGTTGTCGAAGAAGATGAAAGACTACGGTCTGAACATCGACGACTGAACCGGCTTCATTGCTCCGACACCGGTTGCCAATTGACGACGTCGATCACGACATAGCCGTTGGCGTCTTCATTGGAAATCACCACTTTCGCGGGCTGATTCTTGTCAAAGCGGTACGTTCCAAGCAGCAACAACGAATTGGCTTTCTTGTCACCAACCGGCTTCGTTTGATCGATGCGGTGCGTGGTGGTGCCTTCGGAGTGTTCGATGTCGATGCGAGTTTGTTTGGATCGATTGTCACTGGCGGGATAGCTCACGCGAACTTCATATGCCCCCGACTTCGGCAGATTGGTCTGAAACGTCGCGGTCTTCACCACGTCGCGAGCGTTGCCATCGTGATGGTAACCCCATCCGTAGAAGTCGCCCGTCGCATGACTTTGGCTCCAACCGCTGCTGCGTTTTGCTTGAGCGTCATCCACGGTGATTCCCGCGATCGATTTCAAGTTCCGCGCATTGGCGTGCTGCGTTGTGGTGCTGCCCGCCGGTGCTTCCAAAATTTGCTTGTCGTCCAACAAGCGTTTGCGGACGGTTTCGTAGGGAACCTCTTGCACGGCAACGTCTGATTCGTTGGCCAGTGCCGCGATGGTCGCGGCGGATTGGCCCAAAATCATGAACACGGGTTCCATACGGATCGAACCAAAGGCGGCGTGGGTTGCCGAAACGCAAACGGGCGACAGCAGATTCTCGCACTGGTCTTTTTTGGGCAACAACGATCCCATGGCGATCATGTACGGCCCGCGAGTGGAGACACCAAGATCGCCTTCGTTTTGCACGTAACCTTCGGGCGTGATGTATCGCTGGGTGTTGTGCGAGTCGATGCTGTACGAACCCATTCCGACCGATTCGGGAGTGGGCAGGTCTTTGCGAAGATGGTTTTCTGTCATCACAAATTGACCCACCATGCGTCGCGCTTCGCGGACATAGATCTGATGCGGCCAATGGTCGTTGTCGGTGAATTCATCCGCCGCCAAACCCCAACGATTGATCTCATCTTGGACTTCCTTGGGAACACGTGGGTCAGTCGCGATGAAGTACAGCAGCCCACGTTGATAACGCTCATGCTGTTCGATGATTTCCTTCCGTCGCTCGTAGCTTGCTTCGGGATAGTCGTAGTTGGCACCGATGTTGTCGAAGCTGACGGGGCCGTGGTTGTTGGTGTCCGTTTTGAAGTTGGGAAGCGGATCGAATTTGTTGAACACGTTCCGCCATCCCGCTTCAAAGGTGCGAGCCATGATCTCGTAGGTCGCAGGGTCATAGCCTTCGGGCTTCTTCCATGGGATGCGGTTTGCCTCGTGATTCGTCATGCAGGTCCGAAAGCAATAAGCTTGAACACGATGATCGGCGGAACCAAATTCGCCCGGTGGGTCGGGGCTGACCAAAGGCAACACCCCACTGCTGGGGTCACCGGGGACGATGTAGGGATCAACTCGCCGCGGCAACACGTCAAAGTGGTGAGAGTGATGCAGCACGCCGGTTTGCACGCCGGCGTGAGGTTCGTTGTAGTCCGCGATGCCCTCGCGTCCAAACGTCGTCGAGACCCCGGCAGCGGCGATCAAGTCGCCTTCGTAAGTTGCGTCAATAAACATGCGGCCGGCGAAGGTTTGGCCGTCCAGCGTTCGAATGGATTGAATGCGTCCATCGGACGTGGTCACTCCATTTTCGCGATTCAGCCACGCGTCGCGGATCACGGTGATATCGCGTTCGGCGAGCATCTCTTCCAGGATCATTTCGGCGACGTGCGGTTCGAATACCCACATCGTCGCATCATCGTCGTCGCTGGCACGGTGGCCCTGAGCTCGGTTGCCGTAGCTGGCCCGGGTTTGGAAGTTCCACGACGCATCGTCTCGATAGTGTTTGTAGACGCGGTGATAGAAGTTTTTGGCCAGTCCACCAATCACGTTCTTGTTGCCGGTGTCTGTCCACCCGAGGCCGCCGCTGGTGAGTCCGCCGAGGTGCACATCGGGTGAAACCATGACGACGGATTGCCCCATGTCGGCCGACTGGATGGCGGCGGTAACCGCTGCGGCCGTGCCACCGTAAACCACCACGTCGTGCTTGGTATCGTCGGCGAAGGCGAAGTGGGACGCGTTCGCGAGCAGCAGGCAAGCCAAACCAATTTGCCAGCAGCCAAAGCGGTGCCAGCCATGACGAAGTCTTGTTGGCAGATGGAGAGGAGTGTGCATGGGAGGATGAGTCCGGTGGGGAGAGGACGGGAGGTGGGAATGCATTTGGCAGGAAGCGCAAAAAAAGCCCAACGAGCGAGACACTCGTTGGGCTTCGTAGTCTAGTCGAATTGGATCCTTCTATAGACTCGTGGGTCGCTAGTTCGGATCAGATCGAATCAGAGACCTGCGTCGGTCGCTGGCAATTCGTTGTTCTTGATCTTCTCGCCGAAGGTCTTGCCGTCTTTGCTCTTCACTTCTTCCACTTTCTTGAAAGCAGCGGTGATCTTGGCGGCAGCTTCTTCTGGTTTCTCTTTGAAGTATTCCTTGGGGAAGTCTTTCTTGTCGAGCAGTTTGTGCAGCGCACGTCCGTACTCGTTGCGAGCTTCTTTCTTCTCGGGTGCTCCTTTGACGTGGCAAACGTTGCAACCGGCGCGACGAGCGGATTTGACGAAGTCAGCGTCCGTGTCGTCCGTCAGGTAGTCAGCCTTCCACTGTTTGCCGAATTCGCTGATCGCGAAAGAAGGGGTGCAGAAACAGGCAGCGATGCCCAGAACAAGAGCCAAACGTTTCATCAAGAGAGTTCCTCAGGTAAAGATCAAGGTGGGTTTTAGGCGGGACCGACAAATCCGTCGGCGTCCTATTAAAGTCACGGTGAGGGGGGAAAGTCAAATGTTGCTTCCATCGGCATTCTAGGGAGAGTCCGCTCCTGGAATCCACCCACGACCGATCCATCTTGCCTAAAATCACTCGGTGTCCACCTGTTGGAGGGGGTGGTTTCAGGCAGTTTTTCGGTCCAGCGGACGGTCCATCGAGGTGGACGCTCGTTCATCCAAGGCGGCGGGTCCTCCAGGATTTCAAGCAAATCACTCATGGTCGTGATCCGAGTTTGCCCCAATTCGTCGCGAATCAGGAGCATCGGGTCGTCGAGGGTCGTGTCGGTGTCATACGCGTTTCCGGAACCACGCAGACGGACCCAAATCTCATCGCGGTCGACACGTGGGATTCCGGTTAATTCAATGTGAGGAATTCCCGCATCGACGACGAAGACGCATTCTTCCGCGCGACGTTCGATTTCGACCGGATATCGAGAGCTGACGCCCATCCGCATCTGCAGCAAGCCTTTTGGGGTGATCGCGGTCAATTGTTCCAGCGACAATCGAACGGACCCCGACGATGGACGTGGTGGTTCCAACGCTCCGCCCATTTCAATCATCCGGCGTGATACCGCGAGCAGTCCGTTTTCCCACAGCAATTGCAACTCGGCGGCAACGTCCATGCGAAGCATGGTGATCTGGCCGCGGATAATGACGTTGAACATTTCAATCGACACCAACGGCAGTGCACCATTGGTCTGCGTCACAGCGGTGCTCTCAATGCGGTCGTAAGGCAACCGTTCCGGATCGGTGACGACGCTGAACGCTTGGACGTCATCGCGTCGTGTCGCATTGTCGATTGTGATGGAGCAATCGCGTAGGCGAACACGACGGTTGTCATTGATCGCGAAGAGTGCGCCGCCATCGGTTTCGGTCGCAGGCACGGTCCAACTGAAGTGCAGACCGGACATCTCGATGCGGTGCGAACCAATGGTCATCATTTCACTTCGCTGCATGTCGACGTTGTCGGTCGAGCGAAACACGATTTCGGTTCCGCCTGGCAAACTCGATGACAGAATCAAATCGCTTCGGGGAATGATGACGGGGGCCGAAACCAGTTTGGGAGTCGCGATGTCGATGCGTTCAATTTCAAACTCATTCGACAGCTGCAATGCATCGGCTAGCGTCGTCGCCAACTGGACGCCCGCACGAGCCGCTTCTTCGCGCAGTTGAGGAACCCGCAACGCTTCGGCCGAAACAATCTGGATCCGTGTTGGTGCCGGAATGGTCATCGCCTCCGTTGGTGAGCCGCTGGTTCGCGAACGAGGCGAGGTGCTATCGATGCCCGCCACCGTGTCAGCGGAGCGTTCTGCGTTGGGCAGCAGCATGCTGGCTGCGAGTGCGTTTGGAGGGACAGGAGTGCCGACGGAATCACCGGTCAGCGGGCTGGTATTGCCGTCGCGGTCAGTGGCAGAATCCGTGGCAGAGTCAGTGAGGCTGGTTGCTGGGGCGGTGTCCATGGTTGCTTCGTCGGGCTCAACCACGCGAGGAACCAAAGGAAGCGTTTGAAAGACTTCGTTGCCCATGCCGGGCGGAAGTGGCAAACCGCTCAGTTGCGGCGGATCGATTTCCAAGCTGGGCATTGGATTGCCGGCGCTGGCTTCGGTGCTGCTCGGCGAGACGCCTTCCGATGCGGTCAGCCCGCCGGCCAGTGGTGTATTCCCAGGGATGACGGAACCTGACACAACCGATCCCGGTTGCAGATTGGGCGGCAAGGAGGGGATCTCGCTGCCGATGGCTGAGGTTGCGGTGTTGCCACTGAGTGCACCGGCGGTTGGTGAAGCGTCGCCGGGAAGCGTGCGAGCGTCCGGCATGCCCGCCGTCCCGCCGCTCGCCGTTCCGGTTGCAGCAACTCCGTTGTCCGGAATGCGATCGCCCACGGATGACGCGGGTAATTGTCCCGGTGGCAATAGGCCGGGATTGGTGATGCCGGGAGCGACATTGGTGGTGCCATTCGCGCTGGGAAGGTCGGCGTCTGCGGCTGCTCTCGGCATCGATTCCATGTTGGATTCTGTACCGGGAGGATTGATCGTGTCGGTCCCGTTGCCGGTCGCTTCCTCCGTTCTCAGTTCGCCTTGTATTCCCGGTGGCAAGTCGATCGAACGGGGAGCTTTGGATTCGATGGCATCTTCGGAAACCGACGACGAGACAACTCGGTTGAATTCACGTCGAGTGGGGAGCGAGATCAGTTCCACCGCCAACGCGCTGAACAGCAACACGGCAGCCGCAATCATCCAAGGCAAATGGCGACGCAATCGCCGCATGGATTCGCGGTGGTCGTCGTCTTCAACCATCGTGACGGCGACGCCCCGGCTGCGTGGCAGATTCTCGCGAGCCGCCAATTCGCGCAGGTCAGCGATCAGCGTTTCGCTGCGCTGATAGCGTTCCTCCGGTGTTTTGGCGAGCATCTTGTTCAGAATCGCCGTCATTTCCGCGGGCACATCTTCGCGCTGTTCACGAACGTCGGGGATGGCCGCGTTGCCGTGGCTCAGCAGCTTTTGCAGCATCGTTCCACCGGGAAACGGTGGCGATCCTGTCAGCATGTAAAACAGCGAACAACCGAGCGAATAGAGGTCGCTGCGAATGTCCGCCAACCGCGGGTCGCGAGCTTGCTCGGGCGAGATGTAATCAAACGTGCCCAAGGTAACACCGCTGGCCGTCATGTCTTCGCTGGTGTCGAAGTTGTCGGATCGGGCCAAGCCCATGTCCACCAACTTCACGGATCCATCCGTTGTCACAATCACGTTGGACGGTTTGATGTCGCGATGAACGATGCCCCGGCGCGACGCGTGGCCAATCGCTTCGGCGACTTGGATGGTGAAGTACAACGCATCGTCCAGCGACAACGGGCCTTCGTTGGCGACCATGTCACGAACGTTCGCCCCATCGATGTATTCAAAAACGATGTAGTGCCACGGTCCGTCGTTGCCCACATCAAAGACGCGAGCGATCAGTGGGTGATCAAGCTTGGCCGCACTTTGTGCCTCGTTTCGAAATCGACGTTGCAAGTCCGGATCGTCAGCGGCAAACGGAATCACTTTCACCGCGACGGTGCGACCCAGTTGTTCATCGCGAGCCCGGAAGACCGCGCCCATCCCACCGCCACCGATTTGATCCAGCAGCAGGAAGTGATTCAGTCGCTGCCCACCGAGTTCGCGAGTAATGGACGCCGGCGTGTTAGCACGGTGAGAGTTGTGCGACGAACCACGAAGCGGAAAGGAGTCGCCGGTCATCCGGTGAGACTGCGTTGCAGAAATGTTGGACCGGCTCGAGCCCGCTCGAATGACCGTGTCCGCACCTTCGATCACTTCGTCAAAGGCCGACCCGCTCGATTTGGAACGTGCCGCTTTGCTGGACGAACGGCTTTCGTCTGATGGCGAGGCTTCGGCCAATTCGGCTTCTTGATTGGATCGCTCTGAGCTTGTGGGCCGCCCTGAGCTTCTGTGCAGCTCTGGGCCCGCCGACTCGGAAGCTGCATCGGATTCAGCCGCCGCCATTTGGCGACGCTGCACCGTGGACCCCTCCGGCAAAACCGCTGAACGGTCCGGGTGCGAGGAATCGGCAGGTGGAAGCGACCGGGAATCCATGCGACGCAGCGGCGGAAGAGAGCAAAGAGAAGAGGCAATCCATTCCCTTCCAGGATAGTTCTTTCCCCCGCAACGAGCAAACAAACGTTAACCGTGGATGCCGGTTTCGCCGCAGAAAAAGCGGAGCTTCGATGTGCCCAAGCCAACCTGCTGAGCCCGCAGCGACAGCGTGGTGAGAGCGTCCCGGCCGAGCTCGCCCAGATCGACGGTCCAATCGTTCACGTAGAGCTCCACGTGCTTCATCAGCACGTTATCGTCCATCTCTTGGGCGTATCGTCGCATCGCCGGAAGAGCTGAATCGGGGTTTTGACGCGCCGATTCAAGCGATCGACGAATCACGTTACAGGCGGTCGCCATCGCCGAACTGTCGAAACGGTCCCGCATGACCAATCCCCCCAACGGGAGAGGCCGGCGGGTCTCTTTTTCCCACATTTCGCCCAAATCGGCGGCCAAATGCAGTCCCGAATCTTGATAAGTGAATCGGCCTTCGTGGATGCAGACGCCGAAATCGGCCGACTCGTTCTGCAACGCCGGCATGATGTCCGAAAAGATGACCTGCCGAACGGACGTCGTTTCGGGGAAAAACAGCCGGAACAACAAGTGTGCCGTGGTGTGTTCACCCGGACAGAGCGTGATCTGCTGCGAATCTTCCGGCCGGGTGTTGCCTCGGGCGGCCAGCAGCAACGGTCCGACGCCGAATCCCAACGCCGATCCAACGGGCAAGACGACGGTTTCGTCCGCCATCAGCAATGCCGCGTGAAAGCTGGTTTTGGCCAGATCAAACTCGCCAGCCAGCAATCGCTGGTTCAGCTCGTCGATGTCCAAAAGCTCGATCCGCCAAGTGAACCCGCCGGTATCAAACGATGCTTGGTCATTCCCCGCGGCCGCGTCCAGCAATCGCGAAAACGCGAAGGTGTCATTGGGGCAGGTGGAGATGCCCAGGTGCAATTCGGGGCCTTCGCCGATGCGAAGCTCATGAGGTGCGGAATCGATGGCGTTCACCGGTTTGCTAAGAAAGGTTCGCTAGCTGAGGAGGTTTTGAAGGCCGAAGACACCATGCACACTTGGTCGCCTAAGCCATGCCCAGCACGTCGAACATGCTGTACAGCCCTGGGCCTTTTTGCTGTTGAATCAACCACTTGGCCGCGGCCAATGCACCGGACGCGTAGCAGTCACGGTTGCTTGCGGCGACGTTCAGTTCAATCTTCTCGCCCAGCATCCCGAACACGATGGTGTGTTCACCCGGGTTATCGCCCACTCGGATTGCGTGGTAGCCGATTTCTTCGCGAGTCCGCGCCCCCGTGTGTCCTTCTCGACCGTGAACATGTTGTGTTGATTCACCCAACTGTCCCGCGATCAACTCACCAAACTTCAAAGCGGTTCCGCTGGGAGCGTCGGCTTTGAATCGGTGGTGCCGTTCCAAAATTTCCACGTCGAGACCGCCCGAAACGTCCTTCAGAGCGGCTGTGATCTGTTCCGCGATTTTCATCGACAGATTCACCGCCAGCGACATGCTGGGAGCCCAAACGATCGGGATGGTCTTGGCGGCTTCGGCCAAACGCTGTTTTTGTTCTTCGGACAATCCGGTGGTGGCCACCACCAATGGCGACTGAGTTTTCACGCATTGTTCGATGCACCCATCGATGGCTTCGGGCAACGAAAAGTCCACCACGGCTTTGGGTGACGATGCGTCGTCCAGGGTGGGCCACTGTGCCGAAATCTCCACGCCGGAGGGAGCTTCACCAGCCACCGATCCCGAATCCTGTCCCGCTTGGTCGCTGTCCGCATGGTCGATCGCACCGACCAATTGGAACGTTGGATCCGCCAACCCGAGAGCCACCACGCGACGGCCCATGCGTCCCGCGGCACCGTGAACTGTCAGGAGAATTGGACCTGTTGAATCTGCCACCGAACTGAACCATGGGGTGAAAGGGAAGATGAATGAATCGCTTGCCAACTCGCCAATCTAGCGAGCGGCTCGCGAAATCGACAGGGAGGAGCGGCCGAGCCAGCGTCCCTGAGGCACGGTGATTGTCGCCGCTGCAAAATCGGGAAACCCGGCAGTGCTCGCTTCCTGACTCGCAACATCTCTCACAATTGCGAGACTTTCGCGTTGCCCCGCTACTCGGCGGTCGCACAATGACCACTGGATGGGAAGGGACCACCCGACGGGAAGGATGACCCGCGGAGTTTGGGCAGAACGGAATCTGAGCAGGTTTGACTGACGACATCGCCGGGACGCTGTCATGGAAGTTGCCGCAAAGGACGGATCCGATCACGCCGAAATGGGCCGTGGCGATTCGGTTTCGATGATTGCCACGCCAACGCCCAAGATTGCATTGACGGTCCCGGGCATCCAATCGACGTTGTTTGCTGGCATGGTCGTTTTGCTGGGCTTCAGTCGGTTCACGTCGCAGCAGCCGACGGCAAATCCAGATGTTTCGATCACTGCGGACGCCGAGCTTTCGCCGCCGCTCAGTGTCGACCTGAACGCATCTGACTGCCGAGAGCTGACGTTGCTACCCGGAATCGGTCCAAAACTGGCCGAACGCGTCGTCCGGCACCGCGAACAGAATGGACCGTTCCGGTCGATCGAACATCTTGGCGATGTCCATGGCGTCGGGCCCAAATTGCTGGCGTCGCTGAGACGGTGGGTGCACGTGGAAGTACCTGAAAGGGTCGGGCCAGCAATTCAGCCAGCCGGAATCGACCGAGACCTCGCCGAGTGGCAGTTCGGTTTGACGATTTCGCAAGAGCCAGCCATGATGAACCCCTGACGAAAGCCGATTCGTACGGGTTTTCGAAGCAAGACCGTCGACGCCCGGAAATCTCTTTGCGAGAGGCAGGGCTCATCCGATCGGCGGTCACTTGTCGAATCAAGAACATCTCAAGCGATGTTGTCGGCATCGCGATTGTGCCCTGTCACAGTTAGCCGCGACCGACCGTTTGTTAAAACTGCATCCCACCATTGACCGAAACGAGCACTGCAATGGCTCTGGCTGAAGACAAAGTCCGCGAAGCACTGAAAGAAGTCATCGACCCCGAGTTGTACGTCAACATTGTTGACTTGGGATTGGTGTACGTCGTGAAAGTGGGAGAAGAGAAAGAAGATGGCCGTCACGACGTGAACGTCGAAATGACAATGACCAGCCCCATGTGCCCCGCGGGTCCACAGTTGGTTGCCGGTACCAAGAATGCCGCTGAGTCGTTGGAAGAGGTCGATACCTGCGAAGTCAAAGTCGTGATGGAGCCCGCTTGGACTCCCGACTGCATGACAGACGAAGCCCGTGATCACCTCGGCATCTTTTGATCTCGGTGAGCGATTCTCCTCTGACGCACGTGTACCGATTTCGTGTTGCCTATCAAGAAACGGATGGGCAACGCCGTGTACACCACGCGAATTATCTCAACTACTTCGAACGCGGTCGCGTCGAGATGTTGCGCGATCTCGGCCATAACTACAAATCGATCGAAGACGACGGTCGGATGTTGGTCGTGGCGGAAATGAATGTCCGCTACATGGCGCCCGCGGAATTTGATGACTGTCTTGAACTGACCACGACGGTCACCGAAGTTCGCAAGGTCCGAATGCGTCATCGCTATCAGATCCATCGTGATGGCCAGTTGTTGGTTGAGGCTGATTCGGTGATTGCGTGCATTGATCGAAGTGGCAAACTCACCCGTTTGCCCAAGTTGGATCCCCAGCCGCAATAGTCTCCGCCGCGGCGATCAGCATGCGAATCTTCGTGGGTGAATTTCTTTGTGGTGGTGGAATGCCGGCCACGGATCTTGAGCGGATTCCGTCGACGTTGCTTTGCGAAGGCACGTCGATGTGGCAAGCCTTGGTCGAAGATTTCAGTCAATGGGCGGAAGTCGTCACGCCTCTTGATCGACGGCTGGTGGACGAGTTTTCGCAAGCAAACCCGCGGGTTCGCTCGGTGAAGATCGATGATGCGGACTGCTTTCTGAATGACTGGATCGCGGAAGCAAAGGCTTGCGATTGGGCATTGGTTGTTGCTCCGGAAACGGGCCAGGTACTCGAAAGCACGTTTGCGGCGTTTCGCGAGGCCGGCGTTCAAATGTTGGCGTGCACGGAATCAGTGATCCGCATGGCGTCGGATAAATGGCTGACCGCTCAGTGGTTGAGCCAACATGGCATTCCGACACCGCTGACATGGTCTGCTGAGCAACTGCTGGCCGCGGAGCATCCATCCGGCCCGCCGCGTGAACTGGCCGTTGGATGCGTCGGCAGCACGTCGCGTCACGAAGGTTCTAATTGGCTGCGGAAGCCACGCGACGGTTGCAGCGGAGACGCGGTGCGTGCGAGTCGCGATTGGAGATCACTTGTTGCGGGCATGGACACTAGCGACGTTCTTCAAGCACGTGTGGACGGACGTTCCGCTTCGGTGATTGTGCTCAGCTACGACCATGAGTTCTTTCGCGAGCGTGCCGATAGAGTCGGACCGATGGTCTGTCCGGTGATGTGGCAGGATTGTCCTTGGGAGTCCGGCGTTCGGGGTGGCTCATCACCGGGCTCATCACCGGGCTCATCACCGGGCTTATCACTGGGCTCATCACCGGGTGATTCGTCGGTCCGATACCGCGGGGGCAGCGGTCCAGCCACGGAGGCAATGCAACATCGCGGGCTGGCGTTGGCGGAGCGAGTTTGTCGTGCTCTGCCGAGTTCTCAGTTGGGATTCATTGGAATCGACATGATTCTCGGGGACCGGCCGGAGGACGATTGCGTGATTGAGATCAATCCGCGAATGACCACGTCGTATGTGGGTGTGCGTCACCTGACCGATGGAAACCTGACTTCCGTTTGGAACCCAAACGGTTCACACGAGGTCACGTTTCGCGGTGGGAGTGACCAGATACGTTGGAATGTGGAAGGCCCCGCGGGTTGCCCGCTGGTGGATGAAGGTTGTTGATCAAAACGGACCGGTCGCCTTGCCTGGACGGCTTGGTTGGTTCGACCACCGGCCGTGAACGCCCGTGAGCATTCACACCCGTGATCACATGCCAGATGCGGCGGCGAAGAAGCCGCCGGCGCATCCGCCACAGATGATAGCGGTCAGACCGGCTTTCCAGTTTGCTCGGAAGTGGCGGATGACAAAGACCGGAACATAGATCAGCGTCAGTGACAGCAGGCCTTCATTGCGGCTGACCTTGAATGCGCGTCCGATCAGTGTCAGCACGGTTCCGATTGCGACCAACGCGAACGCGGTGCCACCGAGGTTGCAGAACATCTGCAGTGGTTTGAACTGAAGTTGTTCGGTTCGTCGCGAGGCGTTCACGGCCAACACGGCGATCGCCACGGCACTGCCAAGGATGAACAAGACCAACGCCAGCATCCACGGAGGCATGCCGGCACCTTTGTGCATCTTCTGTTGCAAGGCCTCGTCGCGAACCATGTCGCTCTCGGCTTTCATCAGAGCCAGAGTTCCCATATCGATGTCGACACCCGCGACCTTGTGGCCTTCCAGAATGGTTCCGGTCTCTTTGTTGAAACCGCATTTCGTGCACAGCACGGCGTTGGGGGCCATTTCACTCTTGCACGCGGGGCAGACCGCGGAAATTTGGCGGTCGAACCCTTCTTCCGAAAACAAATCGTCCAGCGAATCGGCTTGTCCAGGTGCTCGCGTCGGGGTCGGCCGGGCCTGTTGTGTAGGGGCTGGGGCTGTTCGGGCCGCTGCTGCCGCGCGAGGTTTCCCCGCCTGAGCCGCCGCGGGTTTGGCCGCACCGGCGGCTGGCACCCGAATGGGTTTGGAGCAAGCCGGGCATTTCACCGCTTTTCCAGCGAATTCATCTCGGACGCTAAGTTGTTTGCCACAGGAGCATTGCAAGCGAATCGGCATCAAGAAATCGTCGGCAGGAAGGTGCGTGGTCGAAAAGGAACGCCAGGGAGGCTCACCCGAGAGGAGAATGGGCGATCAGGGGAGCGTTTCGTCGTTAGTATAGATGCAAACTCCCGCATCGACGACTGACAATTGAGAGCTTCCCGGTCTGACTCCGTGCTAGTAATTCTCGGCTTTCTAACCAAAATCGTGGGAATCGCTCGGCTCCGTGAATCCGTTCGACAACCGCCTGACCAAACAACCCAGCTTCTGCATCGTGAATTCGCCCGAACGTGATCTTTCCGAACGACTCGCAAAGCTCTCTCCGGAACAAAGAGCGGCCCTGCGAAAACGACTGGCCAAATCGCAAAGTGCCACGGCCGCGGGCGGATCACAAACCAAGAGCGAAAGCGGAAATGCGAAACTGGGAGCGAGTGATTCCGCCGAACCGATTGCCATCGTGGGCGTGTCGTGCCGCTTCCCCGGTGCACCGGATCTGGATGCGTATTGGCGAGTGATCTCAGAAGGCATTGATGCCACGGCCGAAATCCCGCCCGAACGATGGAACGTGGATTCGCTCTATGATCCGACCGGTCAAAAAGCGGGGCGGATGTCGGTGCGTCGTGCCGGCATGGTCGATGGCATCGACCAATTTGATCCTAAGTTCTTTGGCATCTCACCACGCGAAGCGGCTCGGATGGACCCGCAGCAACGGATGCTGTTGGAAGTCAGTTGGGAGGCATTTGAAGTCGCAGGTATTCCCGTCAGCCAATTAGCGGGCACTTCGGTCGGTGCCTACGTCGGCATCGGTGGGACGGACTATTCGAAGGTGCCATCGACCTACGATGGTTACTACCAATACATCGATGCCCACGTCGGAACGGGCAACGCGTTGTCCATTGCTGCCAACCGGTTGTCATACATCATGGATCTTCGCGGTCCCAGTATGGCGATTGATACGGCGTGTTCATCGTCGACCATGGCGATTCACTTGGCGGTGCAGAGTCTCCGATCGGGCGAATGCGATGCGGCGCTGGCCGGCGGAGTGAACGCGATCCTGACTCCTGAGACAACGATCGCGTTTTCGAAGGCTCGCATGTTGTCGCCGGATGGTCAGTGCCGACCATTCGACGCCGATGCCAACGGTTACGTTCGCGGCGAAGGTTGCGGCATGCTGTTGCTGAAACGTTTGCGTGACGCGGAACGCGACGGCGACCACATTTGGGGAACCATTCTTGCCAGCGCCACCAACCAAGATGGTCGCACCAGCGGGATCACTGCGCCCAACGGCGTTTCTCAACAAGCGGTCATTCGCGCGGCTCTCAAGGAAGCCGGTATTCCCGCTTCGCGAGTCAACTACATCGAGGCACATGGCACCGGAACGCCTCTGGGAGATCCCATCGAAGTTGACGCGCTGACCAAGGTGTTTGCAGGGCAACCCGGCGTCGATCCGCCATGTTATGTCACCAGCGTCAAAGCCAACGTCGGTCACATGGAAACGGTCTCGGGTGTGGCTGGCATCATCAAGTTGTTGCTGATGATGCGACATCAAACCATTCCTGGACAGCTTCACTTGCAGAAACTGAATCCGCGAATGTCGCTCAAACGTTCGCGAATCGTGATCCCCAGTGAATCACCCGCTTGGCCGGTGGATGGAGAACCCTTGGTCGCTGGGGTGAGCTCGTTTGGTTTTGGAGGTGCGAATACGCACTTGGTGTTGCAGCAGCATCTCTCGTCCGCAACGGTGGATGCGGGCGAACCCAAGGCACCACCGCCAGAGAGAACCAGTCATGTCATGACGCTCAGCGGAAAAAGTGAACAAGCGATTTCCCAAGTCGCCTTGCGATTGCAGCAGCATCTAGAAAGCACCGAAGACGACGTGCTGGATGTCGCTCACACGATGAACGTGGGACGTGTGCATCATCCGCAACGTGCGGCCGTCGTCTTTTCCGATGAAGCTCAACTGCTCAAGCAATTGACGTCGCTGAGTGAAGGAAAGAAAGGCCCCGGAATCCGAAGTGGCCACACGGTCACCAGTCGATCGACTCGCACCGCGTTCTTGTTCACCGGCCAAGGGTCGCAAGCTCCCGGGATGGGGCGTGGGCTGTATGAAACGCACGGCGTTTTTCGCGAGGCGATGAACCAATGCGACGAAGGGTTGAAAGACCTGCTGCCCAAACGTTTGTTGGACGTCTTGTATGGCGATGAACAGGACTCAAATCTGATTCATCAAACGAAGTACACCCAACCGGCTTTGTTCGCGATCGAATACTCGTTGGCACAGCTTTGGTTGTCTTGGGGCGTGAAGCCGCACGTCGTCATGGGGCACAGCGTGGGCGAATTCGCGGCTGCTTGTGTCGCAGGCATTGTCACTTTGGACGACGCGTTGCGGCTCATCGCTCATCGAGGTCGTTTGATGGGAGCCTTGCCGGAGGGCGGCGGCATGACGGCCATGTTTGAATCGTCCGATGTGATTGCCGAACAATTGCGGATGTTCTGCGTCGATGATGAGCAAACACTGTCGATCGCCGCGGAGAATGGGCCTCAGAATACGGTCGTTTCCGGTTCTTTGACTGAGTTGCAGGAGTTCGCCGGTCACTGCGAGCAAGCCGGAATCGCATCGAAGTCGCTGCAGGTGTCTCACGCATTTCATTCGCAATTGATGGAACCGATGCTGGATGAGTTTCGATCCATCGCAGAGCAATGCGAGTTCCAGAAGCCCCGCGTTCCGCTGGTCAGTAACCTGACCGGCAAGACGCTTGAGGGCACGTGGGATGCGGATTATTTGTGCAACCACATTCGCCAAGCGGTTCGGTTTGAACCGAGCATGCATGCTTTGCAAGAAATGGATGTTGACGTGATGCTCGAGGTTGGGCCCTCTCCGATCTTGACCGGCATGGGACGTCGTTGTTTGCCTGATTCGAAGTTGACTTGGGCCACGTCATTGCGATCCGGAAACGATGACGAAAACACGCTCTGCGAAGCACTTGGGGATGTGCACTGTCGAGGAGCCAAGGTTAATTGGAAGGCGTTTGATCAGCCGTGGAAACGTCGGCGATTGGTGTTGCCGACTTATCCGTTTGATCGACAACGGTATTGGTTGGATCCATCCGACGAAATTGTGGGGGATCCGTCACGGAGTCATGCGTCCGGTGATGCGTTGCATCCGTTGCTGGGGCGACTGCAACCGACGGCTCTTCAAAGTCGTCTGTTTGAAAATGCGTTGTCGGCCGATTCGCCCGAGTTCTTGGCCGATCACGCGGTGCAGGGTTCTGTCAATTTGCCGGGAGCGGCGTTTGTGGAAACTGCCTTCGCCGCTGCACGACAACGGTTCGGCGAGGGCCATCACCAAGTGACGGACGCATCGATTGAACAGGCGATGTTCGTCAGCAAGGAAAGTTGGAAAGCGTTCCAGACCATCGTTGACGAAAGCCTTTCGCTGGAGATTTTTTCTCGCAATCGATCCGACGATTCGGACACCTGGCAACGCCACATGTCAGCAACGCTGGTGCCCGCCGAAGTAAATGAGGGATCAGAGCCCGTCGCGGTCGCGGCTCCCGACGAGTTGGCAACGGTCGGTCAACGTTATGTCGGGGGCAAGGATCACGGCGAATTTTACGACCTGATGTCGCAACGGCGATTGGAATACGGGCCGCGTTTTCGAATGCTGCAGCGAGTGGATTATTCCTTGGATGAAGCCGTCGGTTTGATCCAATGTGATGAAGCAACGCAGAACGAGTTCGCAGAATACGTTTTGCATCCCGTGCTCGGCGATGCGTTGATGCAAACGTTTTCTGCGTTGGTGCCTCGCCCCAACCATGACACGTTCAGCGAAGCCACTTACATGCCGACGAAGGTTGGTGTGGCCACGGTGTACCAAGCCCCCGCGGGAACGCTGCGGACCTACGGCAAACGAACTTCCGCCGGCGACGTCTTGGATCCGGAGTTCGTGGAAGGCGACGTGTGGCTGGTCAATGATCGCGATGAGGTGGTCGCGGAATGGACCGGAGTGCGAGTGACTCGCGTTGGGCGTGCTGGTGGCGAGGCCACGGAGTCGCTCGACGATGCGTTGTATCAGCTATCTTGGGAAGCATCGAAGGAATTTCCGGCTGAATCGGAGGGCGATCTTGGCGGAAAACAAGTGTGGGTGCTTGGTGACGATGTCACGCGTCGCGATGCGGTCGTTTCGAGCTTGCGAGCACAGGGCGCGACGGTCGTCGCTGGCGATCTCCAGAGCGATTGGAAAACGCTCGCGGGTGAACAGTCAGACGCGGGGCCGTTGGCTGCGATCGTTTCGCTGTGGGCCGCTGGCGATTCGGCGGAAGTTTCTGACGTGGCGAATCAATCGGAAACGCTTTGCCAATTGGCATTGCAACAACTTCGCTCCGCGATCGTCGACGTCCCCGTCTCAAGCGAATTTCGTGGGTGGTGGCATGTCACCGAAGGTGCACAATCTAGCGTTTCGGGGAATGCACGCAACATGGAAACGACGCAATTGACGCAGTCGTCTCTGTGGGGAATGGTTCGTGTTGGCATGATGGAACTCGCCGACCTGAAGCCGGCTTTGGTGGATTTGGATCCGCAACAATCAGCAGCCCAGAACGCCTCCTTGCTTGCCTCGGAACTGGTGAACGCAGATGGCGAAGACCACGTGCTATTTCGCGGTGGGGAACGACTGGTCGGTCGATTGGCGAAACGGCAGTTGCCGCAGTCAACCGATGGTGACACCGCGATCACCATCCCGGCTCAACCGCACCGTTTGCGTTTCCGTCAAACCGGTAGTTTTGATTCACTGTACTTCGAGCCGATGGAACGCGAGGAGCCGATCGGAAACGAGGTCGAGATTCGTATCGCCGCCGCTGGTTTGAACTTCAGCGACGTGTTGAAAGTGATGGGGCTGTATCCCGGGATCACTGACAAAGTGGTTCCATTGGGGATCGAGTGCTCTGGGACGGTGACGGCGGTCGGTCCCGATGCCAAGCGTTTCGAAGTGGGGGATTCCGTGATGGGAGTCGCTCCGTTTGCATTTGGTTCTCATGCGAAGACGCCCGAGTACACGTTGGTCAAAAGGCCAGCCGGAATGGACGACGTGGATGCGGCGACGATTCCCATCGCGTTTTTAACGGCGTGGTACGGCTTGGTGCATTTGGCCGATGTTCAACCCGGTGAGAGAGTCTTGATTCACGCCGGTGCAGGCGGCGTTGGATTGGCTGCGACCCAGATCGCTCAATTGTTGGGGGCAGAAGTCATCGCGACCGCGGGCAGCGACGAGAAACGTGAATTTTTGCGTGGCTGCGGCGTGAAGCACGTCTTCAATTCACGGACGACTCAGTTTGCCGATGACATTCGACGTACCTTTGGCGGCGAAGGAGTCGATGTTGTCCTGAACTCGCTTCCCGGTGATGCGATTCCTAAGAGCTTGGGCGTGCTGAATGCCTACGGACGGTTCTTGGAGATCGGCAAGACGGACATCTACCAAGACCGCAAAGTCGGTTTGCTTCCCTTTCAGGACAATTTGTCATATCACGCCATCGACTTGGACCGTGTGCTTCGCCAACGTCCGACAAAGATTGAAAAGTTGTGGAACGAGCTGTCGGAGAAGGTTGACTCGGGCGAACTGCAACCGATTGCCTGCACCGAATTCGATCAAACCGAAATGGTCGAAACTTTCCGCTACATGGCGCAGCGAAAGAATATCGGCAAAGTCATCACGCGGATGGCGACCGGGGTGGATCTTGATTCGGGTGAGTCGGAATCCTCGACGCAAACGGAATTAGGATCGGTGTTGATCACCGGCGGAACGGGAGCGATCGGGCTCAAGCTGGCTCAACGACTGGTGGAAGATGGGCACCGCAGTTTGGCATTGCTGTCACGCCGGGAACCATCCGCCGAAGTTGCGTCGGCGATTGATTCCATTCGAGCGTCAGCGGACAGCGTCAACATCGAGGTGGTGCAAGGAGACGTCGGTCGGCTGGAATCGCTTCAGGCGGCTCTGACCAGCCTGCCAGCAACGATGCCTCCGATTCGCCATGTCTATCACGCTGCGGGAGTGCTTCGTGATGGATTGCTGATGGACATGACCGACGAACAACTGCGAGTGCCGTTCCAGCCCAAGGTTCAGGGTGGATGGAACTTGCATGAGGCGACAAAAAACCTGCCTCTGGAATCATTTGTGATGTTCTCGTCCATCGCTGCGTGTTTGGGTTCGCCCGGACAAGCCAACTACGCTGCGGCGAATAGTTTTCTGGATGGACTGGCAGATTACCGACGGGGAATGGGTTTGCCAGCGACCAGCATCGCTTGGGGGCCCTGGGCGGAATCGGGAATGGCAGCGACCGAAGATCGCTCGTCGCAGTTGCAGTCTCGTGGCATGCGGTTGCTTCCCGCGGAAGCCTGTTTCGAAACCATGCAGGAAGTCGTCGATGCTGGTGATCGCTATGTCGCCGTGATGGACGTCGATTGGCCGGCGATGATTCAGAGCATGCGTCGCACCCGACCGTTCTTCGCTGAGTTTGCTGATCAAGCAACAGCGGACTCGGAACGTTCGACAGATCAGGTCGATCATGAATTCCGGGGACAGATTGCAGGGCTCAATGAGGACGACCGATCCGAGCGTTTGCGGGAGTACTTTGCGACGGAGCTGGCTCGTCTGATGGGATGGGAAGCCGAGCAAATTGACGTCAAGCAAAAGCTGAGCGAGTTGGGGATGGACTCGTTGATCGCGATGGAACTGAAGAACAACCTCGAACAACGCTTGGCGATCACGATCCCGATGTCAGCTTTGGTGGAATCTCCTTCGATCAACAGTTTGGTGTCACATGTCGTGTCTCAGTTTGGTGACGGCGACGGTTCCAAGGCGACCGACAAAACGACTGCGAAGGGATCCGGAAAGCAAGAAGCGTCGGCTTTGATTGTTCCTTTGAAGTCTGACGGGAACCGGTCGCCTTGGTTGTGTGTGCACCCGTTGGGTGGTTCATCCGCGTGCTACCTCGATTTCTCTCAGCAAGTGGACGAGGATCAACCCGTGTACGCGTTGGTGGGTGGTGGATCCGATGGCGTCAGCGAACCGCCAACGTCGTTGGATTCGATGATGCGCGAGTATGTTGGTCTCGTTGAACAACACTTTGCCGACGATGAACTGAGATTGATCGGTTGGTCCGCCGGCGGCGTGTTCGCTTTGGAGTTGGCTCGTCGTTTAGAAGAAGCGGGCCGCGAAAATATTTCGGTCAGTTTGCTCGACACGCCTTTGCCGTCGATCTATCGCAACGTGGATCCCAACGATGACGTTCAGTTCGTCGCTGATCTGATCCAATTTTCCAATGCGTTCTCAGGAACGGATATGCACCTGACCTCGGACGAACTGGAAGATGTTCGAGGCACGGACCGCATTTGGCAACGCGTGTTGGAAGAGGCTCAACGTGCTGGAGTACTGAGTCAATCCGCGTCCCCGGAGATGGTCCGCAAGTTGATCGACACCAGCCGGCAACATGTGAAGTTCATCAAGGGGTACCAGATCAATCCAAAGAGTCCTTCGGTGCAATTGATCTTGCCCGAAAGCACGACGGCTTTGGAAAGCTCATCTGGGGAGAACTGGACTGACCACCTGGATTGGTCGACGCGATTGGCCAGTGAAGTTCGCAGTGAGCAGACCAGCGGGGATCACTTCTCGATGCTGACAGGCGAACACGCTCGGGAATTGGCGAAACGGATGGAGCAACACGCGGCGGCCCACTGAGCCGCAACGGCTCACTTCGCCATCAGGTAACCCACCCCGCGAACGGATTTGATTCGCGTGGGTTGGTTGGGATCGTCCCCGAGTTTGCGACGAACCCGAGAGACTCGCAGGTCGATGGATCGATCCAAACCGTCATACGGTAATCCCAGCAAATCGACGTAGATGTCTTTGCGGGCCACGACCGATCCGGCACGAATCGCCAGGTATTCAATCAAGTCAAACTCCGCGGTGGTCATGTCGACGGTGGTGCCAGCGATGGTGACTTGGCGTTTTGCGGGATGAACGATCAGATCGCCAACGACAATTTGATCTTCCTCTAGCATTTGCGAATCCGATTTTCGAAGGTGGTTCTTGAGCCGCGCAAGCAATGCACGCGGCCGAACCGGTTTGCTCATGAAGTCGTCGGCCCCCACTTCCAACGCGACCACTTCGTCGATTTCTTCGCCACGAGCAGTCAGGATCAGAATCGGACCGTTGAATTGACGGCGTACCTCGCGGCACACATCGATCCCGTTCATTCCGGGTAAACCGATGTCCAGCACAACCGCATCAAAGCGGTCGTGGACAATTCGTTTGGCGGCTAACTCTCCATCGTTTTCGATTTCGACTTCGAAACCGTTTTCATGAAGAAAGTCACAGACCATCGCTGCCAAATGGGGATCGTCTTCGACTAGTAACAGTCGATTCTGCATCAGGATTTCCTACTCGTAGCTGAACGTTCGTGCGTTGGAACCCCAATGCGGCGCGAAGGTTCCGCCGGAACTCTATGGAGCGTGCGTTTTATTGAGAATCATTCTTTTCAGTTGTTTCCCCGGAACTCCGGCCGGTCAGTGGCATTGAAGCTCAGCAGTGCCGAACGCCATTGGATCGCAGCGCGGAACTCAAACTCAGGATGAAAACAATGAATCGAAGATCACTGACCTGTCCGAACGGGCATCATTTGCGAGCCGCTGGGGCGCTGGCGGGGAAAACTCTTCCCTGTCCCAAATGCCAAGCGATGGTCACCATCCCGATGGAGGAACCAGTTATGCCGTCCATGAACAGCACTGCACCGCGGGATCCCCTGTCAGACACCGGGGTGATGCGAATCTTGGGCGTGGCCGATGTCGCTCCCGGTTCACAGTCCGCTACCAAGGAAACGGTCGCCGAGACAACCGAATCAAGACGCCCCTGCCCAAGGTGTGAATTCCTCGTCAGTGAACAAAGCACCGTGTGCCCGCAGTGTTCCTGCTACATGGGGATGCTGCCGCGATTCTTTCGATCGTTGCTGCCCAGCAATCGATCCGCCTGAGGCATGCTCACGCGGATCGAGGCCGCGTCAGAGTGGAAGCGATGTCGACCATTGGTCGTTCAGGCGGAGTCACGCCAGCCTGAACGACGTTGGTCTTTCCTCGCTACTTCTCGACGCTAAGCTGGCGACGAAAAATCGTTGGGCCGTTGGTCACATACAGATGTGAATGTTCGGGCCCCGCCAAAAAACAACTGGTCAGTGGTTTCGTCGGATCGGGCGTGGGGAGCACTCCGCAAGGACGCCCGGTCGGATCAAAGATCTGCACACCGACGGCGCTGGTGACGTAGTAGCGACCCTTTTTGTCGACGGCCATTCCGTCTCCCTTGGAGGCCGTCAAGTACGGCGGTGGTTGGTTGAAATTGAATTCGCCTTTGGGGTCGATTGGCAATCGCATAGGCATGGTCGGCATCTTCGCGTCCAAGATTCCGCCTGGATTGACTCGGAAAGTCCAAGTGACTTCGCCGCCGTGATCCGACACGGCCAATGTTCCTCCGTCATTGGACAAGGCGATGCCATTAGGGCGGACCAACCCTTCATCGGCAATCGTTTTCTCTCCGGTGGCAATGTTGATTCGCGTGACGTGATGCGTGCGTGTTTCGGTGATGAACAGGTAACCGTCATCGGTGACGGCCAAGTCATTCGGGGCGACGTCTTCCGCGATGATTTTGACTTCGCCGTTGTTGGGATCGATCGAGATGACTCGCTTTTGAGATCCTTGGCAGGCGTACATCAAACCGTCCGGGCCAAACATCAAACCGCTGACGGATTCCTTCGCGATGGTGGTTTTGGATTGATCTCTAGCATCGACTCGAACGATGGCAGGAGCACGCATGTCGCAGTAGTAGAAGTTGCCTTCGTTATCACTGCATGGTGCGTCTGAAAATCCCAAGTCTTTGGCCACCACTTCCCAATCTTTATCCGGGATCAATAGGTTCAACAACGTCAGGTCGCCGCGCAAGTCATCTGATGTGTCAATTTGCGGTGTGTGGGACTCGTTTCGCCACAGCCACTTCATCGCGGCGGGAAACTGATAGCTGCCGTAGTCGGCGTTGTGCCCATAGCCTTCGGCCCAATCCAATCGAGCGTCGTAACCCATGTACTGCAGCGCATCAGCCATGCGTAAATTCGCGATGGGCCAATGCCCAAATGGATTGTCGTTGTCACCGCTGGTGTCCGACATCGTGATGCGAATCGGTTTGGGTTCCGTCTTGCGGATCAATCCTGGGTACGCATCGCCGCCGCGAAGATTCACGAAGCTGCCAACGCTCGAATAGACCTTGCCGAATTGATCGGGGCGTTCCCAAGCGACGGTGAAGGCACAAATGGCACCGGAGCTGGATCCACCGATGGCTCGCATCTTGGGATCGTCGGACAAGTTGTATTGCTTCTCGACTTCCGGCAGGATCTCTTCTAACAGGAACCGGCTGTAGCGATCTCCAAGACTGTCGTACTCAAACCCACGATTGGATGATTTCTTTCCTCGCCTAGGTTTGTCCTTGTCGTGGCCGGGATCGAGAAAGACGGCGATGGTTGGCGGCATGTCGCCGCTGGCGATCAGGTTGTCCAGCACGGTCGGGATCCGCCAGCGGCCTTTCGTGTCACGCATCCGCTCGCCGTCTTGGAACACCATCAATGCTGCTGGCGTGCTGGGATCGTACTGAGCCGGCACATAGATCGCCCACTTCCGAATCGTGTTGGGAAACACTTTGGATTCCCAAATGGGCATTTCGGTGACGGTGCCGTGGGGGACATCTTCGCGTGCAACAGCCAACGGGTGCGGTTCCCATTTAGGCTTGGTCGAGACATGAGGAATGTGGGTGGATTCAGCGTTCTCGTCCCACAACCATTCCAACGCCGCGGGAAGTTCTTCACCCGCCCATTTGCCACTGTGTCCACCATCGGTCATCACGAATTTGTAGGGATAACCGGCGAACTGCAACGCGGCTGCCATGTCACGATTTCCGAGTGGCCAACTGCCGTGCAAGTTGCTCAGGTCATCACGTCCGTCTTGCAAATAGACACGAAGTGGTTTTGGATTGGATTTTGTTTTGCGGATCAAGCCAGGGTATTCCCATCCACCACGAATGTTGGTGTAACTGCCGATGTGCGACAACACTTTTCCGAATTGGTCCGGTCGTTCCCAAGCCACGGTGAAGGCACAAATCCCACCGGAGGAACTGCCCGCGACGGCGCGTTGTTTGGGATCGGTCGCGACATTCAAATCACCCAATGCGACTGGAAGGAATTCGTCGATCAAGAACGTTGCGTAGCGATCACCGAGCGAATCGTATTCGAACGATCGATTGCTACGGTTCTTTGCGTCGGGCTTGGTTGCGACGATGGTTCCGGGGTTTACGAACACCGCAATGGTGGGTTGCAAGGTTCCGTCGGCGATCATGTTGTCGAGCACCGTCGGAACGCGATAAGCACCATTGGGCTTGGCGTAGTTCAACCCATCCATGAAGACCATCAGGTTGGCGGGTTGGTCGGATTGATATTGAGCCGGAACGTAGACCGCATAGTCACGACGAGTCCCCGGGAACACCTTGCTCGCCTCGAAAACGCCTCGCGTCAATTTCCCTTGGGGAACACCTTCTTGGATCTCTCGCCGAGCCTGGTTGGATGCATCGGGTGAGTCCGCCGGCAATGAATTCGTGAACGACGTGATCAGCAGAAACAACGACAAACAAGTGAGCGATTGTTTTCCGCGAGAGATGGAAAGCTTCGGCAGGAACATTCCAATGCCGGGATTCCGAAGTGCAGCGAGCTTCATGGGGGCGACTCGAGGTGGGGTGTGGGCGGGATCTTTCCCGTGGGTGGGAATGAGAGGGCTTCGATCATCGTTGCTGCGAACTCGCCAAGCAAGTGCCAGCGATTGAATCCGGGCCTTGCCGGGGCTGGGCACATGTTGGGCTCTCAATGACGGTGCTACAGTGACCGGTTTGCATCAATTCTCAACGACCAACATCTATGAAGATTGTTTCGCTGCTTCCCAGTGCGACCGAGATCATTTGCTCTCTTGGTTTGCAGGACCAATTGGTGGGCGTCACGCACGAGTGCGATTACCCGACCGGCGTGGAAGAGCTGCCCAAGGTGACGCAAACGTTGATCCCGAACGATGCAACGAGTGGCGAGATTGACGCTCTCGTGCGCGAACGCCTTCAAACCGAACGGGCGTTGTATTCGTTGGACATGCCGGTGCTGGAATCGCTCCAGCCTGATTTGATCGTCACGCAAGCATTGTGTGATGTTTGTGCCGTCGCGGAATCGGAGGTCAACGCCGCCGCGTGTTCGCTGCCGGGACAGCCGAACGTCGTGAACCTGGAGCCCACCAACCTTTCCGAGATGATGCAGTGCATTCAGATGGTGGGTGATGCGGCGGAGTGTCCAAGCCAAGCACAACAACTGATCAAGCAACTGACCCGTCGCGTGGAGCAGGTCGCCAAGCGAAGTCACGAGCTAAGATCCAGTTCGCAGAATTCCATTCCCAGCGTGATGTTGTTGGAATGGATCGATCCACCCTTCAGCGCGGGGCACTGGAGTCCCGAATTGGTTCACTTGGCCGGTGGTCGCGAATGCATCGGCAAAGCCGGTGAACGATCGGTCACCACACCATGGGATGCAATTCGGCAAGCCGATCCGGAGGTCTTGTTCATCGCGTGTTGCGGGTTCAGTGTCGAGCGAACTCTGCAAGACCTGCCGATTCTAAAAAACTATCCCGGTTGGCAATCGATGCAATGCGTTCAGCACGGACGCGTTTATGTGGTCGACGGTTCAGCTTACTTCAGCCGCCCCGGGCCGCGATTGGTGGACAGCTTGGAGATTCTGGCCAACACGCTGCATCCGGATGTACATCCATTGCCCGACGGATTTCCCGCTGCGAAACAGATTAAGCCTACATCGTGAAGTCTCGGCTCAGGCGAGTTTTTCTTCGGTGATGTGAGTCGATCCATCGGCATCGACGCGTCGGAAGAAACAGCTTCGATAATTTTCGTGGCACGCGGCTCCGGTCTGTTCGACTGACAGCAGAATGGTATCCGCATCGCAATCGATCCGAATCTCGCGGACAATTTGTGCGTGCCCGCTGGTGTCACCCTTCCGCCAAAGTTTGCCTCGCGAACGGCTGAAGTAAACGGCACGTTCACCCGCCAGTGTTTCTTCCCATGCTTCGCGGTTCATCCAAGCGAGCATCAACACGCGGCCGGTCTCGGCGTCTTGCGCAATGGCGGGCAGCAGCGGTTGTCCGGTGTTGGGGCAGGGAACACCAGCTTCAAAATTGGGGATGGTTGATGACATGTTGGATTACGAGTTGAGTTTGACGATGATTTTCCCGGCCAGGTGACTGCTGTCATCCAGCGTCGCGGATTCTTGCAGTTCGTGAGCCTTGGCGGCGTCGTCCAAATCGAAGCGAGCGCTGATGTTGGCCGAAAGTTTGCCAGCGGCCAGCCATTGCGAGATTTCCTCGGCGGCGTTCTTCATTTCCATGGGAGTCGCTTTGAACATGACAAAGCCATGCAGCGAGCATTCTTTGACATAAAACGGACCAACAGGAAACGCCGGTTTCGCATCGCGACCCGCCATCAAAACCATTCGTCCGCGTCCCGCCATCAGATCGACAGCCATTTCGAAATCAGGTTCGCGACGAGTCTCCCAAAACACGTTCACTCCATCCGGAGCCAACGCTTTGGTTCGTTCTTCGATCGATTCAGTTTTGTAAAGAATGACCTCATCGGCACCCAAGTCGCGGCACATCTGAGCCTTGGACTCGCTGCCGGCGGTGGTGATCACGCGAGCACCCTTGGCCGCGGCCATTTGAACAACCATCGAACCGACACCGCCGCTGCCGCCGATCACCAAAATGCTCTCGCCCGGCGAAAGTTGGGCTTCGCGAAAGAGTCCAAGATGGGCGGTGACACCAACCAACGCGCAAGCGGCGGCGTCTTCGTAGGGAACAGGCTCCGGCAGTTTAAACGTCCAACCTTCATCGACCGCAATCAATTCTGACAACGTGCCTTGCCGGCCGAGCAGACCTTGGTTGGTGCACCACACGCGGTCTCCGATGGCCAGTCGTTTGACGCCAGGGCCAACGCTTTCCACGACCCCCGCCGCATCGCATCCCGGAACGAACGGTTGCGGCAATTCCATCGCGATCGTGCCCGAACGAATGTAGGTGTCGATGGGATTGATCGCGGAAGCGTAGACGCGAATCACGACTTGACCGTTGCCGGGAGTTGGATCCGGCAACTCACCAATCTCGATGGAGTTCGCAGGTCCAGGTTCAGTGATGAAAGCGGCTTTCATGTGGCAACTCGAAACGAAGGGCAATCCACCATGCGTACAACGGTTTTCGCGCACTCAACGCGAAAACGATTCGTGTGAAGAATCGAACTCTTCACCCGGTGATTCATTCTAACGTTGGTCCGCAGATTCGCGAATGAGAGTCACCCATTTGGTGGCGGTCGCATGAAGTTCTTCGATGGCGGCTGCTTCCTCGGAAGAGCCATCGGCAGCGGAACCGGTCTGCGTCGCTTGTTTCAATCGTTCAACCCACTGTTTGTCTTGGACGGCCGATTCGATCTTCGCCGCATGAGCCACGTCGTCTTTCGGAGCGAAGTATCGCAGGCACGACTTCAATGTGTGCGATGCGGAACGCAGTTTTTTGGGGTCGCCTTGTTTGGCACCTCGTTTGAGATTGGTGAGCAGCGCCGGGACTTCCATCAAAAACGCATCACAAACGGAATCCATCGTGGCCGGGTCGCCACCGCAGTGTTTGGACAGTTGCGATCGCCAATCCCAATCGTCATTCGCGGGGATGGAGGATTGATGGTTGGCGGATGAATCGATCGATTGATCTGCAGTTTTCAGCGATCCGTCGTCGGATGTCTGATTCAGGGCTCGATCAGGTGGTGAGTTTGCGGACGACGTTTCGTTTTCGATTTTGAACGCGGACCCGATGTTTGGACCCGATTCTCCACGCAACTCACCGCGCAACGCGAGGACACGTTCGATCTCTGACAACAACAAATCAAGGTCCACTGGTTTGGTGATGTAACCATCCATTCCGGCTTCGCGGCAAAGTTTGCGGTGTTGATCCGTGACGTGCGCCGTCAGTGCGATGATTGGCGGTGCGGTGCGGCCTTCGGTCGTTGCGATTTCATGAATTTTCCGCGTCGCTTCCGTGCCATCCATGTTTGGCATTTGCAAGTCCATCATGACGCAATCGAATGCTTCGTTGGCGACGCGTTCGACCGCGACTTCGCCCGAGTCGGCGGTCTGAACTCGGTGTCCCGAAGCGACAAGCTGATCGTGGATGACCAGCCGGTTGGTGGCACTGTCGTCGACGACCAACAATCGATACCCGGATTCTTCCGCAGGTTCAGATGCTCCATGGCTTCCGTCCGCTGGCTCTGCTTGGGTGGGGTGTTTGGTCAGATTTTTTGGGGTGTCCGCGGGGACGGCCGATTCGATCCGTTTGGTGGTGAAGCCTTTGGTCCCACGTCTTCGTTTTCGTTGACCGCGACTGGATTGAAGCAAAGGTTTGCCGGCGAGCCAACGGCGTAGTTCGTCGGGGTGCAGTGGTTCGATGACCACCGCGTCTTCGCGTTTGGCACGACGGGGCGTGGGTTCACCCGCGCGAGTGATCCAAATGACCCGGTCGCTTGATTTGCGAGCCCGAATTCGAAACGCCGCATCCGCCGTTTGATCGGTCAGGATCCAATGCAAGTGTTTGCAAGTGGTGTCCAGTTTCGACGGTGTGCGAATCGGCCATTGGCAATGCAGCAACGTTTCCGCAATGGAGTCTTGCATGGTTGCGTTGCCAACCGAGACAACCACGGTGTCACCTTCTCGAGGAACAGGACATGCGACGCCGACATGCTTGGTTTTCTCGTCCAGCGGCAGCACGACCACGCAGCGAAACTGGCTGCCTTCGCCGACGGTGCTGCTGACCGTGATGTCGCCGCCCATTCGCTGTGCCAAGCCTCTGGCAATCGCCAGCCCCAACCCGGTTCCACCGAATTGCTTGTTGGTCCCCCGGTCGGCTTGTTCGAACGCGTCAAAGATTCGAGTTTGATTTTCAGGGGCGATGCCGATTCCCGTGTCAGCAACCACCAACTCAAACCGAGCGAGTTCTGCATTCTTGTATTCGCTGTCGTGATCGACATGCGCGACTGAATCGCCGCCGATGCGTGAGTCAGAAGAATCCGGCAACACGCGAAGTCGCAGGCTGACTTCGCCTTCTTTGGTGAATTTGATGGCGTTGCCCGCCAGGTTGATCACGATTTGACGAAGTCGTTTGGGATCCGCGATCACGCGGCGAGACGTGTTCGGATCGATCGACATGCAGAGGCGAACTGGTTTGTCAGCAACGCGAACCGCGAGACAACCAAAAGCGTCTCCGACGACCTCGTGCAGATCGATCGGAATCGGATCAATCGCGACACGCCCGGCTTCGATCGCGGCGAAGTCCAGGATGTCTTCAATCACGTCGCGCAGCAGTTCCGTGTTTTGCGCGATCAAGTTCACATATCGACGTGCCGCATTGGGCAATGTTTGTTGACCCAGCAGGTCCGTTAGCCCGCGGATGCCGCCCAGCGGGGTGCGCAGTTCGTGTGAGATGCCGGCCATGAACTGAGTCTTGGTTCGGTTGGCTTGTTCCGCAGCGGCCTTCGCCTCCCGCATGGCATCGAAAGCTTCCTGTTGGAGCGTGACGTCGCGAATGATGACGGCATGTCCCGTGGCGTCACCCACCGGGATGTTGTGCATGGAGACTTCGCTCTCAAACGACGTGCCATCACCTCGTTGAAGACGAAGTTGGTGGCGCTGCGTCAACGGCAATGTGGACCAGTGGGTGTCAGCGGGTGAGATCAAATCGTTCAGCGGGCGACCCACCAATCGACCGCCGCCGGCCTGCAATAAGTTGCTCGCCGAAGGGTTGGCTTCGACGATTGATCGTTCGGAATCGATGAGCAGAACCGCGTCGCCCGCTGCGTCAAACAAAGCGCGTTTGCGAGCTTCGCTGTCACGCAGTGCAATTTCGTTTCGGTGCTTTTCGGTGATGTCCCAGAAGATGATCTGAACACCGACGCACTGTCCGTTTTGATCGTATTCTGGCGCTTTGAAGACTTGAGCAAAACCGATGCGTCCATCCGGGCCCGGGTGCACCTCGACCTTGTCGACGGCTTGGCCGGTGGACATCACGACCAAGTCATCGGCGCGATACTTTTCGCCAATCGATTCACCAAACAGTTCCGCGTCGGTGCTGCCGATGACATCGACCGGAGTCATTCCAATGTCGTTGCAAAACTGCTCGTTGGCGTAAGTGAAGACGCCTTCGGCACTCTTGCGTGCGACCTGAAGATGCATGCGGTCGATCAAGGATTGAAAGGTTGTCTCGCTTTGATCCAGCCGGTGTTGGGTTTCTTGCCGTCGCGTGACCTCGTTCCGCAAGGCACGGTTGACGCGACGAATTTGCAGCGACCTTCGATTGACACGGTGTTGCAGCATCCGTTGATGCTTCAGACGTGTGCGCAGTCGGCCTTGCAAATAGACGTGAAAGTAACCCGTCGCCATCAAAGCGAAGAACGTCCACAGTCGGACCGGTTCGATCCAGGACAACGTTTCCAGTTCCGTGCTTTCGGTGAACCACCGGCTGATCGGGCCAAAGACATGTAGCAAGCCAACCGCCGCGACGGACACACTTTGGATTGCCGTTAACCAAGTGATGAACCGACGGTGTAAAAAGACCCAAGCCAGTGGCAGAACGATCAAGTGAGCGACGACGACCGCCCAGTCCGGTGGGGTGATCGCATCGACGATGCTCACCACCGCGATCAGTATCACCCAGGATCGTGGCCGACGCCAAAAACGCAGCCACCATCCACGGATCCATTCAAAGCTTTTTGGCAAGTTCTTCATCAGCGTGACGCTGCCACCATCGACGAGCGTCTTCGAGTGTCCAAGGGTAGCGTGGAGCGAGTGCGTCAAGGCGTCGGATCAGGTCAGCAATCGATCCCACGCGATCGTGTTTGTCTTTGGCCATGCAAGCCTGAACCATGGCGTCCAGTTCCGGATCGATGGCTTCTCCGCGATGTGTCGCGATCTCAAGCGGTTTTTGCGTCAGGATCAACGCAAACATGGACTCGGGATCACACTCCGCGAACGGAGGGCGTCCCGACAACAGAAAGTATAAGACACATCCCAGCGAGTAGACATCACTCCGCGGGTCCATCACGGATGGTGCGCGGAATCGTTCGGGAGCCATGTACATGGGGGTTCCCGCCCAAACGGTTTCCGCCGTTTGGAAGACGCCTTGGTTGGGTTCCAATGGTTTGGCCAAGCCAAAATCAAACACCACGGCCCAATCGCCAACGATCGCGTCGAAGTTGAGCATGATGTTCTGCGGTTTCAGATCACGATGCATCAGGCCTTTGGAATGAGCCTCGAGGACGGCTTGGCACACCTGCCGCATGATCCAAATGGCGCGACCGGGATTTTGATGGTTGCTTCGAGCGACAACCTCGGAAAGCGTCAGGCCTTCCAGCAACTGCATCACGCAGAACGCTTCGTCCCGTTCGTTGCGTCCGTAGTCATAAATTGTGACGCTGTGAGGACTGCTCAGGCTGGCGGCCAATCGGGCTTCGCGGTCGAAACGTTTGTGGTCATCATCGTCTTGACGGTCCACTCGCAGCACTTTCAAAGCGATTTCGCGCCCGAGTTCCATGTGGCTGGCTCGGTACACGACTCCCATGCCGCCGGCACCGAGTTCTTCGTGAATTTGATAACGCCCCAAAGGTTGCTTGGTGGTGGATGGTTGAGACCTCTTGCAGAGGCGTTTTGCGATCACGATGGGAGCGATTGAAAACAGCGAAAGCACAGCCGCCCATGGCCAAGCGGACGCGAATAGGGTTTGGCCTAAATTCGCGGGACTTTCCACGATCATACCCATCCCGAATTCTGGTAGCCATTGCCACGCGCCCCGGCACAATTGACCGGTGTAAGTTCGGTAAGGTTGGTCGCGATATTGTGAGTCAGCACTTTGTGCGATCGAAGCCGCGGCGAAGGTCAGCGGATAAACGGTTTCTGAGCTTGCTTGACGGGCACTCGCGTCGTCCGTCTCGGCGAGTTGTTCGGCTCGTTGTGCCAAACGCCGCATGCGTTGTTCCGCTTCCACTGGTGTTGGGATCTCTGAAACCCGCAGGGCTGTTGTTTGCGTGGTTCCTATGTTGGGATTCAGGTTCACGCTGTGGCTCAACATGTATCCGTCGCGGTCGACCAAGTAAGCGTCGGCTTGGTTGTTGTTGCTGATGGAGGCCAACATCAAATTCAGCAAGCGACTGGTGTTGGACATGACCGCGACCGCGACGCCAAGGACTTCGCCGCTGGATGATGATTGCTGAGCCGGCGATTCCGAATCGTCACCGCGAACTGGAATGATCCACGCGAGCGAATTCGTGTGGTCGCGGCTGAGTTGTGATGCGATCTCAGTGCCGACCAAATCCGACAGTGATGAGGGGGCATTCAGCACGGGTTGGCCGCTGAGCGCGCGAGCAAGATTCGCGGCTCCTTCCGGCGGCAGTCGAAACGGTTGATTTTCCAGGACATCGGATGACTCGACTTGAGAGTCAAATTTCGCGATCGGTTGTAGGTCGCGACTGAAGAAAAGAACGTCCGGCGTTTCAAACCTCGGCATATCCCGCGAATTGATGTCGTCGTCCGCGGGAGTCACTTCTTTCAACGCCTGTTGAATCGTTTCTGGCAGGTTGACGGAGGAGGAATCTTCGTCGGTAGATAACGCACCGAACATTTCACGAATTTCGCGATGACCGGCAAGCTCCTTGGTGAAGTCTTTGTCGCGTCGTAGCAGTCGTTCCATCTTCAGCGTCGCAACACGCAGCGTCAGGCTGAGCGAACGTTTGGAGGCCGCCGCGTTCTGCTCGCGATTTTTGCGATCGACCCACAACGCCATGCTCCAAATTCCGACCAGCAATGCGGCGGTCAGAATCCAAACCAACCAGCCGAATTGTTTGGCGCGGTCGATGGGACCAAAGGATGTCAGTGTTTTGCGCCGCGCCCGCTGTTGCTCACGACGTTGGTCTTCCGGGTGCCGCGGCATCGCGTGAGTCCGCTGTGCCGAGTGCACCGTGTTTTGCCCGGTGGACTTTGGTGAGGGTTCACGGCGTTGGGACGAAGGCGACGCCTCACTCGATGGTTTGGGCGTGTTGCTCGATGGTGCATCGGAGGCGGACGACTTCTTCGTGCCGGTGGCGGTGAGCTGTGAAATGCGTTCGGCGAGCAACGCGTTTTCGGGATCCGGTTGCGGCAGGTTCTCGGGAACACGATCGCTGGTCGTGGTGGAGGACGGCAAGTTGCCAAACCCGGTGGCTCGTCTTCGGGCGGCCTTGCCCTCTTCGTGAGCGGCTTCGGGATTGTGTTCAGCAAGCAGCGACAGCACCTCGCGAACCAGTTCCTCGTCGCCGCCGGCTTGGGATCGGATGAAATCCTCCCGAGCGTCGCTGTCGATTTCTTCGGCTTCCCAGAAAAGGTCGCGGACGCGTTGGTAACGATCCGCGTCCATCATGAGGAACGTTTTTCGTCGTGCGATTCGGAACCGTTGGTTTCTTCGATCGGCTCGTCAGCTGCGTCACGCTCGTCGGTTGGGTCGCGAAGTTCTCTTCGCATCCAAGCACGGGCCATTGCCCATTCTTTCTCGACGGTTCGCAAACCCAACTTCAGCTCAGCCGCGATCTCTTTCATTCCTAGGCCGCCAAAGAATCGCAGCTCCACCACGCGGGCTTGCCGTGGACTCAGCGCAGCCAACTGTTGCAGCAATTCATCCAACGCAACGACGTCGTCGTCTTGGTCCAGCAAGAAGGTGACTTCGTCGTCGAGTTGACGTCGGATCCAACCGCCCCCGCGTTTCTGAGCCTGGGTTCGGCGAGCGTGATCGACCAGGATGCGACGCATCACAGTCGCTCCAATCGCGAAAAAGTGAGTCTTGCCCTGCCAGTCGACGTGGTCCTGATCCACCATTCGCACATAGGCTTGGTGCACCAAAGAGGAACTGCTCAAACGTTCGCGTTGCGGTTCTGACTGCAGAAACCGGCCCGCCATCCGTCGCAGATCGTCGTACAGAAACGAGAACATCTGGTCCGTTTTGGCGCTGTCGCCTTTCTGACTGCTCTGCAAAATTTGAGTGATCGACGACATCAAGGAAGCTCAAGGCCAAGTAGCTCAGCGGGCCAGAGACCAAATCTTCGCCAAACGCAGGGTTTGGGCATGGATATCGACGATCTCTGTGACTTCTTTAGAGTAACCCCCGGCCATCGCAATTGCCACTGGCAAATCATTGTGACGACACCATTGCAAGACCGCTTCGTCGCGGCGTGCGAGCCCGTTCATGGTCAGCGAAAGGCGTCCCAGACGGTCGTTTTGAAACGGATCGGCTCCTGCTAAATAGATTGCCAGGTCAAACCGGCCATGTGAGTCTTGGTGATGATCCAGCGTCCTGAGCACCTCGTCCAACGCGACCATGTAGCCGTCATCTCCGGTTCCATCTGGCAAGCTGACATCAAGGTCGCTGGGGACCTTCCGAAGCGGAAAGTTTTTCACGCCGTGGACGGAGCAAGTGAAAGCCGAGTCGTCCCCCGTCAGGATCGATGCGGTGCCGTTGCCTTGATGAACGTCCAAGTCGATCACCACCGCACGCTGGATCAGGCCTTCGGATTGCAAGGTGCGAATCGCGACCGCGGCGTCGTTGAAGACGCAATAGCCCTCGCCTGCGTCCGCGAAGGCGTGATGCGTGCCGCCGGCGAGATTGGCAGAGACTCCGTCGTCCATCGCTGCTCGAGCGGCTGCGATCGTGGCGCCGGTGCTCCGCCGCGAACGTTCGACCATCTTGGAAGACCACGGAAAACCAATCCGCCGGATTTCTTGGGATGTTAGATCTCCGGACTGGACTCGCGAAACGTAATCGAGCGTGTGACACGTTTGCAGTTGCTCATCTGTTGCCGCCAACGGAACGATCAACGCATCGTCACGATGGTGTTCTGATTCCACGACACGCTGCCGAAGCAAGCGGTACTTGGACATCGGGAAACGATGTGTCTCCGGCAGAGGCAACTCGAAATGGTCGGTGTAGTACAGACGCAATGCAAACGTTCTGGCGGGCGGCTAAACTTCGATCATTGGCAACAGCGGACGGAGGACGATTGCGTCCGCAAATTCTTTCTCGGTGAATCACCATAGCTTAGCGGACAAGATCCATGCAGCCTGAACAGCCTGTCACGCCGATGCCTGACCCCAACACGGAGCTGCCGTCGGGGCCCCATGCAACCACGTTGGCAGGTTGGGCATTCCAAGGACGCATCATCACGATCGGATTGGTGACCGGATGCGTCGTGATGGGAAGCATCTTTTGGATGATCAGTGATCAACCCGCACCGCCCGCCGAGGCGGACCCGCAAGGCGACGACACCACCGAGATCATCTTCGTTGCCATCGGCGCGGTAGCCTTGGTGATTAATTGCGTCATGGCCTTTTTGGTTCCACACATCATTCGGTCCGCCGGCGCGTTGCGTTTGAAGACGGCTGACAACGCCGCTGCATCGGTTCGGTTGTGGTCGGATTGGCCTGAACGAGAGACGTTGCCATTGCCGTTGATTCGATTCTGTCAGACCGATCAAACCGCAAGGTTGATTGGTCAAGCGTTACTGGAAGGCACCGCCATCATCAACTTCGTCATGATGTTTCTCACGCAATCGGCGGTGAATCTGCTGTGTGCATTGGTCGCTCTGGTCGGCGTGCTCGCGATGTTTCCAACGATCAGCGGAATGCGTGCGCGGATCGAGTCCGCGTTGAAAGAGTGAATGAACCCACGCTGCTGTCCTCCGATCCAGCCCCACATGAAAGACTTGACGATGAAAATGCAATCAGTGACGAAAGCCCGTTTTCGTTCGGTGGGGCGACTCCTCACGATGGTGAGCTGCCTCATTCTGCTTGATATTGCGATGGAGGGGGCCGTCTTTGCCCAAGACTCCACATCGGAAATTGAGTCTTCAGCAGAAACCGCGGTTGTCGCTGACCAAGCTTTGCCGGAACTGAAAACACTGGACGGACATTTCCCGTTTGAAGTTCCGCCGACGCTGGATGATTGGGAACAACGAGCGCGTCGGCTGCGGACACGAGTCGCGATGGCAACGGGGTTGCATCCAATGCTTCCGCGAGGCCCCGTCGACGCGACCATTCATTCACCCGTGGATCGCGATGGCTTTCAAATCGAGAAAGTGTATTTCGAAAGCGTCCCGGGACACTTTGTGACCGGGCTGTTGTTTCGACCGACAGGGGAAAATCTGGCCAAGGGGTTGAACGAAGACGGCAAGCGTCCCGCCGTGCTCTGCCCGCATGGCCACGGTGGACGCATGATGCGAAACGATTCAGACACCATGAATCGTTTGATCGAATCCGGCGATGAAATGCATCTGGAATCTGGAAGTATGCCGAAGATCGCTCGGTGTGCGACGTTGGCACGCATGGGCTGCGTCAGTTTCATCTTCGACATGGTTGGCTACGCCGACTCGGTGCAACTGAGCCATTCCTTTGCCCACCGAAGGCACGAAACGAGAGAGGAAGAAGTGGTTGCGGCGGGGACGGAACCGGAATTGTTCTTCAGCACGGCCGCGGATGCTCGGCTGCAATCGATTTACGGACTTCAGACCTACAACGCACTGCGCTCGTTCGATTTCTTGGCGTCGATGGAGGACATTGATCTGAATCGATTGGCGGTGACCGGCGGCAGCGGCGGTGGGACTCAAACGATCATGCTTGGTGCTCTGGAACCACGCGTGGCGGTCAGCTTTCCCAACGGCATGGTGTCCACTTCCATGCAGGGCGGATGTGCTTGCGAAAACGCATGTCTGCTGCGGATCGACACGGGCAACGTCGAATTGGCCGCGTTGATGGCTCCCAAGCCGATGGGAATGACCGCCGCCGACGACTGGACGGTGGACATGATGCATGATGGCTATCCCGAGCTGCGTCAGCTCTACACTATGTTGGGCGAACCTGAAAACGTTCTTTGCGAATCATTGGTTCAGTTCAAACACAACTACAACTATGTGACTCGCCGAATCATGTACGGCTGGATGAACGAACACTTGCGACTTGGATTGGAAACGCCGATTGTCGAGACCGACTTTCCCGCGTTGACGGAGGAAGAAGGTGCGGTGTGGAACGAACAGCATCCCGCTCCCGACGTTCGTGGACCGGATCACGAGCAACAGGTGTTGTCGTGGTGGACCGAACAAAACGAAAAAGCATTGGCGGATGGCTTGGGTGAGAAGGCGACATTGAAAGGATTTGACCAAAACGTCCGTCCTGCCCTTTCGACCCTGTTTGATTCGTCAATGCCCACCTCATCTGATGTCTCTTTGCAGTTGAATGATCCGATGCAACATGGATCAGGCGTGTATTGGTCCAACGGGAAAGTGGTTGATTCAACTCGTCGTCGCGAAATTCCGATTCGTCGTTGGACGACCGGGGAACAGGGGAAACGCAACTCGGATGAAGCCACGGTGTTGTGGATTCAATCTGCCGAATTTGATCCAGAAGAAGCATCTGTTTCCCTCGAGGGATCAGCGGAATTGCAGTCGTTGTTGCAAACGCATGGTTCGGTGGTGGTGATTGACATTGGGGCCATGCCAACGGATGCCGCGGAAGGAAAGCAACGCATTAATCCGCAGCCACGACGTGCTTCGGCGGCATTCACGTTTGGGTACAACCGGCCTTTGGTCGTGACTCGATGTGCCGACGTGTTGGCGGTGATTGCAGCCTTCCAGCAATCACCTGGCAACGTCACGCTGGTCGCACCCGAAGGAACCGCAGCCTACGCCTTGCCGGCGGCCGCGTTGGCGGGGCCATTTGTCGATGAAGCGAACGTGGAGTTGGCTGGATTCCAATTCGCGAATTTGTTTCATCAGGATCACGAGCATTTCATTCCCGGTATCGTGAAGTACGGGGACGTTGATGCCTTGGCAGCATGGCGAGCACCCTATGCATTGACCCTGACTGATTCAGTTCAATCCGATGGGAAAAGCCATTGGCCGACTGCCACCGCGATCTACAAAGCTCGCGAAGCCGCGGATCAGTTACGCATCCAGGCGAAATAAGAGACAACGCGAACGCCCACAATCGCGTCTGTTCGTTTGATCCTCTTTCAATCGTGACACAAAAAAACGGCCCGAGAGTATCGGGCCGTTTGGATGAACGATTGCTGCGGGTGAGGCTCACTCGGCGGCGGCTTCGGGAAGGTCTTTGTCAACCAATCCCCATCCACCGCGACCGCCCGAGATGCGGCTGTCCACGTCGTCGACGGTTTCCAGAGCCGTTGGCTCCCAGAAGTTCTTCAACTGGTCTCGGGTCAAAGGTTCCAGCGAGCGGAACAAGCGGAAACCGACGCCACGCGATGGATCGTCGGTGAACCACCAAGGGCTCTTTGGGAAGTTCGGATCTTCGTACTTCCAGTCTTCGTCGTTGGATGCCAAACGCGAAGCGCTGCGGAGTTCAGGTGGATCACTTTCCCAACTGCCGCCGCGTGCGACGTGCGGCCATGGGTTTTCGGGCCAGCGGACGGCGTTAAACGCGTCTTTGATCTCACCATCGATGATCCACTGATAACCCTCTTCCGTGTATTCATTGACGGTCCACTCGGCGGCGTTGCCATGCATGTCATGCAAACCGAACGGGTTGGGTTTCTTTGTGCCGACGTGAGAGGGACCTTCGAACGAGTTGTCAAAGTACCATGCGTAATCTTCGACGGCTTCGGGATCATCGCCCCAACTGTAAGCCGTGTCCGTTCCACCGCGAGCGGCGTATTCCCACTCGGCTTCGGTGGGCAATCGGTACTGACGATCGGTGATCAAGCTCAACCACTTGGTGTATTGCTGCGCCGCGTACTGGGTCATCGTCACGGCGGGTTGTTCATCGTCCTCGCCGTACTCGTAGGTGAACGATGGATCGTAAAGTTCCGTCGGGGCGGTGATCGCGTCGGCGCGATTGGAATCATCGACGACTCGGACGCCTTCGGACTCGAACGATTTGAAGACGGCGTACATTCGCATGTACTCCTTGTACATCTTCCATGTCGTTTCGGTCTTGGCGACCCACATCGGAGCCACTTTCAACTCGACGGTCGGTCCCTCGTCTTCTTCGCGTGGATCCGCGTCTTCGGGGCTGCCGAAGTTGAACGTGCCACCGGGCACGGGAATCATCTCAAACGTGATGTCGGTGCCGGGGATTTTTTCGGTGTAGGGCACCATGAAGCGACCATCGCCCAGATCGACCGAGGGGCCATCAGCAGGTTTTTCTTTCGCGAAACCGAGCGTGGCGGCTTCGGTGGCACCGGCCGTGGATTCAACGGCGTGAGCATTCGGAAGCAAATCGGCGGGAAGGAACGGGCCAGCCGCGAAAGTGCAGGCTGCCGCGATCCCCAGAGGGCGGAGGGAGCGTTTCAAATCAAACGTCATGGGATGACAATTGGTTCAAGAGAGTGAAATTTGGAGGTCGATTCGACGATCAACCAGTTTACTCCACTCCCGGCGAAATTTGAAAGCGTTCTTGCACTCCCGCCAACTTCCTGATCGCGTTCTGCTCACGCGATGGTTTGTCGAAGAAGCCTCAACCGGCCACGAAACGGGCCGGTGAGCGTTGGTCCCGCGTTGGTACCAGGTCAAAGACGTCGATGCTTCCACAGTCGACCAGATCGTTGGCGTAGTTGGCCGCGATCAAATTCTTGCCCCCCTGGGTGAGGGTCAGCCGTTCGGCCAGCGTCTCGGAACTGTTGACACCGTCGTGCGTGATGCAGTGCTGCCAAGCGGACAAAGCAATCGCACCGGAATCATTCAGCAATTCGATCGGCCCGTCGTAAAAACGAGGCGAATCCGCGAGCCTTTGATGGCACATCGCGATGATGGCACCCGCCAGCAACACGTCCTCGGCGGTCACGCATCCGTTGGTGCCCGCGCAGACGATGCGAGCAAACGCTGATTCGTTGTCTTTGTTCGCCGTGTGCCAACGTACCAGCCGATCAATCACGGCGGACAGATTGGCGAAGCATGCCAGCCACATGTGCTCGCACTGCTCCGCCGCCAGGATGGCCGCCGTTCCGTTGGTGGTTGTCAAAATCAATTCTCGTTCGCCAACCCCAGCGGGTGAGTACTCACCCGGCGAGTTGCCAAAATCAAAACCGACGATCGGTTGGCATCCACGCTCGCCGCACAGCATCGGCACGTTGTCCGAAGAAGCTTCGGACTTCATAGAAAAGGCTTCTTCAACGGTGCCGCAAGTCGTGATGGACTTGGCTCCCGCCGACAGAGCTGTTGTTGCGACGGTGGTTGCTCGCAAGACATCAATGACAATCGCGACCGATGCGGGTGCACGTTCGGATTCGCCCGCTGCGTTGGGGGTCAACCAGGTTTCGATTTTCATGTGTCGTTGAATGGAGATGCAGTTGAAGAATGGGAATGCTGCGGAGCAACGATCAATGGAGCCCGGTTCGAGACGCCGCGATTCAAGCACCCGAATCGTATCGCTATCGCGGCTTGCTCAGTATCGGTCTTGTTCCGCCTCGGCCCAGACTTGGACGTCATCATCGTTGTCGATCTGGACGTGGATCACGCTGGGGCTGCAGCACACCGGACAATCTTCGACATACTCCTGGTCCCGTCCAGCGGCGATGTCCAATGGAATGACGATTTCTTCGCCGCAATTATCGCAAACGTAGGTGCCATCGAGCGACGTGTTGGACAACGGTTCTTCCTCATCCATGTCGTCGTCGAATCCGTAATCGATTGGTTGCATGATCGGCTCCATGAAAATTCTTTACACTGTTGCCATTCTCACCTTCCCCTTCGCTTCACGCCACACGTCGGTTCCTCAGGAGAATCAATGCAACCTTTCAAGCTTTCTATCGCATTGGCAATGGCGACTTTGGCCGTCTTGCCCGGTTGCGGTTCACGTGCGGTGCCCGAAGCCGATCCCGTCGAATCCAGCACAACATCGGTGGATGCCAACGCTTCGTCGCCAACTTTGGCGGAAGCTTGGAACGAAATCCCCGGAGCCAAAACGAAACAGCGTGGCGACGCTGTTGTCGTGGTTGATCTTCGTGAAGTGAGCGAAGGTGACTACGACGCCGCGAAAAAATTGCTTTCGCGAAGCAATGACGTGGCGGAGTTGTTCATGCCCGGTGCGGCTTGGGGCGATGGAACCGTGTTGCGTTTGGCGGCGCTGCCCAAACTCCGTCGCGTGCGAGTCTACGGCAAAGAGTTCGACGACGCGAAAGCAAAGACCATGTCCGGATTGCCCGCTCTGGTTGCGGTTACTTTCCAAGACACCTCGGTGACGGACGAGGGTGCGGCGGTGCTGGCGGAACTGAACGAGTTGGTGGACGTGTCGTTGATGAATTCACCAGTGACGGATCAGGTGCTGAAATCAATCTCCACGCTGCCGAAATTGACCAAGCTGAAACTACGTGGCACCAAAATCACCGGAGAAGCATTTGGTCCCATCGCGAAATTGCCGTTGGTGGACTTGGAACTAGCGGAAACAGATTTTGGCCCGGCGGGCATGCAAGCCATTTCCGAGATCGAAGGTTTGCAGAAGCTGAATCTTTGGCTGACTAAGGTCGACGATGAGTCGATGAAAGCAATCGAAGGAAAGACTTCGTTGACGGTTTTGAACTTAGACAATTGTTCGTTCATCACGGAAGGTTCGATCCCCGTGATCACGTCATTGCCCAAGCTGACTTTGTTGCACTTGGGGAAATCCAAAGTCGCCCCGGAAGCCTTGCCCGAGTTGAAGGTGCTGCAAGAAATGCAGACTTTGTTTGTCAACGACCTCGGCTTGGAAGAAGACAAAGCGATGGAGTTAAAAGCCATGTTCCCGAAACTGGAACGCTTTGTTTATTGACCCGTGCTCGTTGATTGACACGTGTGATTTCAACGACGCGTTTGGGTCGCTTGTGAGCACAGGAACTCAGGCGGCAATCAAGATGCCTTTCGCTGGGATCGGTGAGACTTGTTTGCCCGACGATAGGCCATTTGAGTTCGGTCGGCTGATTCATGGAGGTCCACCATCGGTCGCGGGTAGTCGATGTCCAGCACGACATCGGCGTCCGCTTGGCGCTCCTCTGAAAGCTTCCATGGTTCATGAATCTCGGCCGCGGTCAGGCCTCTCAGTTCAGGCAGCCAGTGTTTGACGTACTCGCCATTGGGATCGTACTGCTCGGCTTGTTTGGTGATGTGGAAGAACCGAAAGCCGCGTGAGTCGTTGCCAATGCCCGCCGCATAGTTCCAGTTTCCGTAATTGCTGGCGACGTCGTAATCGATCAGTTGCGATTCAAACCAACTGGCGCCCCAACGCCAATCGATGCCCAGGTTTTTCGTCAGAAAACTGGCGACGTTCTGACGCCCGCGATTGGACATGAATCCGGTGGCGGATAGTTCACGCATGTTCGCATCCACCAACGGGTACCCGGTGGTTCCCGTCTGCCAACGATGGAAAGCTTCGCGGTCACGACTCCACGGCAATTCAAATTCTCGTAGGCCACCTTTGCGAAAGAGTTTGGCACCGTGCTTGGCCGACATCCACCGAAAGTAGTCTCTCCAGAGCAGCTCGAAGATCAGCCAATACGTCGAATCGTTTTGGACCCGTTCTTTCTCGTACCGGCGAACTTCCGACGCGATGGTGCGCGGCGAAAGGCAACCATGGGCGAGCCAGGGTGAAAGCTTCGACGAGTCGTTGGGGCTGAGCATCCCGTTGCGAGTCTCTTTGTAGACGCGCAGCCGGTCGTCTTCCCAAAGGTAGGATTGCAAACGCTTGTGAGCGGCCGTTTCACCACCTTGGAACTGATTCAAGTCGCGAGCGTCTGACGGTGGAGCGGTCAAGCCAATCGTCGCGAGTGTCGGAAGTTCGCCCGCAGGGACATGGCTGGGCAAATGACCGCCTATTTTCTCGGGTGCATCGATTGGTTGTCGAGAATGGCAGCGGCGTTCGATCTGCTTGCGGCACTGCGTGAATTGTTCAGGGGTGTCTCGCACATCGAAGGGAAGATCGTCTCGGTGGATCAATGTGTCTCCCCAAACCGCATGCACGTTGATCGAATGATCGTTGCAAACTTTTTCGACCGCTTTGGCCGTCGCGGACTCTTCGGTGCCCGCTTCATGGTGGAAATGCAGGGCATCGATTTCCAGATCCTGCAGCAGTTCGGCTAGGACCTCTTCTGGATTGCCAACACGCACGATCAGCTCGCCGCTCAAAGCTCGCAAGCGTTCTCGTAGATCGGCGACGGACTGGATCAAGAACCGCGCGCGGTGGGCACCGGTTCGTGGATGTCCAGCCGACGCCATTGAAAATTCGCGTGGATCAAAGCAGTAGACACCGAAGCAACGATCCGAGCGAGCGGCACGCAGCAATGGTTCGTGATCCACGGTTCGGAGATCTTTGCGAAACCAAACCAATGCGGTGGCCATGAGTCAGTCGTGGGAAGGTGGGATTAGATCAGTCCCAGTGCCTTCTGCCACGACCGTTTCTGTTTTTTAACGCCGAGTTCGTCGTGCAGCTGGGACCATGATTGCGAAATCGCTTCACAGGCGTCCTGTGCAGTTTGCTGGCCTGTCAAGCATTGACGCACCTGGGCGTCCAGCACCTGCAGGTAACGATCCGATCCAACAAGATTGAGCGGTGGCATCACATTGGGATTCTGCCAGGCAGATTTCAGCCAAGGTTGATAGTTGCCACCGGCGGCGTCATCCGGGCCAGTCGCAGCGGATGGTGCGAGCAAGCCTCCGACCGAGCGATACAACGGTTCGCTTCCTTCTCCACCGGCCAGCCAGTTCAGAAACTGGTTGGCCGCAGCGGTTTGCCGGCACGACTCCGCCAATGAACCGACCAGCGTTTGGGGAGCGAACATCACGCGTCCGGTGCGTTCCAGTTGGAGCGTGTCAGATTCCAGGTTGGAGGCGTCGGCGATTGGCATGGCTTTGACTTGCACATTCCCGATGCCAGCGGGTGATCCCGAGGTTTCCGCATCCGCGTCTTGTTGCGGGGCGAGTTCTGGGAATCCAATGCCCGCCACCAACTCACCCGTGCTGACCGCTTGGAAGATTTGGCCGGGGGTCATGGCAGACTCGGGGGCGTGCTTGGCCATGTCGGCCATCTGCTGCAGGACGTCCACGTAGTCGGATTCGGTCAGCAACGGTTCCAAGGTTTCTCGGTCAAACAGCCACGTGGCTTGGATGACGCTGGCCAAACGCCATAGGTAAGCGATGCCAGCCCAACCGGGCGCCGTTGGCTCGGCGACTTTACCAGGCCTGTCGGCGGCGAGTTGTTGCAGTTGGCTCCACGTCATCGAGTTCGCACCTGCGACGTCGCTACTTGCTTGTTCGCCGAGCAGCAAGGCCGGCAACGCACCACCCAGGCACTTGCCGATGGACTCGTTGCCGAAGTTCATGGCGACTCGAATCGCGGGAGGTGCTGCCGCCGCTTGGGTCGATGCGTCCTCATCGCTCGCGCTGTTTGACGATGAGCCGGTAAGCGAGCCCGAGCCAGTGGACGAGCCCAAGTTCGCCATCACCAATTCACGAGAAACGAGTTCGCCCATCTGCGCGAGAGGATAAACCAGCACATCGGTTTTGGAGGCTTGTTCCCAAAAGTCCGCCTTGTCACCCGGATCCGTTTTCGCAACGGTGATCTTCAGCGGTTGCTCGCTGATCGATTGCCAGGTGCGGCGAACGATTTCGGCTTCGTCGTCGGTGCCCGTCCAAACCAAACGCAATGGCACATCCGTCCGAACGCTGGACTTCGCCTGCTGAACGTCAGCGGCATTTTTCGGACGGCAACCGGTCGCGGCGGCGACTCCGGAGACGGCGGCAAGTGTCAGGAAATGTCGACGAGGCCACCCCGGGGTTGGAAGCGTCGGCGGACCCTCTTTGGTTGGTTGTATCTGTTGCTTTATTGCCTGTTGCGTTTCCCGAGTTTGCGTGTCGCGACGGGGAGCGTCCACGGTGGACGATGTGTGGTTGGTCGAGCCGTGGTTTGCAGGCATCTGGGGACCCGTGGTGCGTCAGCGAAGAGAGGGGAAGGCAACTGAGATGGCAACGTTGCGTAGTTGAAAACGCAAGTACGTTGTATACTGCTCGCCAGTTCGCATGATCGCGGCGGCTCTTTTCACCTCCTCTGATTTCTACTGCACTGAAGCAATCCCCATGGCTCACTATCTCGGAATTGATGTTGGCACCAGCGGCACAAAAACGTTGCTGATTGATGAGACTGGCAACGTGATCGCCGAAGCCAATGCCGAGTATCCCATGGAACAGCCCAAGCCGGGGTGGACGCAGCAGGATCCGGAAGATTGGTGGACAGCAACCAAGAAAACCGTTCGCGCCGTGATGAAGAAATCTGGCGTGGACAAGTCCGATGTGAAAGCGATCGGTTTGTCGGGCCAAATGCACGGTTCGGTGTTCCTGGATCGCGACGACAAAGTCATTCGCCCCGCAATTCTGTGGAACGATCAACGCACCGCGGAGCAATGCGAGCAGATCACGTCCGCCGCCGGGTCGCGTGAAAAATTGATCAGCATGGTCGCCAATCCAGCACTGACCGGATTTCAGGCACCCAAGATCCTTTGGATGCGTGACAACGAGAAACGCAACTTCGGAAACTTAGCAAAGGTCTTGCTGCCGAAGGATGACATCCGACGTCGTTTGATTGGCGACTACGTCACCGAAGTCAGTGACGCCAGCGGCACCTTGTTGTTGGACGTCAAAAATCGCAACTGGTCCAAGTCCTTGCTCAGCAAACTGGATCTGTCCGAAGACTTGCTGCCTCGCGTGGTCGAATCCGAAGACGTGACCGGAACGCTGACCAGCGAAGCCGCCAAAGCACTGGGGCTGACGACGGACTGCAAGGTCGTTGGTGGTGCGGGTGACTGTGCCGCGGGAGCGATCGGCAATGGCATCGTGAAGAAAGGCCTGTTGAGCACATCGATTGGCACGAGCGGCGTGATGTTCGTGCACAGTGACGAACCCAGCGTCGATGCATCCGGTCGACTGCACACTTTCTGTCATGCTGTGCGTGGTAAGTGGCACATGATGGGCGTCAACCTGACCAGTGGCGGATCGCTCCAGTGGTGGGTGGATCAGGTGGTCCAAGGGTTGGCGGGGATTCCTGCCGCGAAGCGTTTCGGTGCGGCAACCCAGGAAGCCGAAAAGGCCGTTGCGGGAAGCGGCGGAATGTTGTTCCTGCCCTACCTGAATGGCGAACGCACACCCCACGCCGACCCCAACGCACGCGGCGCCTTTGTGGGCATGAATTTGACCCATGATCGAGCGGCGATGACGCGATCGGTGATGGAAGGCATCACGTTTGCACTGCGTGACAGTCTGGAAATTATCGAGTCTCTCGGTGTTCCCGTGCGTCAAATTCGTGCCAGCGGCGGCGGAAGCAAGAACGTTTTCTGGCGTCAAATGCAGGCGGACGTCTTTGGCAAAAAAATCACGACCCTGAAGGTCGAACAGGGGCCCGCCTTTGGCGTCGCGCTCCTAGCCGCCGTGGGCGATGGAGCGTACAAGAATATCGCTCAGGCGTGCCAAGCCACGATCGAAGTGGCAGCGGAAACCAAAGCGGATCGATCCGCGAAGAAAACTTATGACAAGCTCTTTCCTGTCTACCAATCGTTGTACGGCAGCTTGAAAGACGACATGCACCAACTGGCTGAATTGCAATCAACACCTTGAATCAATCCTCCGATTTCGACGACCGAGTGATCCGGCAGCAAGTCATCGACTCCACCCAGTGTGTTGTGGTGAAAGTCGGCACTCGGGTACTCACCACTTCCGATGGAAAACTTGACCTGCAGCGTGTCGATCGACTCGCGGAACAACTCTGCCGAATCGCCGACAGTGGTCGGCAAACCATCATGGTCAGCAGCGGTGCGGTCGGTGCCGGTGTGGCCAAGTTGGGGCTGTCCCAACGTCCAACCGATCTGAAATCCCTGCAAGCGATTGCCGCGATCGGCCAAGCGGACTTGATCGGGGCCTACGAAAAGTCGTTGCAAAAACGCGGCCGGCATGCGGCTCAGGTCTTGCTGACACGCAACGACTTGCGGCGTCGCAGTGGATACCTGCACGTGCGGAACGCGCTGTCGGGGATCAATGAGCTGGATGCGATTGCCGTCGTCAACGAGAACGATTCGGTCGCGGTCGCGGAACTGAAAACGACGTTCGGCGACAATGATCGATTGGCTGCCCAAGTCGCGGGGTTGTTCAACGATGCATTGCTGATTTTATTGACCGATGTCGAAGGTCTTTACGACGGGCATCCCGACGAAACCGACAGCCAACGCATCGACGTGGTTCACGAACTCAACGACGGCGTGATGGCGATGGTGGATGACGAGGTTTCAACCGTCAGCAAAGGAGGCATGGGCGGTAAGCTTCGCGCGTCCAAGCTGGCGAACTCACACGGGCATCCCACCATCATCGGCCCCGGTAAAGACGACACGGTGCTCGATCGGATTTTCGCGGGCGAAGCCGTTGGAACCTTGTTCGTACCGCCCAAGCGGTCACTCAAAGGTCGTCGTCGCTGGATTGGCAGTTCGGCCAACGTGGCGGGAACGCTGCATCTGGATGCCGGTGCCGTGCATGCGTTGCAGAAAAAAGGCCGTAGCTTGCTGGCAATCGGCATCGTGCGCGTGGAAGGGACCTTCGCTCATGGCAACGTGGTGCGATTGGTCGGTCCGGACGGCGTCGAATTCGGGCGTGGTTTGTCCAACTACCGCAGTCACGAAGTTGCTCGCATCGCTGGCAAACCAAGCGAGCAAATCGAATGGATTCTCGGTCATCGGCCCTACGAGAACGTCATCCACCGCAACAACTTGGTGTTGCGAGTCGTTCCGGAGTAGCAACGGCGGAACGTCGATGGTTGATCGCCGACGCTCGGAGTGCAGCCGTGTCGCCTCGAATGAACTACCCGACGCGAAATATCCTGCGTGTTTGACAAGAGGCACTCAAGCGGCGCGACGCAGTGGTTCTTGATGCATGGATGGCATCGGTAGCGTTTCCGGATTGTCGTCGACCGACAACACGCCTTCGGTGTGCAGCGTTCGAGCGATCGCTTTGGCCGCCAAAGGTGTCGACAGGCGACGAATTCCCGCAGTGATGCTGGATGGACGAAACGCGCCCGCCAATGAAGTCGTAATCAGACGCTGGATTCCGCGAGCCCAGCCTGCGGATCCGCCCGATCGATAGTGATCAACGATGGCTTGCAGTCGACGTTGGTTCTGTTGAATCCGCAAGTCGTAGTCAACGAGATCGGCTTCTAAGTCGAGGCCCATTTCGCTGTCGGTTGCCACCACGCATCGCCAACCCGCGTCCGATGTTGCCAGGCCATAAACCAGCGAGGCTTCGATGGTGTCGTTGCCTCGGTAGGTGGCTGTCAGAGATCGCAACAAATCGCGCCGCCAGAACGAGGTCGCCAAGAACGCACCTTCCACGCGAACGATCGTCTTTTGGGATACCTGCTTCTCATCGAAACCGATCATCTCGCAGGCGGTCGTTGCGGTGCTCCGCCAACCCGCATGTTCAATGCGTTGGGAGTCCGTGTCGCGCACCACGGGAACGACGACGCCGGTCTCATGGCCCTCGAATTGCGCGAGCGCGGCTTCGGTCCAGTTCTCGGTGGCGGTGTGTCCATCAGCCACCACGTGAATGAAACGACCGATCGACAACTCGGCGGCTTCTGCGATTTGACGCAAGACACTCGTCGACGCGCTGTCCACGAAGCGGACTTCATCGCCCAATTCAAACGGGTCGTCATAGCTCCCGTCATGGGGCACAATCACTTCGCAGCCATCTGGTCGATGTTGCAAGACACTTACGAGCGAGGATTCGAAAGCCGCGTCGTTTCCGCCATGAGGAACGACGATCGACAAACGCGGGATGTTAGACAAATTTCGCACCACTGCACCTGCCTGGGATTCTACTTACCGGACCAACCAAGACCCTCGGTTCGCCGCTGAGAAAGGATTTCGGACGGTAGCGTGATTCCAGTTGAGACGATCAGTTTGGTTCATCTCGAAAGCGGACAAGTTCCTTTTGAGTCGAACGAACCGGCCCGATTATCGTCACGGCTTTCCAAACCCGAATTTCTTCACCCGCGAAACCCTTCCACGTGAAACGATTGCTATGAAACAAGTCTCCCTTGGCCACGATGGTTTCTCGGTTTCCCGGCTCGGTTTCGGTGGATGGGCACTTGGCGGTCAGTGGGGAATGCAGGACGACTCCAAATCCTTGGCGGCTCTCAAACAGGCGATCGAGCATGGGATCACGTTCATCGACACCGCACCGGGTTACGGTGACGGACGCAGCGAACAGGTGATCGGCGAATTCCTCAAAACACTGCCCACGTCCTTGCGGGAACGCATTCATGTGGCGACGAAAACGCCACCGTCCGAAGGCCCCTGGCCGCCAAGCCCCTATTGCCAGTGGAAGGATCGCTACGGTGCGGCTTACATCCGCGCCAATGTGGAGGAGCGTTTGAAGAACCTGGGCGTCGAGTGTTTGGATCTCTTGCAACTGCACTCTTGGACCGCGGCGTGGAACGACGACCCGCAACCGTTGCTCGTGCTTCAGAAACTTCGACAGGAAGGCAAAATCAACCGCATCGGCCTGTGCACTCCCGAGCAAGATCAAAACTGCGTGATTCAGTTGATGCGTGATGGCTTGGTGGATGTTGTTCAAGTCGTGTTCAACATCTTTGAACAGGAACCCGCCGCTCAGTTGTTTCCCGTCGCGGAAGAAACTGGCACCGGCGTTATCGTTCGTGTGTCGCTCGATGAAGGATCGTTGACCGGGAAGTATGCGGCGGACCATGAGTTTCCCGAAGAAGATTTCCGATCCGGTTTCTTCGCGGGCGATCGGATGGAGCGAACCGCCCATCGCGTGTCCGCGATCCAGGACGAGCTCAAAGAGTTCGGGTTGGAGGAACACTACTCGCTCGCGGCGACTGCGATTCAATTCGCCATGTCACCCACCGCGGTCGACACCGTCATCGTCGGCATGCGAAATCCACAACAGGTTGATCTCAACGTCGCCACCGAAGCCTTGCCGCCACTGCCCGCCGAATTCCTGCAACGACTGCAACTTCACCAATGGCGACGAGGCGTTTGGTATGCCGGGAAGTGAGACGCGTTGCTAGAGTCCCGCGAGACGCTCCGTGGCGTCTCCGAAGGCATCGAGTTGAACCCCCATTCGATCCATGATGGAGAGATAGAGGCTGCAAAGTTTGCGGTCCGAGTCGTCTTGGTCGAGGTAGTCCAGCACGCGGCCGGTTGGAAGCTTGCCGGAAAGGCCTCCCGTCAGCAGCACCGGCAGTTTGCTGGAATCATGAGCGTTACCGGACCACATGCTGGACAGGAACAACAAACACGAATGGTCCAGGACGGTCGCGTCGCCTTCCGGCATCGCTTCCAGCTTCCCTGCCAAGTAAGCGTACTGGCTGCAGTAGTACCTGGAGATCCGTTCGTACTCATCGGAGCGATCGTTGTGCGAGGCCGAATGGTGAGTCGACTTCACATCGAGGAAGGGATAGAACAGACCGGAAAGGTCGCGGTTGAGGAGCAACGTTGCCACGCGGGCTTTGTCGGTTTGGAATCCCAAGGCAACGATGTCGCACATCAATCGCATGTGTTCACGGATGTCTTCCGGCAGACCATCGTCAGGACGCTTCATCGCTTGAATGGGTTTGCCCTGGTCCTTGGCTCTTGAACTGGCCTTGGAGTGAGCGGCTCGCATCGAAGCGGCTCGTTTCTCCACTTCGCGAACGCTGCTTAGAAATTCTTCCAGCTTGGCTCGGTCGGCAACGCTCACCCGACGACGCAATGATTCGGCGTCTTCGCCAACGCGATCCAGAATGCTTTCATTGCGGCGGCTGCCTTGGTTGTCGAACAGCGCGTCGAAGGCCAGCGATGGATAAACTTCCATCGGCACCGGCGACGTTGCGTTCTGCCACGAGATGTGCGAGCTGTACGCCATCGAAAAATTGGTTTCGTGGTAACCCGTCACCGGTTGTTCGCAACCGAGCACCAAACTGGGGACCGCGGTTTCGTCCTGGAAATGGTTGGCAAGGACTTGGTCCATGCTGATGTCGCCTCGAAGTTCGGAACCCTTTTTGAGCGACGCACCGGAGAGAATGTTTCCGGTTTGACCTGGGTGAATCCCAACACCGGTCGCGTTTTCATTGAACAGACCGGTGATGAAATTCATCTTGTGTTTGAGAGGTTCCATGGGAGTCAGGCTCTTGCCCAATTCCATGTCGGTGCCCTCGCCCTTGGCCCACCAGTGATCCGCATTGATACCGCATCCCATGAACAAGGCGGCAAACCTTTGCGGCGTTTCCGCCGCGTCGTTACCGACCATGGTTTCACGTCCCCATACGGGGATCGATTCCATCCATGGCAGCGCCATCGCGACACCGGCACCGCGTAACAACGTTCGTCGATTGAGTGCTGGATTCATGGCGAAGGCTCCGTTTCGGTGGCAGGTTGCTGATTGGCAGGTGGGTGGTGGGGACTCGCTGAGTCGATTGCGAGCATTTGAACCCGTTTGTTTCGGAATGCGGGGCTGGTCACAATCGTGTCGACCATTGCGTCAAAACGATGTTGATTGGCTCGCAAGTTGGTCTTCATGTCGGCGATCAAGGATTCATCGGAAAGTTGCAGGGAACGTCCGAGGGCGAAGGCGAGCAGCTTTCGGCAGAAATGATCGACAAAGTCATTTTCTCGTTGCCGTCGGATGTAGTCCTTCAGCCCGTCGATGCCATCACCGTGGCTGCCGTCGGGAAACACCACCTTCGCGTCGATCTTGCGCCCGCCCAAATCTCGGTCGCGCAGTTCACCGATGGGGCCGAATTCTTCGAACACCAATCCCATCGAGTCAATTCGTTCATGGCATCCCGCACAACTTGGGTGCTCGCGGTGACGAGCCAGGGCTTCGCGGATCGTTAAGTCGCCGAGTTTGCTTTCGTCTTCGGGCAATTCGGGAACCTCCGCCGGCGGAGCTGGAACGTGCTCGCCGAGCACCCGCTGCACGACCCAGTTGCCGCGTTGAACCGGACTGGTCCGAAGCCCGGGTGAATTGCGCGTGAGGAAAACACCCATCGGAAGCAATCCGCCTCGATTCCATCGTCCGGCCTCCGGCAGTAGGGTCCATCGGTCCTTTTCAGCCACTTCGCTCGCACCGGCTTCCGAAACCAAAGTGTCCCACTCCGCGTCGGTGACGCCGTAGTGCTCAGCAAGTTCGCGATTGACGAAGGTGTGATTCGCGTACAGGAAATCGAGAATCGACCGATCATTTGAAACCACGTCGGCAAAGAAACGAAGCGGTTCCTCCAGCATCGCCAAACGCAAGCTGTCCGTGAACTGAGGGAACCGTTCTCGATCCACACCGTTGTGCTGGTCGAATCGCCGGAAGTTCAGCCAGTTGCCCATGAATTCGCGAATGAAGTCGTGGCTCTTGGGATCCCGAAGCATCCGGCGACTTTCGCGAGCGATGGTTTGTGCATCTTGCAAGGCATTCTGCGCCGCCAATTCCATGAGTGGCTCGTCGGGCATGCTGGACCACAAAAAGTAGCTCAACCGATTTGCGAGCGAGTGACCATCGAGCGGTTGGACCTGGCCATCCTGACTCGAGGATGCCGGGTCGATGCGATAGCAGAAGTGCGGCGACATCAGGATGCGAACCACACAATCGCGAATGGATTCGTCGTGATCCAGTTCGCCTTCCGTTCGCAGATGCTGGTAGAACGAAAGGATTTCCTCGCGATCCGAATTCGTTAAAGGTCGTCGGTAGGCTCGCTCGGCAAACTCCAGCACGGCTTCGAGCTGCACCGGTTGCGATTGCTGCTTCAGCGTTTCAAGCGAGCGGAAGGTTTTCGACATGTCGTCGAAGTACCTGCGAATCGCCGCGAGAGCTTTATCGCTGGCACCCACTTTTTCGGCCTTGGCGACGTAAGCATCGCAGAGCCCACGCACTTTGTCCTCCGCGATGCAATCCTTGTCTTCCGCGCGGTATCGGTCGAACACGCGGTCACGCATGAATTTCGAATCCGTTCGGTCGAACCAGATGAAGCCAGCGTACTGACGCATCGGCGCTGAGGTGACGAAGTCCAGTTCCACCCAAAGACGATCCAAGGTCGTGCGTTCTTCGTCGGTGAGCATCAAGTCATACAGAGGTGCGTCATCGCGGTAGTATCCCATTTGACTGTGGAAGCCAGCGCTGAGGTAGCGTCCCGTGCGTCCCCTCTTCTTTTCGTCTTTGGCGTCCAAATACACTCGGGCTCGCTCAGAGACAAAGAAGCGGTCGGGAAACAGATTGCAGAACCGCTTGAGCTCTTCAACATAGGATTCTTGCGGCTTCTCGGTTTCGGGGAACGAGAGTAGGTTGGCGACTTGATCTGCAGCCGGCACACTCAAGTCCGAAGCATCAAACGATCCGATTCTTTCCTGAAGCGGTTGCAAACGCTTGGTGGCCAAACGACGTCGATTCGCGGCAAACTGTCGGTTCTTCCAAAGCACCAGCGGTTGTGACCCTGGATTCATTTGGGGTGCGGTGAGGTTTGGGATCTCCGGCACCAGTTGTTCTCGAAACCCTTCGATGAACGTTGCCATTTGTTGGCAGGATTCTCGTGCTTCGGTCTCGTTGGAGGAGGACTCGATGACCTCCGACCACATTGCACGCAGCGCAGTCATGGGGCCTGATTCGAGGGTCTCATCATCCGCGGGCGAGCGTGAACCGTTTGCCAGTGCGTCGTGGAGTGTGTGGCAGTAGCGCTGGCTGACGCGATGTGTATTGGCCAGTTGGGAGATCGATTGATCGTCGTCGGTATGGGCTTTCCAAACGACGAACAGGTGGTCTTCCAAGCGAACATTCTGCTGACGATAGAAAGCGATGATGCGGTTGACGCAGAACTTGTCACGGTCGGTTTCGGTGATCACTGGATGTGGAGCGAACTCCAGTCCCGAAGGCGTGATCGCAAGGTGATCGGCAACACGGCGAGCGGCTTGCAAGTATTTCTTCAACAACGCGGGCGACATCGTCAGTGATTCACCCGAGTTATCGAAGCCCGCCTCATTGGCAGGGTCGATCGGGAAATCCGCCGCGGGTTGAATGTCGACACCCGTCAGGTCTCGAATCGTGCGGTTGTATTCGGCGCTGCTAAGCCGTCTCGCCAGCACCAACCCGGGATCGCCGGCCGTGCGTTTTGCCTCCGCCTGCTTCAGAGTTTCGATCCAGCGGATCATTGCTTGTCGCTGTTCGTCGCTGGGTTGAGAGCCCGCATCTTCCGGCGGCATGTCACCCGCTCTTAATCGCTCCAGCACCACTGCCCAGTGACGAAATCGACCCACCACATCGTCGACATTTTGATCGGTCGTCAGGTCCAAGTCGCCTTGAGCCGAATCCGAGTCATGGCACTCGACACAGTGAGTGCGTAGAAACGGCTGGACGGTCTGTTGGAAGGTGGACTCCAACGGGTCGTCACCAAAAACGCTAACGCCTCCAATGCTCGCAAGGAGCAGGAGGAAAATTCGAGGGACAGACATGCACGCGTTGAGGGAAGGAGGGAACGCGAAAATGGTGGGTGCGGGAACCGCGGCGGGCGAACCAAGCGGTTGGGATCTCCAAGCGAGATTCGCTTCGTTCGTGACGTCCAATCATAGCCGAAAACGAGTTTGCTCGCCGTGTTTCGTGACTCCGGCGGGAAGTTCTTCCCCCTGGTTGGGAAGGAGAACGTTGTGCGGGGCGATTTTGCAATCGTGTCGGCGTTCATCCATACTGGAAGTCTTCTCTGGAAACCGATGTCACGTTCGGTTTCGCGCGATGGTTTCTTCCATCGCCATTGAGTCCATCTCACGTGTGTGTGCTTCATGACCGCAACTTCAACGAACGATGAAGGCGATGCCACCGCCACCGGATCATCGGCCGCGCCCACGCGTCGGCAGCATCTCGAGCATCACCTGAAGACCTGTCCAACGGACATCGACAGCTATCTGGAACTGGCGTCGATCTACCGAGAAGAAAACCGCCCGCTGCAAGCCGCGAAAATTTTGGAGCAGGCTCATGAGATCTTTCCCGACGATTCCAAAGTGATCTGGGAGCTGGAAGAAGCACGACTGGCTCGATCCGTTCAGCAGTTGGTCGAAGTGCGTGACTTGGCGTCGCGTCTGGGCAATTCGTCCATGGACCAAGACCTGGAACGCGCGACCACGGATTGGGCAAACTGCCGACTCAAAGTTTGTCGTGCGCGGCTGGGTCGTGATCCGTCGCTGACTTATCTGCGGATGGTCATTGGCGAAGCCCTGTATGATTTGGAACGCTACGACGAAGCGATGGACGAGCTGGAGCCACTGCTGGATTGCGAATCGCATTCACCGGGGGCATATCTGCTGACCGGTCGGTGTCAGTTGTTGCTCAGTCAGGACATGGCCGCGATGAAGTCCCTGCGGCAAGCATCCATCCGACGGTCCGTGGTGGGACCTCAAAAGACTCGCGTTGCCGCGTTGACGTTGCTGGTTGATCTGGCCGAGCGTCACGGGTTGGATGCGAGCTTGGAAATTTATCGACAATCCTTGGAAACGATCAAATGAATCAAGCCATTGGTGACCCCGATCAGATTCGTCAATTCGCGTCGCAGTTGGCTCGGTTTGCAGAAGAATTGCGACAGCGAGGAACGGGGCTGTCCGCGCAGATGAACCAGTTGGAGCAAACTTGGCGGGACGAGCAACAAAGAAAATTCAATCAAGAATTTCAGGACCAGCTTCGCCAGTTGCAGCGATTGGTTCAGGTGACCGATGAGCACGTGCCGTATCTGATGCGGAAAGCCGAGCAGCTCGACGCCTATCTGGGGCGCTGAGTTATCTGGGACGCTGAGTTGCCTCGAAACCGCTTTCAGTTCGCCGGATGATTCGAGGTTGATTCTCCGGTTGGCCGCTTCACGGCGCGAATCCTTGCTGACAATTCTGCGCGGACCGCTCAAGGGTTCTTGCAACGAGCGGACGCAATGCCCACCCTAGTGGCTCGGGAACAGTGATTTCTACGCCGCATTCAGCCGTTGGCTGGTCAAGCTGATTGGTGATTCGGTCGATACTTCCCGTCTAAACTGAGTGCTTCCTTCCTGAGAATGGCGTTTCCCGACGATGAGCGAACACCCGAATTCGTATCCTAAATTGCACAACGCTGCTTGGCCTGGTGTGGTCGGCAAAGGCGACGACGATGAGAATCCAGTGATCCCGTTGGATGAAATGCTGGACCTGACCGCGGCTGCGGAAGTCGACGGTCGCAAGTTCGACGGAGTCGATTTGTTCCTGTTCTCGCCGCACGTTTCGATCGATGCGGACGACGCCGAATTGGAAGCGTTGGCCGAAAAGGTTCGTAGTCGAAACTTGGTGATCGGAACCGTCGTGGCTCCGGTTTGGGAGCCCACCGGCGGCGGAAGTGCGGGCGGCGGACCCGAAGAGGTCGAGGCGTTTCTGAAGCAGGTTCGCAAAGGCTGCGAGATTGGAAAGAAGCTGCGGGAACTGGGCGTGCGACCTTACGGCAGCGTTCGTTTGGATAGCGCCATGGGGGTTGCCGATTGGGTGAAAGACCCCGATGCATCGCAAAGTCGAATCGCGGACACCTTCAAAGCGGCTTCGGACATCGCAGAGGAATACGACGAGCGTTTGGCTGCCGAGGGTGAGATCTGCTGGGGCGGCATGCACTCTTGGAAAAAGATGGTTGATCTGTTGGAGCGAGTTGGCCATCCCGAGCGATTTGGTTTCCAAGCCGACATGGCACACACCTTGTTGTACTTGCTCGGCTACAACGCACCCGAAGACGCGATTCTGCCGCAAGACTTCGACTGGTCCGATGCGGACAAGAAAGCGGCTGCGTTGAAAGAGTTGACGCATGCACTGCGTCCATGGACCATCGATTTTCATGTCGCCCAAAACGATGCGACCGTCCACGGAACCGGCAGCCACGACAAGACCGGTCGTCACTGCTTGCCCAAAGACCCCAACGGCAAACTGGAAATCGCCAAGGACGCGGGTTACTGGTTGCGAGACGAACACGGCGATGTCTTGCAAACCTGCAAGCACATTTGTTGGGACGGTTGCATGTTCCCCAACGACGTCATGCACAAACCAGAAACCTGGAACGACATTCTCGAAGCCATGCTCAGCGTGCAAGACGCTCACGGTTGGAACGAGTGAGCAGTCCCGGCTTCCATCAGTCGCGATTGGTTCTCCGCGAACCGGCGTGCTGAAAGAATGCGATTCCGCCCAAGCGTTCGTTGAGAGACGGATGCACCGATCGAAGTGGCCGCACTCACCCTCCGTGTGGCCTTCTCATCTTTCACCTTCCCTTTCTTTCCCCTGATCAATACGAATGAAACCTCTGAACATTGGCCTGATTGGCTACGGCTTCATGGGCCGCACGCACACCAACGGGTACCGTCAAGCACCGCGATTTTTCGACTTGGAATATCATCCCGTTTTGAAAGCGGTTTGTGCGCGCAACGAAGAGAAGGCGAAACAATTCGCGGAACAGCAAGGTTACGAGTCGGTCGAAACCGATTGGCGTGAATTGCTGAAACGCGACGACATCGACGCGGTCGATGTTTGCACGCCCAACAACCTGCACAAAGAAATTTCGATCGCTGCCGCCGAAGCCGGCAAAATGGTTCTCTGTGAGAAACCATTGGCAATGAATACCGAGGAAGGCATCGAGATGTGCGAAGCGGTCGAAAAGGCCGGTGTTCGCAACATGGTTTGGTACAACTACCGTCGCGTTCCGGCCGTCACGTTGGCCAAGCAATTGATTGACGAAGGTCGCTTGGGACGAATCTTCCATTACCGTGCCAACTTCCTGCAGGACTGGACCATCAACGCGGACGTTCCTCAGGGAGGAGCGGCGACTTGGCGTTTGGATGCGGAAGCGGCTGGTAGCGGCGTGACCGGTGACTTGCTGGCCCACTGCATCGACACCGCGTTGTGGCTGAACGGAAGCATCGAAGACGTCTCGGCTGTCACCGAAACGTTCGTGAAAGAACGCGTCCACGCCGAGACCGGTGAGAAGACACCCGTCAAGATCGACGATGCGTGTGCATTCCACTGCCACTTCAAAAATGGATCGTTGGGACTGTTCGACTCAACGCGTTACGCTCGTGGTCACAAGGCGCTCTACACGTTGGAAATCAACGGTGAGCATGCTTCGATCCGTTGGGATTTGCATGACCTGCACCGTCTCGAGTACTTCGATCACAGCGACGACGGAATTGTCCGTGGCTGGCGCAGCGTGCACGTGACCGACGGCGATCAGCCTTACATGGGCAACTGGTGGGTGCCAGGATTGCAAATTGGATACGAGCACACCTTCGTGCACCAAGTCGCTGACTTCTTGAAGTCGTTGGAATCGGATCAGCCCGCCGGTCCAACCTTCCGCGACGCCTTGGAAACCCAACGCGTTTGCGATGCGGTCCTGGACAGTGCCGCCACGCGCAGTTGGAAAGACGTGAAGTGAAACCTGACGACCTGACTGGTTTGGCAGAGCTGTTTCCCGCCGATCGGTTTCGGACCGATCCGGCGGCTCAAGCGGCGTTCGAATCAGACGGGTTGCTCGCGTACACCACTCGACCTCGCGGCGTGGTCTTTCCGGAGACCGCCGACGAGGTCATCTCAACGGTCCGGTGGTGTCACGAACATTCGGTGCCCTTGGTTGCTCGAGGCAGCGGCACGGGCCTCTCCGGCGGCGCGATGCCCCATCGTGATGGGGTTGTGATCGCGCTGAATCGACTGAATCGCGTTCTGCACGTGGATCCTCTTGAACGCACGGCAACGGTCCAGTGCGGCGTGGTGAACCTGGCCGTGTCGCAAGCCGCACGCCCACACGGTTTGTACTTTGCCCCCGATCCGTCCAGCCAATCCGTGTGCACGATTGGCGGCAATATCGCCTTCAATTCAGGCGGGGCTCATTGCTTGAAGTACGGCATGACGGCCGGACACACTTTGGCGATGGATGTCGTTCTCGGCGACGGCACGGTGACCAGTCTTGGCGGAGCATCGCTGGAACATACCGGGCCGGATTCAACCGGATTCTTTTGCGGCAACGAAGGAATGCTGGGCATCGCGTTGCAGGCGACGTTACGCTTGCTACCGCTGCCGGAAACCTTTCACACGGTTCTGATTGGCTACGACACCATTCGCGAAGCCGGCAATGCCGTGGGCGAGATCATCGCCGCGAATTTGCTTCCGGGGGCGATGGAAATCATGGATGCGATGTCGATTCGCGCCGCCGAAGCCGCCGTGGCATGTGGTTACCCCAAGAACGCCAACAGTGTGCTAATTGTTGAGTTGGAAGGTTCCGCTCAACGTGTGGAAGTTGAAAAGCAAATCCTGACGGACGTCATTCAATCGACTCAACCATCCGCGGTGGAGATCGCTAAGAACGATGCCGAGCGGTTAGCCATTTGGAAAGGACGCAAGTCCGTCTTTTCGGCCGCCGGTCGTTTGAGTCCCGACTTCATTGTTCAGGACGGCGTGGTTCCGCGACGTCGATTGGGCGAAGCCTTGGAACGGATCGAAGCGTTGAGCCAAGAATGTGGAGTTCCCGTGGCGAATGTCTTTCACGCGGGCGATGGCAATTTGCATCCGTTGATCATGTATGACGGCAAGATCGCCGGGGCCTTTGACAAGGCGAACGCGTTTGCTCAGAAGATCCTTCGATTGTGCATCGAGATGGGAGGATCCATCACTGGCGAGCACGGCGTGGGCATCGAGAAACGCGAAGTCTTTTCGGAAATGTTTGATGAGGCGACGATCGATCTGATGCATCGTGTCCGAGCTGAGATGGACCCTCACCGAATCTGCAATCCTGGCAAGATGTTTCCCGATGCATTGGCACCCGCGTTGACGACGTCCGGTTTGCACCCGTTGGAAAAAGCGGGGGTGATCTTTCGTGACTGAGCCAAAGTCATCCGGCGATCTCGATCCGTTGCCATCCGTCGAAGCCCCCGAATCAGTGACGCACTGGTCACAACTGATTCGCGATTGGGAAGCCGGTGCGGACGATGCGAGATTGATTCCGGTTGGCAGCTGTAGCAAACCGGGATTGTCAAAACCGTTTCTCGATGCGCCGTCGACGTCCGCGCCGAAACGCTTTTCGGCGCGATGCTTGTCTGGCATCATTCAGTACGACCCATCGGAGTTCACGATCTCGGTCGCGTCGGGCACTCCGGTCCGTGACGTGATGCAAGCGTTGGCTCAGCACGGACAAACGTTGCCCTTTGACCCACCGCGAGCGAATGCAAATGCAACGATCGGTGGTTGCGTCGCATCTGGATGGAGCGGTCCCGGACGTTGGCGTTATGGTGGGCTGCGAGACTTCATCCTGGCAGCATCGTTTCTCGATGGTTTGGGCAACGAGGTGCACACGGGGGCTCCCGTCGTGAAGAATGCGGCTGGGTTCGACTTCCCAAAGTTGATGGTCGGCAGCCTTGGGCGATTGGGGGTGCTGACGCGTTTGACGTTCAAGGTTTTTCCTCAATCTGAATCACCGCAAACTTGGGCGATCCATTTTGAATCGCTGGGTGAAGCCGCCGAGTACATGCAGTCGCTCACTCGAATGCCAATCGAGATCGATGCGATCGAGTTGTGTTCACCCGGCACATTTTCCGCCTTGACTTCCCAAACAGGCGAGGACATTGGGGCGAAGGGGTGGGCGATCGTCCTGCGAATACCGGGCCCCCAATCCGTGGTGCGAGCCACTGTGGAACGAATTCAGTCCACCGTCGATGGTCCTGCTCCCCAGCAATTGCCAGAAGAAGCCGCAGCGTCGGTTTGGGACTTGTTGCTGAATCATCAAGCAGCGGTCTCAGTCCGCGTGCCGATCACGCCGCGTCAGATGAACGTGTTGCAGGAGGATTTTCCCAAGTCTTTGAATGACAACTCATGGCACGTTCACTTTGGTTTGGCGGGCAACGTGATGTTCATCCGAGGCAGCGGAACGGTTCAAGAATTGCACGATTGGTTGTGCCGACATGGGCTCGCGGGGACGCTCCTGAACGTCGATGAAACGTGCGAAGGCAGCGAACGCACGGGATGCGGGATTGGAATCTGGAGACATGACGAGGTTGTGCTTCGGGTGGCGAGAGGTATCGATCCCCACCAGCGTTTCGCGCCGTTTGTTTTTGGGAAACCGATGCACCAGCACACATCGACCCATAGGCATTTGATGCCGAAGGTGAAAGGTTGATCGCGAATGCAACATGAGATTCCCATTGCCACGTCTGGTCCCAACGCCGATTCCATGTCGGAGGCTGTGAACACTTGCATCCGATGTGGTTTTTGTTTGTCGGCCTGTCCCACCTACGACGTGCTGCAGCGTGAATCGGACACGCCGCGCGGACGCATCATCCTGATGAAAGAGGTGCTGGAAGGATCGATGCCGGCCGAGCAGGCCGCGCCGCATCTGGACGCTTGTTTGGGATGTTTGGCATGTGAGCCAGCGTGTCCTTCGGGTGTGTCCTACCGGCACTTGCTCAGTCCGTATCGAGCGTTGGTTCATGATCGTGTGCGAACGGCATGGCCTCAACGGTTGCGTCGCTGGTTGGCGGCCCAAACGCTTCCCTACCCCGGACGATTTCGATTGGCCGCCAAGTTGGGCATCATGACGCGATCGCTTGTCAAGCTCGTGCCGTCGTCGCTGCGGCCGATGCTGGAGTTGCTGCCAAGCGAACTGCCCAGTCGCAGCACGCTTCAGCCAAGCTATCCGGCATTGGGAGAATCGGTCGGACGAGTTGCCTTGTTGGCAGGGTGTGCTCAGCAGGTTTTGGCTCCGCAGATCAACGACGCCACGATCGCAGTTCTCACTCACATTGGTTTGGAAGTGATCGTTCCGCCTGAGCAAGGTTGTTGCGGTTCGTTGACGTGGCATGTGGGAGACGGAAAACGGGCCTCTGCGTTTGCTCGACACAACATCGCTGCGTTTCTTGCAAGGGAGCAAACGTTCGATGCGATCGTGACCAATGCGGCTGGGTGTGGATCCGGCATGCAAGAGTACGAAATGATTCTCCGCGGGACTGACATGGAGACGAGGGCTGCTGAGTTCGCCAGTTTGGTGCGTGATGTTTCCTTGGTGGTCTCCGAGCACGCTGATCGGTTGCGATTGAGACGGCCGCCATCCTTGCGAGATGGTGAATCCATGCTGCGTGTGGCTTATCAAGATGCCTGTCACCTGGCCAATGCACAGGGAGTCCGTTTGCAACCACGCGAATTGTTGTGCCGGATCCCCGGCGTGGAACTGGTCGATGTGAGCGAATCGCATTTGTGCTGTGGGTCGGCGGGAACGTACAACATCGATCAACCCGAAGTTGCAAGTGAACTCGGGCGGCGAAAGGCCAAGGCGGTATTGGCAACGGGAGCTCCGGTCGTTGTCAGTGGGAACATTGGGTGTCTGACGCAACTGCAAACGCATTTGCAACAGTCGGCAAGTGCGGGGCATCCGGTTCCACGAGTGATGCACACCATGGAATTCTTAAGAGAGTGCTTGGACGATTGAGGTTTGAGTAGCCCGGTACCCTTCCCACATAGAAACGAACGAAGCAATGAAGCGAAACGAATTGACTTTGGCCGAGCTGGAGGCGTTGGCACGCGAAGAGAAAGTGACGGGCAAGACGGTCGGCTGCTTGGTCGCCTTGCAATCCGACGACGAAGAAATTCGCACTTGGGCAACGGAGGTTCTGTCGGGACCCGCGGAGCCGTCGACGGAGGAAGAAGCGGAGATTGCCTCGGTGATGCAGTCAACTTTTACCAACGGAGCGGCGAGTCAGTCGTGGTCGGCCGTTGAGGCGGATCAGCTTTATTGGTGCGCCACGATGCTGGGGCGGATGGATGCGATCAGCGAAAGCTCTCGCGAATCATTGCAAATGCTCGCGGAATGTTCCGCTGACGATCTGCAAGGTGCCAGCCGACGAGCCAAATCGGTTCTCGGCCGGATGGCCTAGCCCATCTTTCACCACTTCTGCAGTGTCCCCGCAGAGCCGAAGTAGTGGGGAATAGGCGAGCATTCGTCCGGCGGTAGCACGATTTGCAATGGACTTTTGCTGGAAGATAGATAGTCTTTGTCGACCGGCCGCCGCAATGAAATGAGCGAACTTTCGGCCGATGCATCCGGGTTCATTGGGTCTCCGACGTGTCACATGGCTGTGATTCAGGGAACACCATCTTGGTCCTGGGGCGAGCACGCGATGGATACCGGGGACGGAAACCGGACGGAATTCGACGGCTCGCTGATTGCAAACTTCACGTTGAGCGTGATTCGTTTCCAACTTTGGACCCTGTTTTGAAAACCTTTGAAGATTTGGGGCTTGCCGCCCCGTTGTTGGATGGCCTGGAAAAGGCCGGCTACAAGACTCCCACCCCCATTCAAGCTCAGTCGATCCCCGAAATCCTGGACGGTTATGACGTTCTCGGTGCCGCACAGACCGGCACGGGAAAGACGGCAGCGTTCGCATTGCCAATATTGCAATTGCTGTGGGAAGACGACCAAGAAAACCGATCGCAACCTCGGGGACGCAAACGCCCCGGTCGACGGCCGATCCGCGCCCTCGTGTTGTCACCGACTCGCGAATTGTCGGCGCAAATTGAATCGAACTTTCGCATCTACGGAAAGAAAACAAAACTCCGTAGCACCGTGATCTTTGGCGGGGTCAACCAAAACCCGCAAGTCCGTGAATTGCAGTCCGGCGTGGACACGTTGGTGGCGACTCCGGGGCGTTTGTTGGATTTGGTCAGCCAGGGTTTCGTCGATTTGAAAGACGTCGAGATTCTGGTGCTGGATGAGGCCGACCACATGCTGGACATGGGATTCCTTCCCGATGTCAAACGCATCCTGAAGTTGTTGCCATCCGAGCGACAAAACCTGCTGTTCTCAGCCACGATGCCCGGTCCCATTCGCAAGTTGGCGGATGAGATCCTGGTGGAACCGGTGACGATACGGATCGCACCGCAAAAGCCGACGGTTGAACGCATTGATCAAGCCGTTTGTTTTGTGGCACAGGCAGACAAGCCATCGTTGTTGAAAGAGTACTTTCATAGCCAAGCGACCGGTTCCACCTTGGTGTTCACTCGCACCAAACACGGGGCCGACGCGGTGGCTCGCCGATTGGTCAAAGCGGGGCTGAAGGCCGCGGCGATCCACGGCAATAAAACTCAGGCCAACCGAGTCCGTACCTTGAACAAGTTCAAGAACGAAGAACTCGATGTCTTGGTCGCAACCGACGTCGCCGCGCGAGGAATTGACATTGATGGCATTCAAACGGTCATCAATTACGACACGCCCAACACACCGGAAGCCTACGTGCACCGCATCGGCCGAACCGGGCGAGCGGGCCGCGAAGGACAAACGGTGATGTTCTGTGCCGGCCACGAAACCAAGTTGTTCCTGGCGATCCAGCGTCACATTAAACGAGACATCCCGGTGATGAAAGGTTTGCCTGGATGTCAGGCTCGTCCTTTGGCTGATCCAGGCACCGACTCTTCGAAATCATCTGGCAATCGTCGCTCGGGCGCATCCGGTGGTCAGCGTCGGGCTTCGGGATCGGGAGCCGGTCGGAACGCTGATGGGACGGCGAAACCTGGTGGCGCGAAAAGCGGTGGACGGCGACGACGCGGGCGAGCGGAAGGCAGTGTTTCGCGAAGGGGCAGCACCGTCGGGCGAAAGTCGGCCGCGAAAGAGGCGGGTAAATCACAGGGCGGTGGCAAAAAACGACGCTCTCGCAATCGAGGCTCCTCGTCCTGACGATCAACACGTGTGATTGTCGGACCGCGAATTGTCTCGTGACTAGGGCGTCGGCTGCGCGCCGGTCTCTTCGTAGATCGGCAGGTGGCGGTAATAGACTTCGAGATTCAGCAAGTTCATTGTGGTGACGTACAGTCGTCCACCATGAGCGCTCCAACGATCCGGCACCGGCAATTCTGGGTCCCAGCTTCCCGCTTCGGGGCCGCGTTTGATCTGGCTCTCGATCAACACCGGATTGAGGTACTGGTTCCATTCGTCCCAGTATTCTCCGCCCATGTGGAACATGACCTGAGTCGCGTAGTACCAATAGTAGGTGTCGCGTTGTGGAGCGCGGCTGGTGCCAACGCTTGGTGGGAATTTCGCGATGTATGCGGCGGCGGACTGCATGTCCTCGTTTTCGCGACTCCATCCCGAGTACATACGCATCAGAATGCCGACGGCAGTCATGGTCGGAGTCGGACGGCGACCGTGGGCCTGCGCGGGTGTGTTGGGAGCAAATGGGTTGTACCGGTAACGGTCTCGCTCGGTCGGACTGGCTTTGGCCAATTCCAACCAGCGGTCGATGCCAGCGTAGGTGTTCGGTGACACGGTCAATCCAGACAGTTCGCCGCTCTTAAGAGCCATCATCATCCAGCCTGTCACGCTGGTGTCGCTGCTGACCTGGGGAGTGTATCGCCATCCGCCACGCTGCTTATGCTGGGTTGCTTCGACGTAGTTCAAGCACATCTGCGCGGGTTCGCGGAGTTCGGGATCCTGTGTCATGCCGTAGGCTTCGCAAAGCGCCAACGAGGCAATGCCATGGGAATAGAACGCGACGTTTTGATCGCTGAGCAGATTTTCCCGTCGGTACAAATCACCATTGGTGCGTTGGTTGTCGATCAGAAATTTCAATCCTTTGGCAACGGTCGACGCGTATTGGTGTTGGCGATGGGTGTAGCCGGCACCTTGATAAGCCAGCAGGCACAAACCGGTTGCGGCCGTGTCCGATTGCAAGATCACATCATCGCCGTGTCCCTGTAGCGACCAGCTTCCATCCTCTTTTTGCAGCGTGGCCAGGTAAGCCAGCCCCAATTCAATCGCTTCTTCGGTTGCCGGTCCGACCATGCCCGCGGGAGCCGGGGCCGCACCACCATTGGTTCGTTTGACGCGTCGACTGAATTGCTCGACCGCGGCGATGGACAGGCCCGCTGGCGTGACTGGACCACCGACCTTTTGTCGTTTTCTGGTTCCGCGAGTCAGGTCCAGAGCAGCGATTTCCACTGGCCCATCCGACGGAACGATGCCGGCTTTTTCTGCTGGTTGCATCGCCAAGCCCGCCGGGCCATCCGGGGCGTTCAGGTCAAACAGAGGATCGGCCGCCTGGCTCAGGTCAGCGACAGACGACGCATCCGCCTTTGTACCCGTCGAGCGAGTCGCATTTTCCAACGCACGTTCCGCGGCGGCTTCGTTGGGATTGGTTCCCGATGCACCGGAGTCCGCTCCATCGGCCTCCGCCAACATCTGTGCGATGGCCCCGGAATCGGGCGAGGCCGTTTCGGTAGATCCTCGACGTCCGACGGCACGCCTTTTCGCGGATCGTGGACGGCTGAACGAGCTTGCGATCGCATCCGGGAGGCCAGCCATGGTGGCCAGTTTCGCGGCTTGAGGTAAATCGCCCTGCCCTGTTGTCGGGAGTGAATCCACCGCGGCCGTGGCGGCTTCACCAGGAGACAACGTCACGTTGGCACCGACGGCGGAACTGGTTCGTTGAATGGGGGTGAGTTCCGGAGTCAACATGCGTTCCGCATCGACTTCGATCTTCGCGATGGAAACGGTTGGCGGCGTGGGGGCAGCTCCCGCAGCGGCTTGTCGCGTCGGACGCTGGCGCTGGCTGCGTTGACGGGCCAAACCCGCCGAACCAACAGTCGGCATGGATTCCGCCATGGACCGAGGCGATGGCATGGGTGTGGCGGACGTTTCGTTGGATTGCATTGGAGCCGCATCGGCGGCCGCCGCAATCGAGGCTCCACTTCGTTGTCGTTGTGGTTCACGTGCAGCAGGTTCGGCTGCGCGCTCCGCGGGCGATTCCGCCGGAGCTGGCTTCACAGCGGTCTGAATCTCCGGTGCTTGTGGCGACGATTGCGATTGTGGCAAAGGCTCGGTCGGCTGGCGTCGTCGTGCCAAACGGGATGGTGATTCCGCGGGTTGTGGTTGAGCCATTTCCGGTTGAACTCGCTTCATCAAGAACTTTTCCGGTTCACGGGGTTGTTCTTGATCCGGTTGAGGGATTTCCATTCGCGGAGCCGAGCGTTTGACCGGCGGCATTTGTCGTTGCTCGAGCGGTATCACCTGTGAAGTCGTTTCCGCATCCACGGGTTGCGACCAATCCGGCGTCACCGCGTTGGTTTCTTCTGGCTTTTGAAAAAGATATTCCGGCACCGTTTTGCGGATGGGTGAACGGTCGGGCTTCACCCCCGCGAAAGCTTCCGGAAAGTAGTGCGGAAAGATGACCCAGCGAACCGCCAAAATCACCAACAGCAGGTGGACGAAAACACTGAACAGAAAACCAAGTTGGAATGATTTCTGAACGTACTTGGATGCGAATTGGTGCAGTGCAAAACCAAAACCGACGCCGATCAACGGCACCGCCACGACGTAGGTCCAAGCGTTGTACAGCGGCCGCGGGTCATCGAACGAAAGGTACCCCAGGATCATGTAAAGGATCAGCCCGATCAACGAGACCAACGCGACGTCGAGCGGCCACATGCGCTCGTCGTCGGGATCCGTCATTTCATCGAACAGTTGGGGATCTTGATTCACCGGTTCAGCCCGCCGGACCATCTTTGGTGGACACCGAGTAATCGCTCACTCCCGTGCGATTGCAAACATCCATCACGTTGACCACCGGTTGGAAGCTGGCGTTCTGGTCCGCTCGAATCACGACCGTCTGATTGGTTGGGTTGCTAGCCACCGCTTTCTGAAGCAGTTTTTCCAGTTCCTCCAAAGGCGTTGCCTCACCTCGCAAATACACGGTGCCGTCGGCATCGATGTCGACCACCACCTCGCGTGGTTTGCTGGTCATCGGGACGGCACTGGTCGCCGATGGGAGCACAATGTCGAGTTGACGTTCCTCGTCTTCAAATTCGCTGGTCACCAAAAAGAAGATGAGCAGCAAGAACACCACATCAATCAATGGTGTCAGGCTCAGCGTCCCAGCGACGTTGGATCGTTTAAGTTGAACTGCCATGATCGATCACGACGAAGCGACGGGAGGCGGTGAATGAATGGCCATCGGTGGTGGCGTGCCGTTGTCCAGCGGTCGCAATTGACCCTCCTCATCCATCCGTGAACGGCCAACGAATCGCACCAATCCAGGAGCGATCACGAACGCCAGTTCTTCGATCCGATGGAACAATTTCGCGATTCGGTTCTCAAGGTATTGAGCCAAAATGGCCGCGGGAATGGCGACGGCCAAACCCGCCAACGTGGTGACCAACGCGGTGTAGATGCCTTCGGAGAGTTGTTCGCTGCGGCTGCGGTCGGCGGTCAGCGTGCTGGATTCATGGAAAGCAACGATCATGCCCCAAACAGTTCCCAGCAATCCCATCAATGGAGTCGCCGCAGCGGCCAGTGTCAGCCAACGAACTGGACCCGCGTAGCGATCCGCTTCGCGTTGCAATGCCTCCCCCGCCGCGCGTTCGATGTCGCCCAGAGGTTGGCCCGTTCGCATCAGCATCGCTGACACCACGCGAGCTGCTGGCGACGGATTTTCAATGCAAATCTCTTGTGCCGTGCTGGGCGGGAATGACTCATGTTTCGCTGCCAAGTCCGTGATCTGATTGACCAGCGAGCGTGGGAGAATTTTCTCCGTTCGCAAGGAAAGCATTCTTTCAACGGAAAGCGTCACCACTAACATGCTCATCAAGCCAATGGGGATCATGAAGCGTCCACCACGAGCAATCAGCGACAGCAGGTCGATGCCGGATGGCTGGTCCGATCCAGGTTGCTGAGTCGGTTCGTCGTTCATCACCGACTGAATATCAGCCGCGTCGACGATGCTCCCCGGTGTACCGGCTGGTTCAGCCGAATCCTGAGCCAACAGGCGTTGATCTGGCAGCAAGGCGGGAGCGGCGAACACCAATGTCATCGACCAAAGCAACGCGATGCTCAGTTGGAAACGCTGCTTGCGACGGGCGTTGGATAGGAATCTCACGATGCTTTCAGTGCCTCCGCCCGTTGCTTGGCCTTTGCAGCCAATTCATGTCCGGGATGTTGGTCGATCACGTACTGATAGAAGTCCTTGGCGAATTGAGCGGCTTTCGCCTTGGCGGTGCTGGTTTGCGCTGACTGCATCAGCAACTCAGCACAGCGTCCCGCCTCAAAACCGCTCTTTGCTTGCCAATTCTTGATGACGGGGTCCGCTTTGTCGGCGCCAAATCCAAACATCACCCGTTGGAATTCTGGAATCGCTTTGTCGAACGCTTTCTGAGCGAAGTGAATCTCGCCCATCATGAACCTGGCTCGCGCCGCGATTTCGTTGCGATAATTGTCCGCGACTTGCGAATAGAAATTCAATGCCTTTTCGTCATCCCCCACATTTTGGGCGGCATATCCGAGTTCATAGAACACTTGGGGAAGATAGGCCGTTGCTGGAAAACGTTCACGCAGTTCGTCATACCATCCGATTGCGTCTTCGAATTGACTCAGCTGCGCCGCACTCTGACCGCCGTGGAGCAAGATCAACTCACGCACTTGCCGTTCGGCAGCATCGCGGAGTGTTTTGGCCGAATCATCATCGGCTTGGATCTTTTCGCGTGCTTTGGAATACGCTCGCAAAGCGGTCTCAAAGTTCTCCTGTTTGAAACGCGATTCGCCGATCATCATCATTGAGTCCAACAACAGTTTGCCTTGCTGGACCTCCACATACTGACGTTTGAATGCGGCTTCGGCGTCCGCGTACTGCCCTTGCTTGTAAAAGCACCACCCGAGTCGATAAAGCGACTTCTCTTTGGCATCCAAGTCGTTGCTCTTGTCCGCCGCGATTTGAAACGCTTTGGCTGCTTCGGACCACCGCTCGTTTTGGTAGTGGTTTTGTCCAACGAAGTAAGCCGCATCCGCCACCAGTTCGTTTTCGGGGAAACGCTGGATCAATTCTTCAAAGCGTTGCAGAGCTTGGTCTTCTTGCCCGCTCTCGCGAAGCGACCAGCCCAACTCGTAGAGCACCTTGTCCATGTCCGGATAGTTGGGAACCTCCGTCACAATGCGTTGCAACGTTTCCGCAGCGGTTTGCGTTTGGGAAGCGTTTTGATCGAGCAACGCTAGTTCGTACAACGCGTGTCCCAGATTGTTACCCGTTGGTTCCGTGTTCAAGTAAGCCTGCAAATCGGCTCGCGCGGCCGCATCCTCATTCAGGTTTCGCCGCGCGATCCCGCGAGCCAGCAAGGCATCGTCCATCAACGAGTGATCGGGCGATTCTGTGATGACGTCGGTCAAACTGGCTGCGGCCGAGTCGTACTGCTGCGATTGCAGTTGGGCCATGCCCATCGCGTAGCGGGCGAAGGGCAGCAACGCAGTGTCACGTTTGGCATCCAATACCGGCTGGAAGTATTCGATGGCCTGAGCGAAGTTCTTGTCGCCGCTGGCCAATTGCCCCAGTTTGTAACGGGCTTGGTCCGCGGCGCGTGTCTCGGGTGCCGTGCGAACGAGCTCCTTCCAAATCCCTTCGGCCGCATCGCGTTTGCCCGCCTTCAGTTGAGACTGGCCGGCCATCAGGAACGCTTCATCCGAACGCGACCACTCCGGCGACACTTCGCGGCTCTGTTGGAAGGTCGCGGCTGCCTCGTCCGCCTTTCCAAGTACCAGCTCCGATTGCCCCGCGAGCATCAAAGCCTCGGCTTTCTGGTCGGGCGATTTCAACCCATCAAGATTTTCGCGAACCAGTGAGATGGTCTTCTCGGGTTGATCCGCTGCTTTCCAAGCGGTCGCAGCACGCAAAATCCAGGTGGATCGTTCCGGATGATTTCGATGCTGCGTGTTGTTGATCAGTTCCTGATATTGAGCTGCTGCTTCCGCAGGTTTGCTATTCGCAAGCAATGCCTCCGCGCCCACGAACGAAGCGTCCGGAGCCAGCGGATCGTTGGCGTGCTTTTGTTCAAACTCGTTGGCTAGCTGAATCGCGTCGTTCGCCTTTCCAAGCTTCAACGCCACAAACGCTGCGTTGTAAAGAGCACGTGGCGCGAGTGGATGGTCGGCGTGTTCCTGAGAGATTTGTCGGTAACGTTCGAAGGCTTCATCGAGTCTTTCTGGTAGCAATGACAACGCCTCGGCTGCATCCAGCTTCAATGCGACCGCGAATTTGCCTTGGGGGCCTTTCTCGATTCGGCTCGAAGCCACCTTGAGAGCGGTCTTTGCGGGTTCGGTTGCCTGCGCCGGATCACGGTTGGCTTTGCCGAGTTCAATGCGAGCCAGCCAGTGAGCGGATTCTGTCGCGGCTTCCGGATCGCTTCCCTCCAGCACATCACGAAAGCGTTTCGCGGCGGCGTCCAAGTCGCCGGCCTGATACAACGTCTGTGCCGACGCGAGTGTTGCCGCCGCTGCGTAGGGTGATTCGGGGTATTCCGAGAGCAAGGCTTCGTAAGACTTGGAAGCGTCCCCCGGTGAGCCATTTTGTGCGTGTGCGAATCCTTGGCGAAAGAAGCTGTAAGCCCGATCATCTTCGGTGGCGGACGTGTTGGATGTAACGGCGGCGAATTGCTTGATGGCGGAGTCAAGTTTCCCCTGCAATAAATCCATGTCGCCCATGCGGATCTGGACGTCGACGATCAATTCCGATCCGGCACACGCATCCAAGAGTTGTTGGTAGGAAGATTGAGCCTGATCAAAACGCTCAAGTTCTTCCAAAGCGACGCCGCGTGCGTACAACGCATCGCATCGCAAAGGAGAATCGCCCACATCGTCCAATTGCAGCATGGCGTCATAGGACTTCACGGCCGCGTCCAAGTCACCCAGCGAGTACTGGGATTCACCACGGTAGAAATATGCACGATCGAGCAGTCGCGAGTCGGGGAACTCCCGCGTCAACATGTTGTAAGTGTCGACTGCCTCACGTAGTAATTTTTCGTCGGCAGCGTCATCCGAACCGGTGGCTGCGTAGAGGCACCATCCGCGATTGGAAAGACTTTCTTCGCGAAGTTCGTACTTCTTGTCCTTGAGCGCCACGGCGAAAGCGTCCGCGGCGGCTTTGAGATCCGGCGTGTCACGCTGCATGTAGCACACGCCCAGATAGTGCGATGCTTTTGACGCTAGCGGGCTTTCGGGGAATTGCTTCAGAAACTTTTGCCAGGTGTCGATCGCCAGATCGATCGCGCCATTGGTTTGGAAGTTGGCCGCGTCGGCGTACATCGCCACCGCCGCCGAATCCTTGTCAGCGGTTGCCGCATTCGCGTCGTCTTGTGCTCGGACGGTTGGCAAAAAGAGCCCGACCGAAAGGACAATCGCGAAAAGGGATGCCACGATGCGTGAAAATCCCGAAGGGTCACGCAACAAAGATCGAACGAAGGATGGCATGACAGCGTTTGGCGAGTGCGAGAAGCGAATCCAAAAACCCGAGGGTTCACTCTACCCGCGTGTGCTGACGTAGGCCATCCTCAATGCGTGCGTGGCCTCGGCGAGCATCTTCGATTCGGTGTCCGACAAATTGCCTTGGGTCTTTTCGGACAAGACTTCCAACGTGTCGATCGAATGCTTTGCCATCGGTTTGTCGACTTGGGGCTCGTCCTGGCCAGGCATCGGAATTTGTCCCAAAGCACTCATGCCCTGGGTGAAAAGCATCGACACGAGCACTTCGAAACTGGCGGGCGGCAACTGCGACGCACTGGAATCCGCCGGCGTCGTTTCGGCGGATTTCGTTTCGCCGGTCGAATCCGCGTTCTCAGCCAAGGCTTCTTTTTCCTTGGCGACTTGTTCTTTCCAGTCCGAGTCCACCACGATTTGAGGCGACTCGTCTGTTTCGTTTGGTTGAGGATCAGAGTTTGTCATGGCAAATCAGGTAAAAGAGGATGAAGTGAGCGGCCGGCCGCCGGCTCTCAGCCGTCGCCATTTTCCGCTTCGTCAAAGTCTTACTTCGAGTCGGTTGCGATCTCTTCCGCGACACGTTGCTTCCGGCGTGTGATCGCCGCTTCGATAAAGTCCGCGAATAACGGGTGAGCCTTCAGTGGTTTGCTTTTGAATTCAGGGTGGAATTGAGCCGCCAAGAACCAAGGGTGCGATTCAATTTCGACGATCTCCACCAACCCGCCATCGGGGCTGAGTCCGGAAAATCGCATGCCCGCTTCTTCAAACGCTTTGCGGTAATCGTTGTTGAATTCGTAACGATGGCGATGGCGTTCGGCGATCTCTTCGGACCCGTACGCGGCAATTGCCTTGGACTCAGCGGCCAAATGAGTCGGCTGACTTCCCAGCCGCATGGTGCCGCCCATGTCGGTCACGTTGAGCTGTTCATCCAGCAAGCAGATCACCGGATGAGGAGTGTCTTTGTCGAATTCGGTCGAGTGAGCTTTGTCCAGTCCCAACACGTTTCGGCCGTACTCGATCACAGCCGTCTGCATGCCCAAGCAGATCCCAAAGAATGGAATGTTGCGTTCGCGTGCAAACTGGATCGCTTGCACCTTGCCCTCAACGCCGCGTTCCCCAAAACCGCCAGGGACCAAAATGCCGTGATATCCACTTAGCAGACGTTCCGCCCCTTCGCGTTCGATATCGCTGCTTTGGATGCGACCGATTCGAATCTGAGCGTCGTGGTGCATCCCCGCGTGATCGAGTGATTCGTAGATCGACTTGTAGGCATCCTTGTGCTCGGCGTACTTGCCAACCACCGCGATCGACAACTCGTGTCGTGGGTTGCGAAGCCGATGCAGCAAATCGTTCCAGGGGGTCATGTCCAAACTGCCCGCCGAGGTCAGGCCCAGTTTTTTGACAATCAACTCGTCCAGCTTGTTGTCGACCAGCGACAGTGGCACCTCGTAGATGGAGAAGTCTTTGTCCTTCTCTTCGATCACCGCTTCGGGTTCGACGTTGCAGAACAAAGCGATCTTGTCGCGGTCTTCGCGGCTGATGGATTGCTCGCAACGACAAACCAAAACGTCGGGTTGGATCCCGATTTCACGCAGTTGCCCAACGGAGTGTTGCGTGGGTTTGGTTTTCAGTTCGTCTGCCGCTTTTAGGTACGGCACCAAAGTCAGGTGCATGTACAAACAGTTCTCGCGACCGGCATCCAACGAAAATTGTCGGATGGCTTCCAAGAAAGGCAGGCTTTCGATGTCGCCAACCGTGCCACCGATTTCGGTGATCACCACATCGACGTCATCGCCGCCCATGCGTTTGATCACGCGTTTGATCTCGTTGGTCACGTGAGGAATGACCTGAACGGTTTTTCCCAGGAACTGTCCGCGACGTTCCTTTTCGATCACCGACAGATAGATCTGGCCCGTGGTGTAGTTGCAGTCGCGATTCAATTTGCCGGAGGTGAATCGTTCGTAGTGGCCCAGGTCGAGATCGGTTTCCGACCCATCGTCCAACACGTAAACCTCGCCGTGTTGGTAGGGGCTCATCGTTCCCGGATCGACGTTGATGTACGGATCCAGTTTCTGCATTCGAACTCGCAAGCCACGTCGTTCGAGCACCATGCCGATCGATGCACTGGTCAACCCTTTTCCGAGGGAACTGACCACGCCGCCGGTAACAAAAATGTGTTTAGTCATGTCCGAAAATCATACCGTGATGGACGGTTTTCGGAAGCGGCAGTGGAGACGCCCGTGGACGATTGCCGCGGATTGTCCCGCGAAGGCCCGCTAGAGGGTGACGGCTGGAGGTTCGCCCCGCAAAACACTTGCAAACGAAAACAATTTGGTCGCGTTGTCAAAGCTCGTGTTAAGAAACGAAAGCCTGACAAGCTTTCAGGATTGAACTCGTTTTGGGTTCCCGGCTTCAGATGTCGGCCGGGGGCTCCGCGGTGTCACTGTCCGCGGTGTCACTGTCCGCGAGCGGGCCTGACTGCGAATCGTCGACCGACGCCGGCTCGTCGCCGTGCTCGCATCGGGTGTCCGGCTTCGGAGGTTGCTTGGCCGCGTCCATTCGCCAGCCAATTTGATCCAGCAGATTGGTGGCTCGTTGCTCAGGTGATCCAAGTTCGCAGGCACCCGGTTGCGGATTCGCGGTGATGTGACTCTTCGGGCGCGGAGTGCGATGGTCGCCGGCTTCGCGAGAAAATTTTCGTTCGTCGTTCATGTTGTTGGTGGGGCTGTCCAACGGGAGGCCAATGACTGGCCGCTGCAAAAAAGCGATCGATCTTCGATCTGGGAAATTTGGGATCGATCGCAGGGATGGCCAGAGGATGTTTGCTCGCCCCCTCGTTTGCTAGTGATCCGAACCAAATCGATGTCGCGAAATTGACGGCGTTGCGTTGTGATCCGTTTGATCGCTACATCCGGGCTCCGCGGAAAACCGGCGGCTCGACTTTCTTCGCGGAAAGGCGTGTCTTTGGGGCAAATGCGGCGAATTCGCCTTCCTTCCAAAGCGTCCGCCGGCTTTCGGTACAGGAGTTGCATTTTTGAAAAAGCATCATCGCGAGGCCACGGAGGTCATCGCGAATTTTTGCTCACGCTATCACCGCTACCCAAAACAGCGACGCATTGCCATGAACCCCGCTTTCATCCAAACCGTTCACGGATTCACCCACCCCATCATCGCCAGCAAATTGCTGAAGCGAGCCCAGGAAGATCAGAACGAGGCAGCCGAGACCACGACTCAGTTGTATCGCGACGAGACCGCCCGGCGATTAGAAGAAAACAACCGCAAAGCCAAACGAGTTCCCGTCGGCCCAAAATCAAGCTGAGCCGACTGGCGTGCTCGCTGGACCGCTTCAGCGATCGAAACGGTAGAGTGCGGTGTCGGTCCGCAAGATCATTGCATCGTTGATCACCGCCGGTGACGCCATGATTTGGCCGTCCACTTGGTTCGTCTGCACAATGTCGCACTCTTCGCCCGGTTTGATCACAAACACTTCGCCGCTGTGGTTGCAGAAGTAAATGTGACCCCCGGCCAAAATCGGCGAGGCGGAAAATTTACCGCCCAGTCTTTCTGACCACACGTTCGAACCATCCTCGCTGTCGATGCAGGAAGCGACGCCGTTGTCATCAACGATGTAGATCGAGCCGTCGGCAATCACTGGCGAAGGTTTGGCTGGAATGCTCTTCTTCAGCGTCCATGAGACATGCGTGTCCGTGACGTCACCGTTTCCGTCCACCGTCACGGCCCACAACTGCGGCTTTCCAAATCCCGTCGCAAAGTAAACGGTCTTGCCGTCAAAGATCGGACGTGGGACCACGGAGAAACCTTTGCCGTGGTAAAGACGCCAAAACTCATTTCCCGTTTTCGCGTCGTAGGAAACCATCCACTGCGATCCCATGCAGAGAAGTTGTTCGCGACCATTCGCGTCCGTGATCACGATCGGAGTGCAGTACGCTTTCTTTTGATCACCCGTCGGCGCTTCCATCGGTGGACGATCGGTTTCCCACAACGTCGATCCCGTCTCGAGATCGAGCGCGGCCACGTACTGACGTTCCATCCCGTCTTGAATCAGAATCACCTTGCCGTCGTGAATGATGGGTGAACTTCCTGGTCCGACGGCGTGCTTCAGTGGCAGCGTGCGTTCCCATATTCGTTCGCCGCTGCTGCGGTCCAAGCAAAACGTGCCAAAGGTTCCGAAGTGGCAAACCAACCGATTGCCATCAATCACGGGTGTCGGCGATGCGTAGCTGTTCAATGAATGGATGGCATCGGGTTGTTCAACCGTGGTGAGTTCGATCGTTCGCTTCAACTGACCGGTCTCGAAGTCGACTTCCAAAGCTTTCAATTCGATTGCCTTCGCAATCGCCAACTGTTTGAACTTGCGTTCATCGTTGTCGGTGTTCTTCAGCAGTGCGACCCGCTCCTCATCCGTCGGCATGATCTCTACCGCCGAGGTCAGCCAAATCGTTCCATCCGCAATGACTGGCGACGACCAAGCTTTGCCCTCCAGCTTCGTTTTCCAGGTCAGCTTGTCTTCTTCACCGAACTGAATGGGTGGGTGGCTGTTGGGAACGATGCCGTCACCGCGGGGGCCGCGAAATTCGGGCCACGAATCAGCGGCTTGACCGGGCGTTGGGACACATACGAGCAATGTCGCGCAGCCGATCAACGCGGTCGCGGAAAGAAACAGATGGTGGTGGAAGACCGATAACTGCCGATCGCCCGAGAATGTGACGGCACGAGACAGTTGGTGGGGCGGGAGGTGGCAAACCATGAAGCGGCTCGGGTGGGAAGGAAGGCGGGACGCTCGCATTTTAGCAAAACGATTCGCGGGAGGCCGCAAAGTTTCGTTCAGCCTTGTAAACCGGACCGAAATTCGCGTCTCACCGCGAAACAGACCGTGATTCGTGCCCTTTTGACCAAACGTGTCCACCCATTCGCGAACAATGCAATGTGACCTGAGTGCGTTTCGACACCCAATCACAAAGAGCCGTAAAACGAGGCCGCCCATGGGCGAGCCGTCCGTCTTCGAGCCAACCAATTCCAGGCCCAAAAGGAGACACCATGAACCGCTTTCACCCTGACACGGAAATCGAACTGACCTACCCCGAATCAACGTTGGTGGAGTCCAGTCCGATCTATCGACGACGTCACCTCCAGATCCGCGAAGTGCGTGATTTGATTGAGGACCCTCTGACACCGGAGGAGTTTCTGCGTCGCCCACTGACGCAACGTTCGAGATACTTGCTGACGGCCTACGACAAAGACGCCAAATCATGGCGGCAGTTCTATCCAGGCTCGAGCAAAGAGTTCATGACCGATGGACGTCTGCGGATTGCACTGTACGAACGCGGCGGCCGAGCACCCAAGAAGATCATTTCGCGATCGTTTGAGCCCACCCGCCGCGACCGAATCGCTTTGGCTCGCATGATCAAAGAAATGCAAAGCAAAGATTTCGGACGGTTGGAACTGCGAATCATTCCCGACGAGAGCAAGGTCTTGCAGCAACAAGTCGATCCCGGAACGACCAAGGTGGCTGCACCCAAGCACGCATCGGCTCAACGCAGGCAAGCACCACCAGTGACCGTTCCATCGGGAATGACCGCCTCATCACCGTTGGCCACGCCGCCGTTCTAGTTCCGCGTGGGATCGGCTCCTGAAAACGAAAAAGGCCCGCTACAAAGCGGGCCTTTCTTTTTTGAACAGTCGCGCTCGTCCGATCGTTGCTGAAGGATCAACGAACTGAATATTGCAGGATCAAACGATGCACTGCTGCACCGCGTTTCGCAAACCCGTCATGGGGTCGCGGACAGGCAAAAATTCGTGTGCGAAGAAACCTTGGTAGCCCGTGTCGGCGATGGCTTTCGCGATCGGTGAATATAGCAATTCTTGGTTGTCATCCAATTCATGCCGGCCCGGGTTACCCGCCGTGTGATAGTGGCCGAAGTACTCATGGTTTTGTTGGATGGTGCGAATGATGTCACCTTCCATGATTTGCATGTGGTAGATGTCGTAGAGCAACTTGAAGTTGTCGCTGCCAACACGTTTGACCAATTCCACACCCCACGTGCTGTTGTCGCACATGTAATCGTTGTGGTCGACCTTGCTGTTGAGCAATTCCATTTGCAAAGTCACTCCGGCCTTTTCAGCAACCGGCGTGATTTTCTTCAGTGCGTCCACGCAATTCTTCATGCCGGTTTCGCGATCCATTCCGCGAGCATTGCCGCTGAAGCAGATCACATTCTTCCAGCCTTCCGCCGCGGTGGCTTCGATGGCCGTGTTCATCTTTTCCAAGCACTCATCATGGAACTTGGGATCGCACAGACCGTTGGTCAACGAGTGCGACTGCACCATGGTGCAAACGAGACCGTGCTTCTTCAGCGTAGGGAAGTCTTTCGGGTCGAGCAGGTCAATGCCAATCATTCCCATCGCGGCGACTTCGCGAGCCATCTCCTCCAGCGAGATCTTGGGGAAACACCATTTGCAGACCGATTGGTTCAGTCGGCCTTGTTTGGCGTCCACCGTGGCGGCCGACGTGGAGGTTTCTTCCGCCGTGGATGACGATGCGGAGAGTGCGGCGGTTCCTGCGGCGATGGCGGCGGCTTGGGTCAGCATGCCACGCCGGTTGAGTGGCGAGACAGTAGGTTGATCAGACATATGGAGATTGCGATTGAGGGAAACAGATTGATTTTCCGTCAGTTTACCTGCTGCGTCGTCACCTGTCGCGAATCTTGGCTGGCCACGGCTCGCGATTCGTTCGGACCGGCAAATCGCTCAACTAAACGTTGATTATTTCGTTCACGACCCGGGCGGGTTCCGTTCCTGTCAGCTTGAAATCCAATCCCTGGTGGCGGAACGTGAATCGTTCGTGGTCGACACCGCACAGATGCATCAATGTCGCTTGCAAATCGCGAATGTGGACCGGATCTTCCGCCACGTGAAAAGCGAATTCGTCGCTGCTGCCGTGGATGGTGCCCGGCCGGATGCCTCCGCCCGCCATCCACATGGTGAAGGCTCGCGGGTGGTGGTCTCGACCGTGGGCTTTGGGATTGTTGATGTCGCCTTGGACAAACGGAGTGCGGCCGAACTCGCCGCCCCAAATGACCAGCGTGTCCTCCAGCATTCCGCGAGCTTTCAAATCCTTGATCAATGCGGCGCTGGGTTGGTCCGTGTCTTGGCACTGGATCGGAAGCTGATTGGGCAAGTTGCCGTGTTGATCCCATCCGGCGTGCATCAACTGAACGAATCGTGTGCCCCGTTCGGCCAACCGGCGAGCGATCAAACAGTTGTAAGCATAGCTTCCCTTCCGTTTCACATCGGGGCCGTACATGTCCAGGACGCTCTGCGGCTCATCTGAAAAATCCGTCAGCTCGGGAACGCTGGCTTGCATTTGGAAAGCCATCTCGTACTGCGAGATGCGAGTCTCAATCTCAGGATCAGCGTAACGCTGATGGGCGTGTTGATTCATTTCCGCCAGCGCGTCCAGCATGTCTCGACGCGAATTTTTTGAGATTCCTTTTGGATTGCTGAGGTACAACACGGGGTCACCGGCGCTTCGGAACGGCACACCTTGATGCTTGCTGGGCAGGAACCCCGATCCCCAGTAGTAATCGAAAAACAATTGCCCGCAGGACCCGCCTTTGTCTTGCGAGGTCATGACCACAAACGATGGCAAGTCTTCCGCGATGGAACCAAGACCGTACGTCAACCAAGCTCCGATGCTGGGGCGACCCGGCAAGTTATGACCGGTCAACATTTGAGTCATGGCGGGTGCGTGGTTGATCTGCTCGCCGTGCAGACTGCGAACGAAACACAGGTCGTCCACGATTTCCGCTGTGTACGGAAGCAAGTCGCTCACCCACATGCCGGACTCTCCACGACGGCTTCCGTTCCAAGCTGCGGCCAAGCAGGGTTTGGACTTTTGTCCCGCCGTCATTGTCGTCTGGCGAAGGCCCTGCAGAATGCTATCGGGAAGCTCCTCACCCTGCCGCTGGCGAAGCGTTTCTTTGTCATCAAACAAGTCCACATGCGACGGGCCGCCGGACTGCATCAGGTAGATCACCCGTTTAGCCTTGGCGGGAAAGTGTGGCAACGCCGAGGTTTCGGCGGCCATCAGGGATTGCAAAGCAGGCATGCCAATCGACAAAGACATGCCGCCGAGAAACGATCGACGATTCAGTGCGAGTGGGGTCATGGGATCAACGTTGAAATGGGCCTGGTTGGGATGGAGTGGTGAGCTGTGCCGGAGGTTACTTGCAGAGCGTTTCGTCGAGATTCAGCATCAGCAAACAAACGGATGTCCATGCCGCGATCTCGGGCGGCGACGCGTCCGAGGTCACGGGGGCTTCCCCGTTTTCAAGTAACTCCGCAGCTTCTTCCGTGGCGGATTCAAAGTGTTGACGACTGCGCTGCAACGTTTGCTGAAGCGTTTGCAATTCGTCGTCATTGGGTTGCCTTGCTGTGGCGGCGAAGAACGCTTGGGTGAGCCGTTGTTGGTCTCCCTCCGTTTCCAGCAATCGTTCCGCCCAAACCCTGGCGGCTTCGACATAGGTCGTGTCATTCAGCGTGGTCAACGCGTGCAGCGGCGTGCTGGTTCGGGTCACTTTGACGGAACACGATTGACGACTCGGAACGTCGAAGAAGTTCGCGGGAGCCACCACCCGTCGCCATACGGTGTAGAGACTGCGGCGATACAAATCGTTTCCATCGTCTCGCATGTAGTGGTTCTTGTTCAGACTCATTGATTCCCAGATTCCTCCGGGCTGGTAAGGGGCCACGGGAAGACCTCCCATTTCCGAATTCAACAAACCGGACAAAGCCAAGGCTTGGTCGCGAAGGATCCGAGAGTCCAAACGTTGTCGGGCACCGCGGGCCAGCCATTTGTTCTCGGGGTCTTTCGCAATCGTTTCGGCGTCCACAACCGCCGATTGCCGATAAGTCTTTGAAAGCGCGATTGCCTTGACCAGTGCCTGAACATCCCAACCGCTTTCGCGAAAATCGACTGACAGCCAATCAAGTAGTTTAGGATGCGTCGGTAGTTCGCCCTGCAGTCCAAAGTCGTCCGGCGTTGCGACCAACCCGCGACCAAACATCAGTTGCCAATATCGATTGACGGTGACCCGCGAGGTCAACGGATGTTCGGGTGACATCAGCCACCGGGCGAAGTCCAAACGATTCGGTTTTCCACGTCCGTCGGCGATGTCGATGGGAGGAAGGAATTCGGGTGTGGTCGGAGACACCTTGTCGCCCGGTGTTTCGTAGTTGCCTCGCAGCAGCACAAACGTTTCGCGGGGTTTGTCGTCTCGCATCACCATCACCAACGGCAATTGTTCCTGCAGTCGGTTTGCCTTGGCTTCGGCTTCCGCAATTCGCCCTTTCATGGACTTCCACGGTTCGTTTCGACCCAAGTAGGTGTTGATCAACTGTCCAAACGCATTGCTGTTCGGGTTGTTCAGATCGGCGTTGTAGATGAACCTCGCCACGTACTCACCCGGTTTGATGCGTTTGGCACCTTCTTCTGGATCGTCGCGAATTTCTTGGACCCATTTGCGTGCTGCGGCAACATACTCGTCTCGTTTGGCATCCAGTTCAGCCTGAACCGCTTTCACCTCTTCGCGGGCAGCGGCAAGCTGCTCTTTCACTTCATCGGACCCCACGGTGATGAAGGGTTTGTCGACCCAGTACTTGATGTCGTACCGTTTGCCGGGGCGTTTGACGTTCAGCTTCTTGCTGGTCATTCCCGTTTCGCTGATTTGATTGAAGAACGACATCATTGAGTAGTAGTCGCTCTGTTTCAGCGGATCGAACTTGTGATCGTGGCACTGACAGCAGTTGATGGTCAGTCCCATCCAAGCCGTGCCGGTGGTTTCGACTCGATCGAAGTTGTTCTTGGCGATGTTTTCTTCGGAGATCGAGCCGCCTTCGGCTTGAATCATGTGGTTGCGGTTGAATGCCGTTGCGATCAACTGATCTTCGGTAGGTTCCGGAAGCAAATCGCCCGCCAGTTGTTCCACCGTGAATTGGTCGTAGGGCATGTTCTCATTGAATGCGCGGATAACCCAATCTCGCCATGGCCAATTCATGCGATAGGCATCGGCCTGGAAACCGTTCGTGTCGGCGTACCGGGCGACGTCGAGCCATTCGAGTGCCATGCGTTCACCGTAGGCGGGCGAGGCGAAGAGCCGATCAACCGCGTCCGAGTAGGCCGATTCGCCTTGTTCCGCTACCGCTGTTTCAAATGCATGCATTTCATCGGTCGTTGGCGGCGTGGCTGTCAGGTCCAACGACACGCGGCGCAACCATTTCGCGGGAGTTGCCGAGGCAGCGAACTGAAGATCGTGGGCTTTTTGTTTCTGCTCCACCAATTCGTCGATCACGTCGGATGGGTTGGTTGACTTCGTCGCAACCTTCTCAGGGGCGACAAACGACCAATGTGCTTCATAGGGAGCACCCTGCTCGATCCACCGGCGGATCAACGCGACTTCGTCTTCGGTGATCGCTTTCTTGTGAGCGCTCGGTGGCGGCATCACCATGTCGGGATCGTCGCTCGTGATTCGAAGCAGCAATTCAGAATTTTCTGGCGAGTCAACGTCCCAGACGTATTCCGCTTCCTCGCGGATGTCTAAACGCAGGTCGGCGGCCCGATGATTCTCATCGAAGCCGTGGCAGAAGTAGCACCGGTCTGACAAAATTGGCCGGATGTCTCGGTTGAACGAGATCTCGTCTTCGGCCCAACAAGAAAGGCTGGTCAGCGACAAACAGCAGGCGATGGCAAATGCCAATGGTTGAAGATGGCTCATAAAAGCCAGCTTAGTGGATCCGACTCGCGAAACAATTTACGAATGTTCGTAAGCCACGCGGTGAATCGCACGCGAAGAATGCATTGTCATTCCGGCGGCGGGGCCACCAAGCGTTCCCGAATGGCCAAGGCCACCGCGGCGGTTGCTCCATTGACATGCAATTTACGGTAGATGCAGCGGGTCACATAGTCGAGCGTGTGCAGGTTCAATTTCATCTCTGCTGCGATTTGTTTTCGAACCAGCCCGCGCGTCATGGCTTCCAAAACGGCCTGTTCTCGATCATTCAGTCCGTAGTCCGGTTGTTCCGGCGTCAGTTGCGAAAAGAGCTTGAGCACTCGGCCGGCGATTCGGGGGTGAATGGGGGCGGCGCCCTGAAGCACCTGCTCCACCGCTTCGCGAATCTTCGAAATGGAATCTGATTTCAGGCAATAGCCCGACGCACCTGCTTTGAGCGCTCGAAAGATTTTCTCATCGTCTTCGAATACCGTCAAAATCATGGCCGCGGCGTCTGGCAATCGCTGTTTGATTTCGCTGATGCCTTCGATTCCGTCCATTCCGGGCAGATCGATGTCCATCAAGAAGACATCCGGTGATTCACCCGCGTCAATTGCCGCGATGGCTTCTTCGCAATTGCCAAATTCGCGAGCCCGAGTTCCTTCCGCCAACACGCTCAGCCCACGCGCCGTGGCGCGTCGGAACTTTTCGTTGTCTTCGATGATCCAAATTTCCAACATGGTGATTGTGTTGCGAAGGAGCGTGCGGTGCTTAATGCAGAAGTCCTGCTGATCGCCAAGTGGCAATTTAGCGGATGTGGATGGTCACGCGGCTTCCATGGTTTGGTTTGGATTCCACTTCCACGGAGCCGCCCAACTGTTGGATGCGTTTGCTCATCCCGTCCAGTCCCATGCCGCGTCTTGGCATCCGTTCACGCCATCGTGTCGCATCGAAACCTTGTCCGTTGTCTTCGACGCTAAAATTCCAGCCGCGTCCTTCCGGTTTGGCGGTAACGTTGACTTCGGTGGCACGGGAACATTGTGCCACGTTGGCGAGGATTGCTTTGAAAGCCATCACCCATTCGCGTTTGACATGTTCGTTGGGGTGGTACGTGTCAAACTCAGAATCGATGATCCACTCAACTCGCATGCCGGGCAGCATTCGTTGAGCGATGCAACGCAGTTGTTCCGCGAACGCGTCGGGCATGCGGTCAGGACCCCCAAGCAGCCACAGGGTTTCTCGGATGGATTCTGTGCACTCACTCGCTAATTCTCGCACGGATCGCCAATCTTCTTGGGTTTCCGCGTTGGGATCGATCGCTTCGCCGACTTCACCGATCCGAGCAATCGCCGCGAGATTGCTGCCGATTTCGTCGTGAAGGTCTTGAGCCAATTGCATTCGAAACTCCGCGCGATGACGTTGGGAACGGATGCGGTTCAGCCAAACCGAACCCAAGACCGCGATTCCGATCAGCAACGTTGCCGCTCCGGTCCAAATGGCGGCACGCTGTTTGGCGGTCGTGGTCAGCGATGAGATTTTGTCTTCGGAGCTGCGGATGGCCCGTCGTAAATGTCGAAGTCGTTCCCAGCGGTCCGCCCATTCGGTGAGCGTCAAAATCTTTCCGTAGCTGGAGTCGTTATCGATCAAGAGTTCCAGTGGCCGGTCGTCCCGCCAATGATGGGCGCTCAGGGTTTGGTTCAGAGCGATGTTACGGCCTTTGTAGAGAACTTGAAACTCAGACAGCCCCATCTTGTTGATGCTTTTCAATGAGGCTCGTTCGCAAACGAACCGGATACGTGTGGCTTCCATGTCGCCGGTGGAAAGGAATACCGGATTGCTACCGGGATTGGGGAATGGCTCCGTTGTTTGGAAGATCACTCGTCGATCATCGCCTTCGCCAGAATACAATTCGATGCGAAATTCGGAAGGGAACGCGTAGCCCGGATAGTCCGCACCTTGCCGGGCGTGCACCGGGAACAGTCGGAGTTCGTCAAAGGGGCGGGCTTGCCCAAAGTCGATTTCAAACCAAGTTTCCGCGTCGCCGTCGGTGGTTTGGAAGAACACGCCATCAAATTCGGGCAACTGTTCGACGGTGCTGGGTGGGATGATGGGCGGGCCGAGTGGAGTCAAACCATCAACCAGATACCGTTCGTCCCAAACCGGGGCCAGATTGATTGTGTCAATCATCTCTGGTTTGGCTTGCAAAGCCAGATTTCGGTTGCCATCGAGCACCATGATCTCCGACAGCGAAAACGTCCAACGTCCCGTGACATTGGCAAGTTCGGTGACCGTCATTCGAAGGAACCGGGCTTTTGCATTTGGTGTTTGAATCACCACGGGGAGGGGACTGTCCGTGTCCAGCGAATGACGATCCGATTCGTAGATCAGTTGAAACGTATCGAATTCCTTCGAATTCGACGCGTCGATGCGAAAGCGTTTCGGAAACGCATACGGCTTGAGCAGTTCGCTAGCGGTTCCGATGATGGTTGGGACGATCACGATGCGATCAAATGACTGGACTTCGCCAAGATCAATCTGCAACCACAATGGTTGAGGTGGCGGTGTCGGCTTCATCTGCGACTGCGCACCGACCTGCGGCGTTGTGTTGCGAAGGATCACCCGCCCCATCGAGTCCAGCTCCTGTGTCTCGCTGAGCAGTTGCTTTTCTGCGCGTCGCAATTGGCCAGAGAAGAGACTCCAGCCATCCGCGTTGGCATCGTTGGTGGCAGTTGCGATCGCGAGATAGCCGATCACCACAACCACGCGGCGCATGGTGGCGAGCCAGGTGGCTTCTACGTTCAAAGAGCTACGCAGCGATGCGGAATGAGTGATCAACGGTTGTCTGGTAAATCGCAAGCGAAAACAGTTGGCATCGAGTAGTCCGTGTCCTCGAGTGACGGCCAGTCTGCTCGTCATCGAACGAATGATTCATCGGTCAGGTTTGCACCGACCCAAGAGCCGAAACGATGAACCAACTTTAGACGAAGCCTTCCACGTGCGCATGAAAAAACCGCGTCGAAGCGGATGGCTTCAACGCGGTTCTTGAAAGTTCAATCGAGCAAACTCTATCGCATTGCGACGGCTTGATCATCGAAGTCGAAATTCAGTTCGACGGTGTCACCAGCGGCAACATCGATCGTACGTTCTTGGCTGAGTTGACGGCCATTGGCTTCCAACACGACGCGAACGGTGTAGTCTTCCCAGTTTTGGCCAGCGGCCAACTGAGTGGTGCGGAAGGTGCGAACCGTTCCGAATCCATTGGTTTCGTTGCCAGCCAGGATGACCTTGGCTTCGGCGGGAACGTGAACTTGCACGACCGTTTCAGGTTGCTCGGTTTCAACGGCGCTGAATTGGTCTTCTTCGGCTTCTTCTTCCGGTTGGGCTTCGGTCTGGTTGAATACCAAACGCTCCATGTCACCGGGGCGAAGCTTGATGGTTCGCTTGTCGGTGCGTTGTTCGCCTTCGACGTCGTAAGTCACAACGACTTCGTAGGTGTACAGGTAACCGTCTTTCAGGCCACGCGACATGAACTGACGTACCATGCCACCGCTGGAGGTTTCGTGACCGTTGACTGTCACGCGAGCCGATTCGACGGGAACGGCGACGGTCAATAACGCCGCGTCGTCATCCAGCGTTGGCTTGCGAGTTTCGTAGGAGGCACCGCTGTCGATGACCGAGCCATCAATGATGGTTTCGCCGACTGGAGCACCGCCGTCGATGATGGTTTCACCGGTCATTGGAGCCGAGTAGATCGGTGCGGATTCAATCATGGGAGCGCTGTACGAAGCTGCGGGAGCCGCGTAGGTCACAGGAGCCGAGTAGCTGACGCCGCCCGAGCTTCCGCCACTGCTGCCGCCCGAGTACGACGAAGAGTAGGTGACTCGTGGTGTGTAGTACCCACCGCTGCTGCCGCCGGAGGAGCTACCGCCGCTGCTGGCCGATACGCCACCGCTGCTGTAGTTGGCTTTCATGACATAGCCACCGCTGCTGCCGTGATGGCGAGCTTTGATACGGGCAATTTTCTGACGCAAGTGACCGACCAGACCGCCGCCGGAGGACCCTCGCGAGTAACCGCCGGACGATCCTCCAGAAGAGCCACCAGACGAAGCGTAAGCCGCCGTGTAACCGCCCGAAGATCCTCCGGACGAACCGCCGGAAGACGCTCCACCGGACGAGCCGGCGTGACGGGCTGCAATGCGGGCTTTCAGGCCGGCAAGCAATCCACCGCCGCTGCTGCCACCACTGCTACCGTAGACAACGCCGCCGCTGCTACCTCCGCTACTGCCGTAGCTCCCGTAGGAGCCACCCGCCTCGGCCGTGACGCTCATGCTGAGTGCCAGCGTGAGGCATGCCATGAAACGCATGCATCTCATAAACGATTCTCCATCCTTTTGACGCGACTCTTGCTGATGCCGGTAGATCGTCGTCACCAACGAGACGACCGTGACGGCTTGGTTTCCAATTTGGAGCTGCGGGCCATCTGATTTGGGGGCCCGTCGCCGTCGTCAGGATAACGACCCGACGTTGCCAATCAAGAAGACTGGGTAAAATAATTGGGCTGCGTCGTGTGAATTGCCTGGTCTGTCTCGGCGAATTTGAGGTCTGTCAAAAGCCGGATTCGCGAGCGATTACTTGGACATTCGGTGTTGCCACGCTCAATCGATCGTCTTCAGCGTCACATGATCGAAATCCGCCACCCCCGTCGCGCCAAACAGACCAATCCGCACAATCGCTTCGCGAGCCTGGGCCGGGACACGTACCAATCGGTTTTCATCTCGCCATGGCCGGGTGCCGCGATACGGGCCCATGGTGAACGTTCCTAAATCGCGACGCAGCGAATCGTAGAAGCTGATCGCCACCATGGGCCAAGAATCCGGATCCGGACCCTTTGTCACATTGTCCGTTCGGACTCGCGCCGACAGACGGACCATCGAGACTTGGCTGCCATCGATCGCGATGCCCTGCAAAAGGTGTGACCCTAATCCCGGCGTTTCGTTTTCGAACCGTACCAGACCGTTCTCGCTAGCGTCCGTTTCGCCCGCTGAGTCGTCGCTGATCAGTTCGACTTGGCGGCCGTAGTACCAACCGGGAACGAAGCCCTCGGGATCTTCGGGGCCGGGCGGGGACGAGAAGTCGTTGTTGATCACTTTCGGATTGGCGGGATCCGGCAAGTCTTGCCGGGCATCCTCGGCGGTGCCCGTCATGGGAACGAACAATGTCGGACGCAGTGGTTCACGCACCAACTTCCCGTCGCGTTTGGTCATACGGTACAGCGTCTGTTGATAACGCTGGCCGACGGGGACGATCATCGAACCGCCTTCGCGAAGTTGTTCGACCAGAGGCTTGGGAACGGATTCCGGGCTGCAGGTCACGATGATCTTGTCGAACGGCGCCGCCTCGGGCCAACCCAAGAAACCATCGCCGATGCGGGTGTGAACGTTTTCGTAACCGAGTCGATGCAGCACCCCGGCCGCTCGTGTCCCCAGCTCATCGACAATTTCGATCGAGTACACCTGGTCGACCAAGGGGCTGAGCACGGCGGCTTGATAACCGCTGCCGGTGCCGATTTCCAACACCTTGTCGGACGGTTGTGGATCCAGCGTCTCGGTCATCGATGCAACGATGAAGGGACTGCTGATCGTTTGTGCCGATCCAATCGGCAGCGCCATGTCAAAGTAGGCTTTGTCTCGGACGGCGGGCGGCACGAACTCGTGTCGCGGTGTCGTTTCAATTGACTTCAGAACCGCTTCGTTGGTCACACCCGCGGTGCGAATTCGCGTTTCGACCAATTTCTGACGAGCCGCGGCGTACCGGTCGGGAGTTCCGGTCCGCATGCCTGAGGACCCGGTTTGCGACAAAATGATGTTGGATGGTCGAGCCAAGGAATCAACGCTCGGTAGCAAAAGAGGAGACTGAGCCGCGAGCGGAGAAACTGCCGGGCCGAGAACACTGGCCCCGGCAAGAAACGCCAACATCATCGCGAAACGAAACGCCGGCTTGGGGCGACGGAGACGACGTGGTGTCTCCATCAAAGACGGCAGCGGAAGATGGCGATGGAGGGACCGTTGGAGCGGTTGCTCCCACATCATTTCACCTCGGGACGCAAGAGAACGGGTTTACCAAAGATGTCTTGGAACAGCCCGGATTGGTTGCGCATCGCAAGTTGTTCCAACGAGACATCATCCACACCAGGAGCCGAGATGACCAAACGTTTTCCCTCTTGAGACACGTTGATTTCTCGAATTCGGCCGCTGCGGGTGTCATCCAAGGCGATCGCAAGCCGCAAAATCGCTGCCATCTTTGCAACCGCCACCCGGTCGTGTCGGTTCAGCGAACCATAGCCTTCGTGATTGGTCTGGGGCGAAGCACGGCGGTGATAGCGTGCCACCAACGCCACCAGCAGCAATTCCTGTTGAGACAACCCAAACAGTTCGCTGTTGCGAATGATGTAGTACGCGTGTTTGTGGTTGCTATGCAAACTCACATACAGCCCGACTTCGTGTAGCAGTGCCGACACATACAGCAACACCTCATAGCGGGCGTCGAGTTGATGTTCTTTGGCGAGTTCTTCAAACAGTCTTCGAGCCAACTCGGCAACCGCCCGCGAATGGATCTCGTCGATTTGGTACTTGCGTCCGAGCGACACGGCCGAGCGGATGATCTGCTGTCGAAATTCGCTGGTCCAGTTGCCGCCTTGAACCACATCGGCCAGCAAACCGTCGCGAAGGTTGATGTCGCTGACCAGCACATGGTCCAGATCGAAATGGCGAGCCAACATGGTGTAAGCGAGCAACGCAGGGGCGAGCGTTTCGGCCTCCACAAACGTTGCACCGTACTTTTTGACGACTGCGTCTTCACCCATCTCGAGCACGTCTTGGGTGAGTCGTTCCAGTTTGTCCACCGGAACACGTGCCAAGGTCGTCTCGTCCCAGTCTTCTAGCAACTGATGAGCGGCGAAGCGGATGTCGCCGCCGATCGCTACCAAATGCAGTTTCGTGTCGGTGCGGACTTGGTCGCCAATGCGTACCAGGATTCGGCGAATGTGCGTTTCCAACAACTCTCGCCATCGCAATCCACGTGCGCCCGACGCATCCAGGGTTTGCAGCAAACGCAGCGATCCCAAACGAAAGGATTCGCTGTGCAGAACATTCCCACCGCGGATGACCAGCAACTCCGTGCTACCACCACCGACTTCCACCACCAACGATTTGCTTTCGGCGGTTTCGGCCAAAGCCATCAACTGCGGCGTGATGCCCATGTAGGTGATGCGATTGACCTCGGCTTCGTCGATCGGTTCGACGTCCAATCCCGTGGCAACGTAAACGCGGTCGATAAACGCGACGCGGTTGCTGGCTTCTCGGACCGCACTGGTTGCAACGACGCGAATGTCGTTGGCCGAATCGATTCCGTATTCACGAAGGACGCGTCGGAATCGTCGCAGCACCGCCGCGGCTCGCTCGATTCCTTTGCGCGACAAACGGCGGGTCTCAAACGCATCGCGTCCCAGGTCGACCGGCTGCAGCAGCGATTCCAAGGTGCGAACGGATCCATCCGGACGAATTTCAGCAATCGCCATGCGGATGCTGGTGGCTCCGATGTCGATGGCCGCCACGGTGCGAGGGGAGTTTTCCGGTTGCGTCGCGATATGCGAAGTGGCGGTGTTGATGTGCGGCGCGGTTGCGGTGCTTCGCGGCGTCAGTGGGTTTTCCATGTTCCTCACGCATTTTCTTTCGCGGTGGCCGCGAGCGGTACATTCAGCCCGTGACGTCGCAGCACGTCGATGGCCTGTTTGCCTCCTAAACACACCTCCGCCGTCCAACCATGGGATCGTGCCGCATCAATGTTCTCTTCGCGATCGTCGACAAAAAGAATTTCTTCCGGGCGCAGCGGGGCATTGTTGGTGGGGGCCGGGTGATTTGCCAAGCACTCCGCAGCCAATTTCATCGCGGTTTCATAAATGACGCGGTCCGGTTTCATGCTTCGCGCTTCGTAGCTCACCACCTGAGCATGAAAGTGGCCATCCAGAACTTCCCATCCTCGGTTGTTGACCCATTCCCAATGAGCCGCACAGGTGTTGCTGAGGATTCCAATCGGCATGCTTGCCTGACGCAATGATTCCAACACGGCAACCATGGAATCAATCGGCGTGAACATGTCGCTGATGGCTCGCATGATGTCGCCGGTCGCCACGTGCCCGTCGGGTTGGACCACGGTCGCATACGCGTCGCGAATGGCTTGAGCGTATTCTTCGTCGGTGATCAGCCCCGTTTCCAGTTGGTTTTGCAGACCACCGGTGTGCATGATCTCGTCCGATGCTTCCGCGGTGCCACCAAACAAATCGGCCACATTCTCGTTGGCACGATTGCGGTCGAAGGCGACCAGGATGTTGCCCAGGTCGAAGTAAACAAAACGAATGTTGGCGGGCATCAATCGAGTCCGAGAATGCGCAGGTTGCGGTACCAAGCTTCCGCTGGTTTGCCGGAGTGGATTTGCAGACCGATCACGCCGACGTCGGGGATGTTGTCATCCGTTTCAAGGTAGTCGACGGTTCGTGTTCCGTTGAGACTGATCTGAATCCGCGGCCCGTAGCAGACGATTCGCATCTTCACCCACTCGGTTTCCTCCGGAGCATCGGTTTGGTCATCGTCTGCATTCTTCGGTTTCGTCCACGGCACGTCAAACGGCGGTTCGGGCAAGACCAGCATCCTGCGTCGGCGCGATTCGTCGTACAGAGCCCCCCAAATCGATCGGGTCTGCATCTCACCGACATCGGCTTGGTAACCGATCATTTCGTGGGCCGGCACGTCGTCGCGAGAACCCGGACGTCGCGAACGAAATTGAACGCCGGCGTTGCGACCTTGTCCCCGCATGCGGACTTCTAACCGCAATTCAAAGTTGTCGAATTTTTCCGTGGTCGCCAAGAATTGGTTCTTGGGAATCGGTTGATCCAACCGTCCTGCAACGATGCAACCATCTTCGATGCGAAACCACGACGCGTCGCCTTCGAACCCAGCCAAGATTTCTCCGTCGAAGAGGGATCGGCTGCGAAGGTCAAACTCTCGATCGCCCACACCAAAATCGTTGCTCGCCGGATCCTGGTCCAGAGATTCCTCCCAGGCGAATTTTTTGACCTCGGGAGTCTGCCCGGTCGAAACTCCGCCAGTCGCCAAGATCGCCAACGCGAGCAACCCGCCAATGGCTCGGGTCAGCCGTGCCGGCAACCAACCGGCCGGCTTCTGTGGCGACCAGTTCGACGCCAAATATCGATTTCCGAAACTGAAACCGGTGCCAGCTCCGAACGCGTTTTGACGCAATTTTGTCAGGCAATTCTGTGGGGCAGATTGCCCCGTCTTTGTACTTTTCATGTCTCCGATCATACTCTTTGCCCCATCCGCGGTGTTGCCGAGATTTTCCCGTCCGCAACGGCCTCGGGCGACTTCTCTCGCGATCAATTCCCTCCTGCCAAAACATTTCCATGACGTCCTCCGACTCCAATGCTCTGAACAAGTACAGCCGCAACATCACCCAGCCGAAGAGCCAGGGGGCATCGCAGGCCATGCTCTACGCGACGGGCATGTCTTCGGAGGATATGAACAAGCCGCAGGTTGGCATCGGCAGCATGTGGTACGAGGGCAATAGCTGCAACATGCACCTGTTGGACTTGGCGGCGGACGTCAAAGCGGGCGTGACCGAGGCGGGAATGGTCGGCATGCGGTTCAATACCATCGGTGTTTCCGACGGGATCTCGATGGGTACCGACGGGATGAGCTTCTCGCTCCAAAGCCGCGACCTGATCGCGGATTCGATTGAAACCATCATGGGGGCGCAGTGGTACGACGCACTGATCGCCCTGCCCGGTTGTGACAAGAACATGCCCGGATGTCTGATCGCGATGGGGCGTTTGAATCGTCCCGCCATCATGGTCTACGGGGGCACGATCAAACCCGGCAGCTATCGCGATGAAAAGTTGGACATCGTCAGCGCATTTCAGTGCTACGGACAATTCATCGCCGGCCAAATCAGCGAAGAAGAACGCAGCGAGATCGTTCGTCGCAGTTGTCCGGGCGCAGGAGCGTGCGGGGGCATGTACACGGCCAACACGATGGCCACCGCGATTGAAGCCTTGGGAATGGCACTGCCCTATTCCGCCAGCATCCCAGCCGAACACCCGGAGAAGAAAGAGGAATGCAAACGCGCCGGCGTCGCGATCTTGGAATTGCTGAAAAAAGACATCAAGCCTCGCGACATCATGACTCGCGGCGCATTCGAAGACGCGATGGTGACGTTGATGGCTTTGGGCGGAAGCACCAACGCTGTGTTGCACTTGATCGCGATGGCTCGCAGCGTCGATGTGCCTTTGACGATTGACGACTTCCAAGCCGTCAGTGACCGCACGCCTTACTTGGCGGACCTCAAACCCAGCGGCAAGTTCGTGCAAGAGGATTTGCACAGCGTTGGTGGAACCCCCGCGGTCATGAAGTACTTGCTTGAAAAAGGCATGATCAAAGGCGAACACATGACGGTCACCGGCAAGACGTTGGCTGAGAATTTGGCGGAGCTACCCGGTTTGAAAACCGGACAATCGATTGTCTCGACGGTCGAAGAACCGATCAAGAAGTCAGGTCACATCCGGATCTTGAAAGGCACGCTGGCTACCGAAGGTGCCGTGGCCAAAATCACCGGCAAAGAAGGTTTGCAGTTCAGCGGTCCGGCACGCGTCTTCGATAGCGAAGAACTGATGTTGGCGGCACTGGAACAAAAGAAAATTCAAAAAGGCGATGTGGTTGTGATCCGCTACGAAGGACCCAAGGGCGGACCGGGCATGCCGGAAATGCTGACGCCCACCAGCGCCATCATGGGCGCCGGATTGGGGAGCGACGTGGCTCTGTTGACCGACGGTCGTTTCAGTGGCGGTAGTCACGGATTCATCGTGGGACACATCACACCGGAAGCCCAAGTCGGCGGACCGATTGCATTGATCGAAGACGGTGACACCATCACGATCGATGCGGAAACCAACGAATTGAACTTGGAAGTTGATCCGTCTGAATTGGATGCTCGCCGATCCAAGTGGACCGCGCCAGCTTTGAAATCCACCCGTGGAACGCTCTACAAATACATCAAATGTGTGAAGAACGCCAGCGAAGGTTGCGTCACCGACGAATGAGCTCGTTGGTTCGCGTTCTGTAGAACTCGCAACTCACAACCGTGCCGGATTGACTGGCGCGGTGGGCGTTTTGCCGGATGCTTTCGCACGCAACCGCGGTCGAAGTTCTCGGATCACGGATTGGACTTTGGCGTCGGGATCGGTTCGCAGATTGTGGAATTCATTGGGATCGCTGTGGTGGTCGTAGAGCTCCACCCCATGTTTGCCTTCGCCCCATTCGGTGTAGCGATATCGTTGAGTGCGAATGCTGCATCCCATCACGGGTTCTGCCAATCGATCGTCGGCCGGGCGAAGAATCTGGGTGATTGCTTCGCCGTCCCATTCGGCATGTGGGTTCTGTAGCAGCGGTTGCAAACTCTTTCCGTCGAGGTTGCTTGGCGCTTCGACGCCAGCGATATCGGCGAGCGTGGGATAGATGTCGACAAACTCGACGATCGCATCGCAGTCGCCTCGGCCCCATCGATTTTCGGTGACGGAAAGGGGGGCTCGGATGATCAACGGTGCCTGTGCGGCTTCCTCAAACAAAGTTCGCTTCTGCCAGATGCCGTCGTGCTCACCGAGGTGATACCCGTGATCACTCCAAAACACCACGATCGTGTTTTCAGCGAGACCCAGTTCATCGAGTGCGTCGAGCAAGCGTCCCACTTGGGCATCGATGAACGAGACACAGGCGTAGTAAGCCTGCGTGGCTTGCAGCAACGTGGCTTCATCAAGACCGTAGTTGGGGATCGGACAATTGTGGGCGAAGGCCGCGGTGGGGATGTCTTGCCGATCTCCTTCGGGTGCGTACGGCAGTCGCATTGATTCCAGCGGATACATGTCGAAGTACTTTTTCGGTGCGACGTACGGCGTGTGAGGGCGAAAGAAGCCGACGCCCAAAAAGAACGTTTGTTCTTTTTTCTCTCGCATCAAGCGAATCGCTTCGGTCGCGATCATGCCGTCGGTTTGTTCCTCGTCGCCGCCTTCCGCCGCCAACCAACTCAACGCCGCACTGATCTTGCGATGAGGTTCCGCGTTAAAGATCAGATGCTCTTCGGCCTTGTCGCGTCCTTTCGGATTCACGGTCACCTGCCATGAGGGTGGATCATCGAATCCGTCGGTTCCAATCGATGCCGGAACGTTGTAGTGATAGATCTTGCCGACTCGGCCCGCGAAATAACCGGCCTGTCGGAAAGACTGTGACAAGGTCACCACATCCGGGATTTCGTCGCGAAAGTGGCGGTCCAGGTCGTAGACTTTGATCCGGTCGGGACGCAGCCCGGTCATCACCGACGCACGTGTGGGATTGCACAGCGGCAGTTGGTTGTAAGCATTGCGAAAACAAACACCGGATGCTGCCAAGCGATCAATGTGCGGCGTCTTGGCAACGAGATCGCCATAGCAACCCAGCGTCGATGCCAAGTCATCCACCGCGATGAACAAAACGTTGGGGGATTGGGCTTGGACGGGTGAGTTCACCCACCCTAGAAGCAGTGCCAAAAGGCAAGCGGGAATCAGTCGAAAGCAATACATGGGGCGCTGCCTGAGTGGGGAGTTGGCGAGTCGGGCTGAATTCTAATCGCCGAGCACGCTCAGCGTCCGATCGTTGTCATCGTCGCGATTTCATCGGCCGACAGTTCTCGGCGAAACAACATGAATTCGTCGATGCGACCACTCAGATTGCGAATCGGTTCGTCCCCCGTTTCGCGAGGTTTCAACCAGTTCCCCAATTCAGCGGTGCCGAATCGCAGTGGCTCGGCAAACGGCAACTCGTGTCGCGAATTGAGTTGCCCATTGACGTAATGCCGGACTCGTTGCTCGTGACTGTTGTAAGTCGTCGCGACATGGAACCACTGCCCGAGAAGATCTCTGTCAACAAATGGTTCGGATAGCGAACGAATCTGACGGCGGATGGATTTGTCTTGATGTCCAAGCCCAAAGTTGATCGTGCCCAGACGACTGATTTGCCAGTGAGGTTGCCAGTCTTCAAACGTATCGGTCAGCAGCAACGCTTGGTTGACTGGTCGAATCTGTTCCAAGCGAACCCAACATGCCAATGTTGCTTCCGGGAATCGACCTGGAACCTTCACGCGTAAACGATCCGAGGGCCGAAAGAAGCCCAAGGCTTTCGTTTGCGGCCAACGACCGGAGACCGCGTCGCATCCCACGCGAGTCGCATGAATGTCGGATTGCGAAGCTTGGTTGTCCACCGTCGCTTCCAGTTCGTCGACGTTCTCGAAATCGAAGTACAACACGATGGATGGATCGGAGCGAATGGTTTGTTTCCACGCTTGCCAATCACGCAACTGATTCGCAACGCGATCACGCAAAGCCTCCGGTGAAGGAAACTTTGTCGCGCCCAGTTCTGCGTCGACCGATTCCAAAGCGTCGTTGACGTGAACGCTTTCCCCTTCCGTGACCTCTCGGATGGGTTGACCGCCGTCGACCGATTCACCGTTAGCCGATAAGTCATCGGCAGATACACCATCGGGCTGGGGAGCGTGCAGTTCGACCAAACCATCGAACACGTAAACGTCGGATTCGCCTGTTTCGTCCACCGACAAACCAAACTCCGTCCCGCGATCGACGACACGAATTTTTTGCGTGTCGATCACGAACCCTTGTGCCTGTGGAGGCACCTTGGCTCGCACACTGCCGCGAATCAAACGTGCGTGGTCAACATCCAGGAGTTCCATCTCGACCGGGCCCTCCAGGAAAACGGTTGCCCCGTTGTAGAACTGCAGCTTGGCAAGACCCGATTGGAGGCTCAGCGGACCGGGATTCAGTCTGGCGTTGGAAGCAACCATACCTTCCCAGATCGCATCGGATGATTGCAGCAAAATCGCGACTGACGGATCGACCGTGTTGGAGACGGACTCCACCAATTCGGAATGGATCGTGTTCCCGTCCGGAATCCTCGCATTGTCTGGTGTCGTCACCGCCCACACGACCAAGCCAATCAACGCCGCGACGGTGGCGAGTGAGAACCAAGAGCTTGGAATGCCTCGATGAGCGTCAGGCACGAAATCCGCGGATGGCTGTGCAATGCCGGTCGTCTTTACTTCTGCGTCAGCTCCGCTCAAACGCGAACGATCGCTGACCCAATCCACTAAATCGGCGACCGATTGGTCTTGGTGCGATTCCGTCAACATCGAATCCAATAGCAAGTGATCCACGAACGATTGCATGCTCGTGCGATCGGACCTCAGGGCCTCCTGCAGTCGGCGCAGATCCGACGAGCTGATCGTGCCATCGATTGCTTCCGAAATCCAATTGCGAATCTCATCTTGGTTGGGCGTTGGCGATGACTCGTTCATGAGGGGCCTCCTAAAGCGGATGGCTGAGGTTCCGTCGGCAACTTGGATTCGATGCAGGCCAATAGTGACTGACGGATGCGATACAGCGTTTGGCGGACGGACCCGACGGGACGCTGCAACTGTTCGGCGATCGCGATGGCGGATTTGGATTCGATGTAGCGAAGGTCAATCATTCGACGTTGAGCGGGTGGTAGCGCGTGGAGGCATTGCTCCAAAGCCTCCTGGCGTTCTTCGAACAATTCGGTTCGTTCGCTGGCAACCTCTGCCAATTCGGCGACAAATGATTCGTCAAACACCAACCGCTCCCGCGAATAGGCTCGGATACGGTTGAGGACTTTGAATCGAGCGATTTGACTGGACCAAGCCCAGAAGTCGGTTCCCGTTTCAAACTGGTCCGCCTTTTCCCAAAGCACAAGGTTGACTTCTTGCAGCAAGTCATCCACATCGTTGGAGCGAACCAACATGCAGCGAAGAAAACCACGCAATCGGCTCTGGTGAGCCGCGATCAATTGCATCATTTCACGTTGGTCGGAGCCCATTGGTTGCATTCCATGTATGTTTTGGCTCGCAGGGCGAGCAGCCAGTCACAAAGAGCCAATGTGCAGACCGAGTGACATGTCAACAGATTTTGAATCGGCGGAACGGATCACACCTGTTTGGTCAGGGCGACTGCAGCGTTTGGCTAGGGAGTCGACTCTTGTAGGCGAGTGATTTTCACGTGATAGGCACCGCGTTCTCGCTGAGTTCTGGCGTCCCTCAGCCAGGTTTGCAGACGTTGTGGACCCGCCGGCAGGTCCAATTCGTACGATGCGACGGAGGTTTGAGTCGTCAGCGATTGTGTGTGTTCCAACGTGCCCAACTTCAACCGCGCCCGATCCGCGCCCATCGATTCCAATGCATCGTCAGGGTATCGCTGCAATTCGATCCGGTACCTGCCGGCTCGTTCGACGTCGATCTCCCAAAATCCGTTGATGAACAAATCATCTTCGCTCAATTGAGTCGGCTTCCAAATCACATTGCCCACAGTCGGGTGCCAATCGCGAACGGTGATCGTCGTTGATTCAGGGTTTCGGCCAACCGGAAAACGAACATAGTTTTTTCGCGTGGACTGAATGTCTGCAAAGGTTCGGTTGTAGGCAGCACGAAGTCGCTCAACCACTTTGGGATGCTGATCAGCGATATCGTCGAACTGCCCGGGGTCTTCTTGAATGTCATACAGTTCATCGCGAACAAGACGCCAACGTTGATTCATCACGACAAAGGCGGGTTGTCGACGTCCGGTGGCTTCGGTGGCGGAGATCACGTCGTCTCTTTGCCGCTCGATCACCAATTCGCGGTCCGGCCATTCGTTGTTTTGGCCAAGCAACAACGAAGCCATCGAACGCCCATCGAATTCGATCGGTCTTGGCGAATCCAGCTTGCACAACTCCATCAATGTCGGCAGCCAATCGCGGTGAACGGTCAGGTCGTCCAATCGGCGATTTGGCTCGAAACGATTGGGCCAGCGGGCAAAGCATGCCACTCGGTGCCCGCCCTCATAGACGGATCCTTTCTTGCCTCGCATTCCGGCGTTGAAACCATCCTCGCGATCGTTCTCGCTCGCACCCTGTGCCGTCCCATTGTCGCTCATAAAGATCAACAACGTGTTCTCTCGCAGTTCGTTGTCATCCATGGCGGAAAGAAGTCTTCCAAGATTCTCATCAAAATTCGCGATCATCCCGTAGAACTTGGCACGCTGTTCTTTGAAACCCAGTTTGGTGAATGGGTCGGAGTACTCGTCGGCGACGCGATAGGGACTGTGCATCGCGTTGGTTGGCAGATAGACGAAAAATGGTTGGTCGGATTCTTGCGTCACAAAACGGATGGTTTCGTCGAACCAAATGTCCGTGCAGTAACCGTCGAACTTCTCCGCCACCCCATCACGAAAATAGGTGTCGTCGAAGTAGTCGTTTTCGGTTGGGTTGCCGATCTCATCCACACCTCCCGCCATGTGCCGAGTGACCGTTTGGAAGCCACGGGTGCGTGGAGCAAATGGTGGTGGATCGCCAAGGTGCCACTTGCCGAACATGCCAGTGCGATAGCCTGAATGTTGAAAGACCTCCGCCATTGTCGTCTCGTCAGGATCTAGCAACTGCCGTCCTTCTGTCACCGCCCAAGCACCGACTCGCGTGCAATAGCGTCCGGTCATCAAGGCGGCACGAGTTGGCGTGCAAACGGGATCGACGTGGAAGTTGTCGAGGCGAACACTCTCCGACGCCAATTGATCCAAGTGAGGTGTCTTGACCCACGGGTTGCCATGACAAGACATGTCGCCATACCCCTGATCATCTGTGACGACGAGGATGACATTGGGCCGAGGCCCGTCGGTTTGTTCGGCGACAGCAGGCTGCCAAGCAGTGAGAATGCATTGGCCGAGGCAGACCGCTAGAACGATCCAAGAACGAAGGTGCATGGGGGTGGTGAGATTGAAGCAGAGGTAGGAATGCGGGTGCGAAGCATCGTATTTCAAACGCTGTGGCGACGGTTCTGTTCAGACAGCGGACATGCCACGATTCGCGACTCGCATTGGGCGGCTTCCGCTTATCCCCTTGTCACCGTTGCACTTAGCTGAGGCCGTCGTTTGTCGCCGTTTCTGAAACGGTCCAGTGCAATCGGATTGCTCCATAGAGCATCGGAAGGTGTGATGAGTTACCCTAGGTGACAAGTTGCCCTCGATGGCAAGTTGTCCTAGAAGGCACCGGCTACGGAATGGTTCGGGGCCGATCGAGTTTGCTTTGGGTCAGGAGTGTCACCCGACGTATGCGAGTTTGTGATCCGAATCGAACGACCTTGTCGTTTCTCCTGCTGCTACTGAGCTGCCTGTCAGCTCACGCCGTTGCAGAAGAAGTCGAATCAAAAGCAGCAAGGTCAGAGAGACTGTTCGTTCGTCGGATCGCTCCGTTGCTGCGTGAAAAGTGTCTGGGGTGCCACGGACAGGATCCCGATCTGATCGAAGGTTCTTTGGACTTGAGGTCAGCGGCGGGGTTGCACACCGGAGGGGACAGCGGCGAGTCCGCCGTGGTGTCGGGGGAGCCTCTTCAAAGTCCCCTGTATTTGGCTTCGATCCGATCAAGTGATGATTGGTCAGAGATGCCACCCAAGGAAGCGGAGCAACTGAATGAACAGCAACTCGAATGGATTCGCGAATGGATCGTAACGGGTGCCAAATGGCCTGATGCCGAACGGGCGGCTGAGATCCAAGCGGCCTACGAAGACGAGTGGTCGGTTGAAGATGGCGTGATCGTCGCGACGTCCGGTGGCTTGGATCAGCATTGGACGAACCGCAAGTATGATCCGGCGGATTTGTGGGCTTACCAACCCGTCCGCAAACCCGAGGCGGACGACGCCGGCAACCCAATCGATGTCTTGATCGAAGCCGAGTGGGACGCTTCGGTTCAAGTCGCACCGCGAGCCGACCGCAGGACTCTGATTCGGCGAGCGACTTATGATCTGACCGGACTGCCGCCGTCTCCGGAAATGATCCAACAGTTCCTTGACGATCCCGCCAACGACAAAGAAGCGTTTGTTGATCTGGTCGATCGTTTGTTGGCATCGCCGCACTATGGCGAGCGGATGGCACAGCATTGGTTGGACGTGGTTCGCTACGCCGATTCTTCGGGCTTTGCCAATGATTTCGAACGAGGCAACGCGTGGCGATATCGCGACTATGTCATTCGATCGTTCAACGAAGACAAACCCTATGACCAATTCATTCGTGAGCAAATTGCAGGCGACGAGATTGAACCGAACAATCCCGAGTGCATCGTGGCCACCGGTTTCCTGCGGATGGGCCCTTGGGAATTGACGTCCATGGAAGTCGCCAAAGTGGCGCGGCAACGGTTTCTCGACGATGTCACCAACAGCGTCGGAGAAACCTTCTTGGGGCATTCACTGCAATGTGCCCGTTGTCACGACCACAAGTTCGATCCAGTCCCCACGCGAGATTACTACTCGATCCAAGCCTTTTTCGCGACGACACAACTCGCGGAACGACAAGCCCGTTTTCTATCGAATGAGAACCAAGCGGGATTCGACGAACAACGCTATCTGAATCGGTCCAAACAAATCCATGAACGAACCATCGAGGAGTTGGAGCAAGTCCTGCTGCGGAACGCGGAAGCTTGGTTCGCCGAAAATGACAAAGACCCAACGCGTTGGAACGAGGAGCTGATGCGTTTGCGTTCCAAGGGCAAATCCCGGTCGCTGTTCAATGCGACACGCGGTGCAATGAAGGCCGCCGGTGTTGCGGAAGACATGTACCCGCCCAAGCTGGTCGGCTTCACGCCGGAGGAATTTGGGCGTGAACGTGTGGCTCGAAAAGGCTTGCAACGTTTGCGATGGGAACAAGATCGTTACCGACCCTATGCACTGGCCGTCTACAGCGGACGGACCGTTCCAAAAACGTCGGTAACCAGCCCCGTTCGGATGCCTCGGGATCGTCTGAAGCGAGGTGAACTGGAATCGAGTGCGATCTTGACCGGTGGTGATCCGTTTTCGATCGGCGAAGCGGTCACACCGGGCGTGCTGAGTGTGATTCAAGATCAAGTGAACGCCAAAATTTCCGATTCGATCGAAGGTCGTCGTCACGCGTTTGCGGAATGGGTCGCTGATTCACGCAATCCGTTGACCACGCGAGTGATCGTCAACCGTTTGTGGCAGTGGCATTTTGGAGACGCGATTGCTGGCAACCCGAATAACTTTGGGGCCACGGGAAAACCGCCCACACATCCTGAGTTGTTGGACTGGTTGGCGGCGACGTTGGTGGAAGAAGACTGGTCGATCAAAGCCATGCATCGTCACATCATGACCTCGGACACGTACTGTCGGTCCAGCGGTTTGAATTCGCAGGAAACCTATGCCGCGTTCCAGCCTCGACGTCTCAGTGCAGAAGAAATTCGCGACTCGATGTTGGCGGTAACCGGAGAACTGAATCCGACGTTGGGTGGCATTCCGTGTCGGCCTGAAATCAATGCCGAGGTCGCGTTGCAGCCACGCCAAGTCATGGGAACTTTCGCGGCGGCTTGGGTGCCGAATCCTCGACCCGAGGACCGTCATCGACGATCGATTTATGTGTTGAAGCTCCGTGGATTGATCGATCCATTCCTGGAAGTTTTTAACGTGCCCTCCCCCGATTTTTCGTGTGAACGACGATCCGCTTCGACGGTCACGCCGCAGGTGTTCAGTCTGTTCAACAGCCAAAGTTCTTATTCGCGAGCTCTCACGTTGGCCAATCGCGTGTCGATGGAAACGTCAACGGATTTGCAGGCCATCCAGCGGTGTTTCCAGTTGGTGATCGGCCGATCAGCGACGAAGGTAGAAGTCACTGAAATGCTTGAACACTGGAAACGGATTGAGCAAGTGTTGCCAGAGGTCGCACCGCAACGATCGCAGCCACCTTTGGAGGTCCTGCGGGAAGCGGTGGAAGAGAACACGGGCGAGAAGTTTCAGTTCGTTGAACGTCTGCACGCCAACGAAGATTTCCAACCGGACCTGCAACCGGCGGATGTGGATCGTCGCACGCGAGCTTTGGCGGATGTTTGTTTGGTCCTGCTGAACTGCAATGAGTTTGTCTATGTGTATTGAACGAGTGATCAACGCACTTCGAACGAGAAGGTGGATGTGATGTTTGTCATGCCACGCCGCGAAAGTTTGTTTCGTATGGGCACGTCGCTGGGCGGAATCGCACTGGCTTCGATGCTGGCCGAAGATTCTCGCGGCCAAGAATCCGACGCGGGGCCGATGCAGCCCAAACCCGTGCACGTGCCAGCGAAGGCGAAGAATTGCATTTTTCTCATGATGGAAGGCGGTCCGTCCCACATCGACACGTTCGATCCCAAACCGAAATTGAAGCAGTTGCACCTGAAGGAGTTTGTGCGTCAGGGACAACAAAAATCGGCGATGGAAAGCGGCAAACGCTACTACGTGCAGAGTCCGTTCTCTTTCTCACGCCATGGAGAAAGCGGTGTTCCCATGGCGGACAATTGGATGCACCTGCCCAAGGTCGCGGATGATCTGTGTTTCTTCCGCGGGTGTCAGGTCGACAGCGTCAATCATCCGACCGCGATGTATCAAATGAATTGCGGCAATCGATTTGGTGGCGACCCGGGCATTGGTGCGTGGGTGACCTATGGTCTTGGATCTGAAAATCAAAATTTGCCGGGATTCATCGTCCTGCCGGAGGTCTCGTATCCGCAAGGCGGCGCGGCGAATTGGAGCAACGGCTATCTGCCGGCCTTCTACCAAGGCACGCCTCTGAGAGCGAAAGGGTCTCCGATCTTGGACCTTGAACCGCCCATGGGCGTGAGTCGCACGCGGCAACGGTACAACCTCGATCTGCTGTCGCGAATGAACCAGCGTCATGCGGCGAAGCATCCGGAACACGATGAGTTGTCCGCGCGTTTGGAAAGCTATGAGCTGGCGTTCCGGATGCAAACGGAAGTTCCTGAGGCGATGGATTTATCAGGCGAAACCAAATCAACGTTTTCGATGTATGGGATTGGGAACGAAGCGACCGACGCGTTTGGACGCAAGTGTTTGTTGGCTCGCAAGATGATCGAGAAAGGCGTGCGTTTCGTTCAGTTGTACAACGGAACATGGGACAGCCACGATTACATCGAGCGGGCCCACGGCAATCTGGTGCGAGGCGTCGACCAGCCCATCGCAGCATTGATCCAAGATTTGAAACAACGCGGGTTGCTCGACATCACGTTGGTGGTTTGGTGCGGTGAGTTTGGACGTTCACCGGACAACGGCGTGCGCGGTGGGACCGCTTATGGACGGGATCACAACGCCAACGCGATGACGATTTGGATGGCCGGAGGTGGCGTGAAAGCAGGACACGCGATCGGTGCCACCGATGAAACCGGGATGACCGCCGTGGAAGAGGTTCGCCACGTTCGCGATTTTCACGTCACGTTGTTGAGGCTGCTTGGTTTGGATGACAACAAGCTGACGTATTACCACGCCGGCCGTTTCAAGCAACTCAGCCAGTTTGGTGGCAAAGTGATCGAGCCGCTGATCCAAACATCGTGACTGCTGTAGGCCCGGGCTCACTTGGCGAGGGTTCTTTGCCGGTGCACGTTGCTCTCGCAAGAGCATTTCGATGACGCCTCGCTTTGTTCCAAAGCATCGGCGTGGACGCCATGCGAGACATGGCCTACGGAGATCGGGACCAAATTCTGGCGAATCCGGCTACGGATCGAGCCTGTAGTCCAGGTCTCACCTGGCGATGGTTCTTCGCCGGTGCACGTTGCTCTCGCAAGAGCATTTCGATGACGCCTCGCTTTGTTCCAAAGCATCGGCATGGGCGCCATGTGAGACATGGCCTACGAGGATCGTAGCCAGACTCCGGTGAATCCGGTTGCAAGCTTGACGGCGACTCAGGATGCGTTTTCGACCCAACGTACCAAACTGCGCACCATGACTCCCGTGGCACCCGCATCGCGATGGGGTTTGGGCGAATCCATGAACGCGGGACCTGCGATGTCGATGTGAACCCACGGGACTTCAGCCACAAAGTTCTCCAAAAATTTCGCGGCGGTGATCGCGCCGCCCCAACGCCCTTCGCCGACGTTTTTGATGTCCGCGACTTTGCTTTTGACTTTCTCGTCGTACAGCGCAAACATCGGCAATTCCCAAACCGGTTCGCATTCCGCATTCGCAGCTTTTTCCACCGCGTCACAAACCGATTCACTGTTCGTCATCAGCCCCGCGACATCGGTTCCCAGGGCAACCATGCAAGCACCGGTCAAGGTTGCCAGGTCAACGATTGCTTCCGGATTGTGCTGCACAGCGACGTCCAGAGTGTCAGCCAAAACCACACGACCTTCGGCATCCGTGTTGAGAATCTCGATCGTTTTTCCACTGCGGGTTTCAATCACATCGCCCAGCTTGTAGCTGTCGCCGCTGACCATGTTTTCGGCCAGTCCGCACAACCCAATCACATTACGCGGCACCTTCAGTTCCGCTAACGCATGCATCACGCCCACCACCGTGGCGGCACCGGCCATGTCGCACTTCATGTCGACCATGCCTTCGCTGGGTTTCAGCGACAAACCACCGGAATCGAAGGTCACGCCTTTGCCGACGATGACCAGCGGGGCTTCATCGCCACCGCCATCATGCCGCAGCATCACCAATCGTGGTGGGCTGGTGGAAGCACGTCCGACCGCGAGGATGGCTCGGCAATTTTCGGCTTCCAGTCGCTTCTCATCCCACACTTCACAGGACAAGCCGCATTCGGAGGCCAGCTTTTCTGCGTACTGAGCGAAGCCCGATGGATTCATGATCGATGGTGGTTCGTTGACCAATCGACGTGTGTGATTGATGGAACGACCGAGCGTTCCACCGCGAGTCACGGCGTTTTCACTGAAGCCGACGAAGGCGATGTTCTCGGGCACCGAAACAGCAGGGGCACTGTGATAAAGGTGTTGTCCTTCACAAGCCGAGACGGCGCCTGCGACCACCGCATCGTGGTTGTCCGACTCAATGGCTTGTCCAACGACAAACGATATTTGGTTGCGAGGTTTGTCGATCAAGCGACGCACCACGGACGCACCCAGTTCATAAGCCTTGCCGCGACTTTGTTGATCCGCGGTGCCCACTCCGGCCAAAAGGACCCATGGAGTTTGCGAATCGCCGGTTGCGAACAGAGTGATCTCACCGGGTTTGCCAGTCAGTTCACCCGAGTCACAGGCATTCTTGATGACGGACTGAATGGCATCTGAAAGACTGGATGGGATCTCGCAAGTAACCGTCGTGACATCGTCAGATGATTCGCCCGATGGTTGAACGGCCAACACCACGACACCCGCGTTGGATGCATCCAATTCAGCGGCGGCGGACAGATTGGGGGTTGGAAATGGCAAAGGTTGCATGTTGCTCTCGAAGTCCGTGAAAGATGCGTGAATGGGTAAGCGAGGTGCCGGGAAGTCAGTCTGTCGCGTTGGCTTTGGCTTCCGCGTCGTCGTCTTTTTTGTATTGGTCCAATCGTCGGTACAATGTTCTCGCTCCGATTTTGAGAAGCTTGGCGGCTTCTTCGCGATTGTTGCCGGTGAGCTTGAGTGTTTCCTCAATCGCCCAGCGTTCGATTTCCGCGAGTGGTCGACCAATGAAGTTCATCGAACCATCGGTCAAAGCGGGTGGCGTGATTTCCTCGCCTTCCACCGGAGCGTCATCGATCAACTCGGGTGGTAAGTCGTCATCGTCAAGCGAACCGTCGGTGTCCAAAACCACCATCGTTTCGACGAAGTTGCGAAGTTGACGAATGTTTCCCGGCCAATCGTAGGCAAAGAACTTTTTGGTGACGGCGGGAGTGAAATGGGCGGCGGGTTTGCCATGCCGTCGCAAAAACATTTTGCGGAAGTGATCCATCAGCGGGATCACATCGTCACGACGTTCACGCAGAGGTGGCAATTCGATCGTGACGACTTTCAGTCGAAAGTACAGATCGTTTCGGAAGGTGCCATTGTCGATCATCTCTTCCAACGGTCGGTTCGTCGCGGAAATCAGACGGACGTTGACCTTGATCGATTTGTTGCCACCGACGCGAGTGATTTGGCTTTCTTCCAACACCCGCAGCAATTTGATCTGCGTGCTCATCGGCATGTCGCCGACTTCGTCCAAGAACAACGATCCGCCGTTGGCGTATTCAAACGCACCTTCCCGATCGGAGACCGCGTCGGTGAACGAGCCTTTGACGTGACCGAACAGCTCGCTCTCGACCAAGTTTTCCGAAACGGCACGGGTGTTGAGCGCCACCATGCGTTTGTTTTTTCGCGGGCTGTTTTGATGAATGGCCTGAGCGACCATTTCTTTTCCGGTGCCTGATTCACCCGTGATCAAAACCGTGGCATCGGTGGCAGCGATCCGACGCAATCGATCAATGACCGTTTGCATCTTCTTGCTGGTGTAAATGATGCCTTCGAAACCAAACCGTTCGTCGAGCCGCTGCATCAGCTCGGTGTTTTGCCGTCTCAGTTCGACATTCTCGGCAGCCTTTTCCACAATCGCTCGCAGGCGACTCGGCGTGATCGGCTTTTCAAGAAAGTTGAAGGCACCCTGCTGCATTGCTTCCACGGCGATCGGCACGGTGGCGTGTCCGGTGACCATCACCACTTCGCACTCGGGAAGTCGTTCTTTGGCCATTGCCAAGATCTTCATTCCGTCGACGTCGTTCATCACCATGTCCGTGATGATGATGTCAAAGGTCTCTCGTTGGATCAGGGCCGCAGCGTCGGGGCCGCTGGTGGCGACCTCACAAACGTATCCGACTTTTTCCAGGCTTTCCGTCATCGCTCGCGCGTGAGCGGCTTCGTTGTCGACAACCAGCAATCGATACTTTGAGCGATCAGGCGGTTCGACCGGTGAGTCGGCTGCGTCTTGGGAATCGGAGGTCATTCAGATCAGGCAGATGACGAGAAAGGCTGGTGAATCACGTTTTCGCGGGATCGCGTGCCCTAGATTCTAAGCCCGTCGAGTTCGCTGGGAACCATATCAATGCATCGAGATCGCCGCAGCGAGGAAAGCCGTGGGTCATACGACCGTCACTGCGTCGGGTTGTCCAGCGCGACGCGATCATTCACTGACGACTTGAAACGGATTGGCGTCCGTTTCCGCCTCTTTTTGCAGTTGTTCGGCCAACTTCGCATCGTCGTCTGACAAAGCAGCCAGCGGCACCTCGATGATTTTGCCGTCGGCCGAACGCAGACGCACCACTTTTTCTTGGATCGCCAGAAACGCGGCCTTGATTTTGTATTTGCCGGTCTTGTCCGACCAAGTGCGAATGGCCTCGTTCGCGTCGCGGTCGGGCATTTCAGCGGCTTCCTTTTCTTCAGCCGCCGGGACGGCCCGTGGGTTGATGGTGCGGCGGGCTGCTGTGCGAAGGTTCCTGCGTGGGGTTCGTGTCTGCGAGGGCTGGGGAACGGTTGCCGGTGGGTATCGCAACATCGAAACGTTCACGCGATCCGGCCGCCCGTGACCACCCACCTTTTTGACGGACACCTCGACGTTGTTGTGAACTTCGGTGACTTCAACGGCCTCGAAACCACCGATACGTTCCCGGGCTTTGGCCAAGACCTGTCCCACAGCAAGACGGTTGGCGGAGGTGACTGGGTTGCCCGTTCGTTTGACCGTGCCGAGGCTGCGGCTGTAGTCGCTGCGGTCTTCGGTCATTTGCCGAATGGATTCGTCGTAGCGACCGGCGGCGGAGTAGAAGAACGACTTCAGATGGCCTTGAGTCATGTCGGCACGTTGCAACAACGCCTTGGCAATTTCTGGGTCCTGCCGCGCGTTTCGCGAATTCAGTTCGGACATCGCGCGGTGGGCTTTGGCTTCGGAAGCTCCCGGTGCGAGATCCATGATCCATTGTTTGCGTTCCGCATCTGTGAACGGCCGCGTGCGTTTCAAAACCGCTTCCTTCGCTGCCGCAATTTTCGCATCGCGTTCTTGTTTGGTTTCGCGAGTCAGTGAGATCGAAATGGGCACTTTCACTTCCACACCATCGTCAACTTGGTAGATCACGCGGTTGATTTGCAACTGTTCATAGAAGCCATCGTCCAGGTTGAAGAAAGCGATGCCGTCACCCTGCATCTTCATCGGCGGGTCTGACTCCGGTGCGGAGAGCTCATATTGGTGATCGATTTTCATTCGATTACGGATCACCGGATGAGCGACGTATTTCCATTTTTCCGTCGCGATGGAGAGTTTGCGATTTTGGATTCCCGCTTGGCTTGCAAACGATGGCGAGAAACCAAACGGAGTGCTGACGCGAGCGATGTTGGTGGTGTCCGAGACGTCCCAGGTCACAGGCACGTCGGCTCCGTTTTCTGCGCCTCGGGCGGCGCGAGCGTTGATCGGTTTGGCGTCGGCCGGCGGCAGCGGTGCGATGGCGAGCTGGCCGATGGTACCGAGCAGCAACCCCATCATCTCGTCACGTTGCGAGACCTCGACTTCGCCGCGTGGGGTGATGCCAATCAACGCAGCTCGGCAAGAGACGGATTCAAGCGTCGGCAGGGATGACTCTCCGCTGCTGCGGAAGAAGGACGGCATGCGAGACGGTTTGCCTTGCAGGTCGCCCGTGACTGTTAGTTGAATCAACTCCGGCGTGGCGGATTTGACTTGATAGGTCAGCGTGCCCGGATATTTTCCCGCGTCTTTGCCCATCCCGATCTGCAAGTTGATCTTGTAGGTGACCGTCGCATCAACCTGTTGGCTGAAACGTGGCGGTTCAGCGGATGATGTCGTCGAAGCCAATGCACAGGCTGCGAGCAACACCTTTCCAATCAGAACGCTGGAGGAAAGACGAAGGGAGTGAATCGGTTGCGATGAGCCAAGCATGAACGGGCCTTCAGACGGTGGGAATGAACCCCCATTCTAATGGCCCGGCGTTTCCGTTGGGAACGGAAGCAGTCCGGGCAGGGAAGCTGTTCCCGTTCACTGGATGACAACCGCGAACGATCAAACGTTCATTTCGTAGCGGCGTTGCAGCGATTCGACCTGCATCGGTGTTTCTCGCATCGCGACCATGGCTCGGACAGCCGCCTCGGCTGCTGCCAACGTCGTGATACAGGGAACGCCGTGTTGCACGCCGGCGGCACGAATCTTTCCTTCGTCCGTGCGAGCACCCTTGCCCGACGGAGTGTTCAAAATCAATTGAACGTCGTCGTTCTTCAGGTAATCGATCAGGTTGGGATGACCTTCGGAGAGCTTCTTCACTCGCGTGACGCTGACGCCGCTGGCTTCCAATCGCGAAGCCGTGCCTTCGGTCGCCAACAGCTCAAACCCAAGGTCGATCAGCGATTTGCCCAGGGACTCAGCGGAGTCTTTGTGATTAGCCGACAAGGACAGGAAAATTTTGCCTGACTCTGGCAACACCGTGCCGGCCGCCAACTGGCTTTTGGCAAACGCGAGCGAGAATAGTTCGCTGACGCCCATGACTTCGCCCGTGCTTCGCATTTCGGGACCGAGCACAATGTCGACGCCAGCGAATTTGCGGAACGGAAGGACGCTTTCTTTGATCGAAACGTGACGCGGAATGGGTTCTTCGGTGACTCCCAAATTTTTCAACGTTTCGCCCGCCATGACCTTGGTCGCGATGTTGGCGACGGGAACACCCGTTGCTTTGGCGACGAAAGGAACCGTGCGGCTGGCTCGAGGATTGACCTCGAGGATGTAAAGGATCGGCTGAGTGCCTTCCATCTTCACCGCGAATTGGATGTTCATCAGTCCAACGACGTTCAGGCGAGCCGCCAATTTTTGAGTGGCATCGCGAATTTCGGCGAGCACCGGTTGAGGCAGGCTGAACGGAGGAATGCAGCAGGCCGAATCGCCCGAGTGAACACCGGCCTCTTCGATGTGTTCCATGATGCCCATGATCACACAATCATTGCCATCGCTGACCGCATCGACGTCGACTTCGGTGGCGTCTTCTAAGAAGCGGTCGATCAAAACCGGTTGGCCATCTGCGACGATGAAGGCTTCCGCCACGTAGCGAGCGAACTGCGATTGGTCGTAGCAAATTTCCATGGCTCGGCCGCCGAGCACGAAGCTGGGACGCACAAGTGCAGGATAGCCGATGCGTTTGGCTTCGACGCGAGCTTCGTCCATGTTGCGAGCGATGCCGGATGGCGGCTGACGCAGTCCAAGTTCGTCGATCAAGCTGCTGAACAATTCGCGGTCTTCGGCGGTGTCGATCGTGTCGACGCTGGTTCCAATGATCGGCACACCGGCCTGTTCCAAACCACGAGCCAAGTTCAGCGGAGTTTGACCGCCGAACTGAACGATCACGCCGTCGGGTTGCACCGAGTCGCAAATGTTCAGAACGTCTTCGATCGTCAGTGGTTCGAAGAACAGAATGTCGGACGTGTCATAATCCGTGCTGACCGTTTCCGGGTTGCTGTTGACCATGATCGATTCGATGCCCATTTCTTGCAGGGCGAACGAAGCGTGGCAGCAGCAATAATCGAACTCGATCCCTTGGCCAATTCGGTTGGGGCCACCGCCCAGGATCACGACGCGTTTTTTGTCGCCCTTCGGTGGCAATTCCGTTTCGGCTTCGTAAGTGCTGTAGTAGTACGGCGTGAAGGCTTCGAATTCAGCCGCACAGGTGTCGACGCTTTTGAAGACCGGACGGATGCCGAGTTCCAAACGTTTGGCACGAACTTGCGATTCGGTCTTGGAAGTGATCGTCGCGATTTGCCGGTCGGAGAACCCGCGGCGTTTTGCGTCTCGCATCGTGTCCGCGTCGATCGCGTCCAGCTTGCCAAGCGAACGCAGGTTGTCTTCCGTTTCGACCAGTTGCTGGATGTGATCCAGGAACCACGGGTCGATGTGGGTTAGAGAATGAATCTCTTTGGCAGTCATGCCATCTTTGAAAGCGTACCGCAGGTAAAAGATTCGCTCGGAGCCAGGCGTAGAGAGCTTGGCACGAATCTCATCCCGGCCGGGTTGATCTTCGGTTCCCCATAGGTCGCGTGGGTCGCAACCTAATCCGAACGCACCGACTTCCAATCCTCTCAGAGCTTTCTGGAAAGACTCTTGGAACGTGCGTCCGATCGACATCGTTTCGCCGACCGATTTCATCTGCGTGGTCAGCGTCGCGTCGGCTTCGGGGAATTTCTCAAACGCGAATCGTGGCATCTTGGTGACGACGTAATCGATCGTCGGCTCGAAGCACGCTTTGGTTTTCTTGGTGATGTCGTTGGGCAATTCCCACAACCGATAGCCAACGGCCAGCTTCGCCGCGATTTTTGCGATTGGAAATCCGGTTGCCTTACTCGCCAACGCCGAACTGCGGCTGACGCGAGGGTTCATCTCAATCACGATCATGCGGCCGGTTTGAGGCTCGATCGCGAATTGAATGTTGCTGCCTCCGGTTTCGACACCGATTTCTCGGATGACGGCCAACGAGGCATCCCGCATGCGTTGGTATTCTTTGTCGCTGAGCGTTTGTGCGGGGGCGACAGTGATGGAGTCACCCGTGTGGACGCCCATCGGGTCCAAGTTTTCGATCGCACAGATGATCACGACGTTGTCGTCGCGATCACGCATGACTTCCATCTCGTACTCTTTCCACCCGATGATCGATTCTTCGATCAGGACTTCCGTCACGGGCGACTGGTCCAAGCCGTTTTGAACCAGCGAGTCAAAGTCGTCTTTGTTGTAGGCGATGGCAGAACCGCTGCCGCCCATGGTGAACGACGGACGCACAACGGCCGGCAAGCCGACTTCGGCCAGTGCTTCGCGAGCTTCGGCCAGCGTGTGGACGGTGAAGCCTTTGCAGACATCCAGACCGATCTCTTCCATCGCCTTTTTGAACTGGTCACGTTCTTCGGCTTTGGCGATCACCTTCGCATTCGCGGCGATCATTTCCACGCCGTACTTCTCCAGCACGCCGTTGGCATCGAGGTCCATGGCGACGTTCAGACCGGTTTGTCCACCCAGCGTTGGCAGCAACGCATCGGGGCGTTCTTTTTCGATCACCTTTTCGACCATTTGCCACGTCAGCGGCTCGATGTAAGTCGCATCCGCGGTGGCCGGATCGGTCATGATCGTGGCGGGGTTGCTGTTGACCAGCACCACCTCGTAGCCCTCTTCGCGAAGGGCTTTGCAGGCCTGGGTTCCGGAGTAATCGAATTCGCAAGCTTGGCCGATAACAATCGGGCCACTACCAATGAGCAGAATCTTCTTGATGTCGTCGCGACGCGGCACGGAAACGATCCCAAACGAGGGCGGAGGGGCTCAAATGACCGACGTGAAGACCTGCAAACTCACACGAAATCCCGCCTATTCGTGGGGCGATCGCGTGTGGGTGCACTCATTTCAACGACGCCGGCCGTGAAAATTTCGGGAAGGATAACACGGTTTGCCTTCGGCGCAGAGGTCTCGACCGCGGATCCAATCCGATTCTGTCGAAGTGGGAGGGCTGAGGAGCTAGGAGCTTTCTCCCGCGATGATCATTTCGAGAAATTCCTGTTCGCTGAGAATGCGGACGGGGGCTCCCTCCTCCGCCAATTGTCGGGCGGTCTCTTCTTTGGTGCTCATCGAGCGTCCCGCTTGGATCGTTCTGGAATCCAATTCACCCACGACGACCAAATCGGTTTTGCGTGACACGCTGCTTTGGCACTGGCCGCCACAACGTGAGGTCAGCATTTCCGCCTCCTCGCGCTGCAACCGATGCAGCACTCCGGTGAACACAACGCGGCGTCCTTCCAACGGGCGAATGAAATCGGCGCGAACCAGCAACCGTTGAAGGTCCACGCCACTGGCCCCCATGCCGCAGGGTGAAGGCGACTGCATCGGATGAGACGCCACAGTGGAGCCGGCGATCATCACGGAAGTCCGTTTGCCGGAACCACGCGGTGCAGGCGAACCGGGTGCAGGCGAACCGGGTGAGGCGGATCTTCGTCGAGACCGAGTGCTGCGACGCGAAGTGGGACCTTTCTTGCCCCAACTGCCAGCCGCCCCTCGCGACAAACTGAGCTTGGATTCCAGGTCTTCTAAACTGCTAGCGGCTTTGTCTTCCGCGGCGGCCAACGCAATCTTGGCGCAGGCGACCGAATCTTCGAGTGCGTCGTGATGTCGGAATCGAATGCCCAGCCAATCGGAAAGCGGCTTCAAACCAAAGCGAGGTTGTTGCGGCCAAGTTCGTCGAGCAATCGCCCGAGTGCAGCTGTATTGGAACTCAGGGGCCGGATGGTCGTGCGACTCCAGACAAGCAAGCAGAACGCCCAAGTCAAAGCTGGCGTTGTGAGCGATCAAGCAATCGTCGCCAAGTGTTGATTGGATCTGCGGCCAAAGCTCACCAAACTCCGGTTCATCGCGAACCATAGCGGGAGTGATGCCATGAATCTGAATGTTCGCTGGCGAGAACACAAACGGACGAGGACGGATCAACCAACACGCTGAATCGACAATCTCGCCGTTGCGAACGCGAACCGCCGCCAATTGACATGCACTGTCGGAGCGCCGCGTTGCGGTTTCGAAGTCGATCGCCGTGAAGTCCATGAACTCGTTCGATGCGTGGGACGCGAATTCACTCCGTGATTCCGCATTTCATTGGGACGTGCAGGAACGATCCTATCACGTCCGGCGGCCAAGTGAATGTCCCACGAGTCGAGGACACCGCGTTGATCATCGCCAAGTTTTGTAGTGCTGTCGTGATCCATCCAGGAACGCGATCAAGCCAGAATGTCGTGAATCACGTGGGCCTCTTCCACGCCGGTCAGCCGTTGATCCAGTCCCATGAACGGGAAAGTCAAACGCTCGTGATCGATCCCCAGTTGATGCAAGATGGTCGCGTTGAAGTCACGGACATGTACCGGATTTTCGACCACGTTGTAGCTGAAGTCATCGGTGACCCCGTGAGCGATCCCGCCTTTGACGCCGCCGCCGGCCATCCAAGTGGTGAAGCATCGGGGATGATGGTCGCGACCGTAATCCTTGTGCGTGAGTTTGCCTTGGCAATACGTCGTTCGACCGAACTCACCGGCGAAGACCACCAACGTGTCGTCGAGCAAACCACGTTGGCGAAGATCGCGAATCAGCGCCGCACAGGGTTGGTCGATGTCGTACGCTTGCCCACGAATTTTCTTGGGCAGGTGCGAGTGGTGATCCCATCCGCGATGGAACAATTGAATGAAACGAACATCACGTTCAACCATTCGCCGAGCCATCAAGCAGTTGCGAGCGAACGATCCGCTCTTGTGAACTTCTGGGCCGTACATCGCCAACGTGTCTTCGGTTTCTTGGCTGAGATCGGTCAGTTCGGGCACCGATGCCTGCATGCGGAACGCCATCTCCTGTTGAGCGATCGTCGTCAGGATTTCAGGGTCACCACTTTGCTGCATGTGTTGGCGATTCAGTTCGGTGACGAGATCCAACATCTCTTGTCGACTTTCGCGGCTGACGCCCTCGGGGTTGGACAAAAATAGCACCGGGTCGCCGGAGGGTTGGAACGAGACGCCTTGATGTTTCGAGGGGAGATATCCCGATCCCCAAAGGCGGCTGTAGAGGGCTTGGATATTGGCTTTGTCGCCGCTCCAAAATGCCGAGTTCAAAACAATGAAGTCAGGCAGGTTCTCGTTCATCCGGCCGAGGCCGTAGCTCAACCATGAACCCAAGCTGGCTTTGCCGGGAATCTCGGAGCCGGTGCAAAACAACGTCTTTCCCGGATCATGATTGATCGCATCGGTGTGGGTCGAACGAATCAAGCAGATGTCGTCAATCACCGTGCCGAGATGCGGCAGAAGTTCGCTGAGGTGAATGCCGTTTTCACCATGACGCGAAAATTCGAACATGGTCGGCGCGACCAATTGCTCTTTCCCACGAGTCATCGCGGTGACCCGTTGGCCGTTGCTGACGCTGGGTGGCAACGGCTGTTTGAATTGTTTCACCAGTTCAGGTTTGTAATCGAACAAATCCATCTGGCTGGGAGCCCCCGCCATGAACAGGAAGATCACCCGTTTGGCTTTGGCGGGGAAGTGCAGGCCGTTGGCTTCGTCGGAAGCCGGTGTTTGCGAGGGTGAGGCGGCGCTCGCTTGCGAGCGTGCGACGATGGAACCGAGCGCCGCGGCGCCCAGCCCCATCGCGGAATGTTGCAGGAATTGGCGGCGTCCAGCGAGGCTGGCGAGTGTTGCATCGATCGAGGTGGTGGCGTTCATGACGATGTCTTTGGCGGAAAGTTGTGTGTCGTTGTTGATTGCAAGTGAGGATCAGAACATCACTCGCGAGTGCGAACGCAGTCCAGGTTGAGGATCGAGTGCACCACCATGGTCCAAGCGGCAAGGCGTTGCTGCTCTGCGGAGTCGGTGATGGATTGCACGGCGGGATCGTTGCAGCGTTTGATCAACGCGGCGGCCTCGCCGGGTTTGCTTTGGAAGTGCTTTTGGAACGCGGTCAAAGCATGCTGCAGCGATTCGAAGGTGGACTCGCTGGGTGGTCGTGATGTGATGTGCTCGAACGCGGCGATCAAGCGAGCCGCTTCGGCATCTGTTTCACCAGCAAAGCGGTCTTCCTCAAGCATGTCGTTTGCCAGCACCGTCGCCGCTGAAAAGAATTGCGGCTCGTTCATCAACATCAAGGCTTGAAGCGGTGTGTTGGTTCTTTCGCGACGGGCGATGCAACTGTCACGATTGGGCGCGTCGAAGATGGTCATCTGTGGCGGCGGAAGGCCTCGTTTCCAAAAGGTGTAAACGCTGCGGCGATAAGCCTTGTCACCCGTGTCCGCCACGTAGGAGTTGGGGTAAGACGTGGGCATCGCCACGATTTTCCACAATCCTTCGGGTTGAGGAGGTTTGACGCTCTTGCCAAACATCGTCGGGTTCAGCTGCCCGCACACCGAGAGGACTTGGTCGCGGATGACTTCCGCGTCGAGTCGGTAACGAGAGCCACGAGCCAACCAACGATTGCCTGGGTCGGCGGCATAGGCTTCTTGCGGCGCGACGGAAGTTTGTTGGTAGGTTTGCGACAAAACCATGGATCGCATGAGTTCTTTGACGTCCCAGCCCGACTGCATGAACTGAATCGCCAAGTGATCCAGCAATTCGGGGTGGCTGGGCGTTTGTCCCTGTGCACCGAAGTCTTCGGATGTTTTGACTAAGCCCACACCGAACAACTGTTGCCAGAAACGATTGACGGCAACACGCGACGTCAACGGATTGGATGGATCTACCATCCAGCGAGCCAGGTCCATGCGATCCTTTTGGCCCTCCTCGGCGTTGGGCATCGGCGGCAAAAACGACGGCGTCGCACGAGTGACCGGTTCGCCGGGCGCGTCGTAGGCACCGCGAATCAGAATGTGAGCGGGACGAATGTCCGAGCGTTCTCGCATCACCAGCGTGGCTGGCACATTCACCACAATGCTATCACGCTGCTTCGTCAATTTCGCGATTTGGTTTTGAGCCTGCTGCAAACGTTGTTTGCGTTCTTCCTCGGTGAGCGTTGGTTCGTTGGCCAGCGTTTTTTCTGATTCGGATTCCTGCGCAGAAGCATCGGTTGCTTCGGCCTTGGTGGATTCTGCCTGCGTGGACTCAGGAGCCTTGGGCGATGGTTGCTTCAGTTCGTTCACTTCGGATTGCAACCGAGCCAGTTCCGCGTCGAGACGCTCGAGTTCGGCGGCTTGTTCTTCGTTTGGGAACTCGATGTAAGGAGCTTGCAATCCCCGGCGGAAATCGGTGCCTCGCCGGCCGCCCGTTTCTGGGGCTCCGTCAAAGTTGTTGAAGAACGCGTACAGCGAATAAAAATCTTTCTGCGAAATCGGATCGTATTTGTGGTCGTGGCAGACCGCGCACTGCAGCGTCAGCCCCATGAACGCGGTGCCAACGGCGCTGACTCGATCGACCACATTTTTAACGAAGCTCTCTTCGGGCAACGCCGTTCCGCGGTCGATGATCAAGTGCAAACGATTGAACCCGGAGGCGATCAACTGATCGATGCTGGGGTCTTCGTGCAGGTCGCCCGCGATTTGATCGACGATGAATTGATCGAAGGGCAAGTTCTTGTTGAACGATCGGATCACCCAATCGCGATAGGGCGTCATCTCTCGGTAGTGGTCATGGTGCATGCCGTTCGTGTCGGCAAAGCGAACCAAGTCCAACCAATACCGTGCCATGTGCTCGCCATAAGCGGGCTTGGCCATCATTCGATCGACCAAGTCTTCGTAGGCGGTTTCGGACGTGTCGTTCAGGAAGGCGTTGATTTCATCGGTCGTCGGCGGCAGCCCGGTCAGGTCCAATGCGACTCGGCGGATCAGAGTTCGGCGATCGGCGCGTGGACGCGGCGACAGTCCTTTCGATTCCATCTTTGAACGCACGAATCGGTCGATCGGGCGTTCCCAGTTCTCGTGCAAGCTGTCGGGAAACTCCGGCGACGCGGGAGTCACAAACGCCCAATGTTTTTCGTAGGGGGCCCCGGCTTCGATCCACTGTTTCAAAACCGCGACTTGTTCCGGTTTCAAAGGTTTGTGCATCTCCTCCGGCGGCATGATCATGTCCGGATCGTCGGTTTCGATCCGCACCAGCACCTCATCCAGGTCGGCTTCGCCTTCCACATCCAGGCGAAAACCCGCGGCATTGTTGGTCTCGTCGGGGCCGTGGCAGGCGAAGCAGTGATTCGACAAAATCGGCCGAACGTCTTCCTGAAACGAAAGCTCGTCGGCGGAAACCGAAGATCCTGCGGCAAACAAGATCGCCATCCAGACCGCCACGACAACAATGGGTTGCGAGAGTTGCGTTTGGGGCGAGACAAAATCGCTGCGGTGAAACAAGAAAGGTTGCACAAGCATCGGGAGGCTGGAGTGTGCCGTAAAGGCGAGGCGGGAATCGGCGGTGGGACCTGTATTTTGATCGACCACCCACAACGTCGCAACTGAGATCCCCCGCCAACGAATTCGCGTCATGCAACACGGAACGGCGTTTCGCCTCGGAAATCGCGAGGTTTACCCGGAATGGGACCGCGTGAAGTGGCTATGAAACTCGGGTAGAGAATGTTCTCGCGAACATGAACTGAACTTCTGCTGTCCCCCCCTGAACCGCTATTCTTGGCATTGATTCGCGACTTCGTATCTCGCGACGCATCTCTGTTCAGAAAGAAAATTGTCTGATGTCCGCTGATTCCACCCCGTCCCCCGTTTCTTCCTCAGCCGCAGAAGTTCAAGTCCGTTTGCCGGATGGTTCGCTGAAAACCCAGCCCGCTGACGCCACCGCGATGGATGTCGCGAAAGAGATCAGTGAAGGTCTCGCTCGCAGCGTGGTCGCCGCGGAAGTGGAGGGCACCATTGTTGACTCGTTCCGTCCTCTCGGCGAAATCGCCGATGAAGACAATGTGGTTCCGCTTCGTTTGCTGACCACGCGAGACGAGTCCGCCCTCGATGTCCTGCGACACTCCGCTGCTCACGTGATGGCTCGCGCGATCATGCGTCTCTACAAAGGCGTGTCGCTCGCGTTCGGTCCGACGACCTCGGGCGGGTTCTATTACGACTTCGATATGCCGGAGAAACTCAGCGAAGATGATTTCCCGAAGATCGAAGCTGAGATCAAAAAGATCATCAAAGCGAAAGAGCCTTTCGAACGCTTCATCTTGGAACGGGACGAAGCTCGAAAGTTATGTGATGACCTCGACCAAGATCTGAAGGTCGAGCACATCGAAACCGGTTTGGGCGATCAGGCGACCGTCAGCTTCTATCGTCAAGGCGAGTTTGTTGACCTTTGCCGTGGACCTCACATCCCACATGCGGGCATGATCAAAGCGATCAAGCTGCTCAGCGTGGCCGGTGCCTACTGGAAAGGCGACGCATCTGGTCGTCAGTTGCAACGTGTCTACGGCACTGCGTTCTTTGACAAGAAAGAACTGTCGAGCTACTTGGAGCAACTCGAAGAAGCCAAACGCCGCGACCACCGTGTGCTGGGCAAGCAACATGGTCTTTTTGCAATCAATCCCGAGGTCGGACAAGGCTTGTGTCTGTGGCTCCCCAAAGGTGCCCGCGTTCGTGTGACGTTGGAAGACTTCTTGCGACGCGAATTGCTGTCACGCGGTTACGATCCGGTTTACAGCCCACACATTGGCCGTGTGGAGATGTACGAAACCAGTGGTCACTTCCCGTATTATCGCGACAGTCAATTCGCACCGCTGTTTGGTAGCGAAGTTGGCGGGCTGTTGGATGCGTGGAGCACGCGATTGGATCAAGGCGGATTGTCCAAGGACGATGAAGACAAACTGATCGCGGCTGCCGAAGTCTTTGGCGTCAAGCTTCCCGATTACAAGCCATCCGCTTCCAACGACGCGAAGAAAGATGTGCTGCATCAGTGGCAGCTGAATCACGAGCGATATTTGCTCAAGCCGATGAATTGCCCGCACCACTGTCAAATCTTTGGCGCCCAGCCACGATCCTATCGTCAGTTACCGCTGCGTTTGTTCGAGTTCGGAACGGTTTATCGCCACGAGCAAACCGGCGAGCTGAACGGCATGATGCGGGTGCGTGGTCTGACGCAAGATGACGCGCACATTTTCTGCACCGCGGATCAGGTCGAAGAAGAATTCCGCGCGACGATCGAGCTGACCAAGTTCGTGTTGGAGTCGGTTGGGTTGGACGATTACCGCGTTCAGTTGTCGCTGCGTGATCCGGACAGCAGCAAGTACGTCGGCAGTGAAGAGAATTGGGATCACGCCGAAGGAGCGCTTCGCGGCGTGTTGCAGCAATCCGGTTTGTCGTTCAACGAAGAGCCCGGGGAAGCCGCGTTCTATGGGCCCAAAGCGGACTTCATGGTCCGTGACTGCATCGGACGTTCGTGGCAGTTGGGAACGGTCCAGTTGGATTACAACCTGCCCGAACGTTTCAAATTGGAATACAAGGGCAACGACAACGCGACGCACCGTCCGGTCATGATTCACCGGGCTCCGTTTGGTTCGCTGGAACGATTCACCGGGATGCTGATCGAGCATTTCGCGGGTGCGTTCCCGATGTGGTTGTCACCCGAGCAAGTTCGCGTGTTGCCGCTGTCGGACAAATCCTTGGAGTACGCGACCGCGGTGGCGAAGGAACTGGACGAGGCGGGATTGAAAGTCACGGTGGACGCCAGCGACGGCAAGGTGCAAGCGAAGATTCGCAACGCCCAAATTGACCTGGTCAACTACATGGCCGTGGTTGGTCCCAAGGAAGCCGAGACCGGACAGGTGGCGCTGCGTGACCGGATCGAAGGTGACTTGGGATCGATGCCGATCAAGGAAGCGATCGCTCGACTAAAGAAGGAAGTCGAGACGCGTGAGGTTCGACAAGCGGTCAAAGGCAGCACGGTTTCGATCGCCGAAACCGGTGGTGCCGCGACGGACTATTGATCGATTGACTCGTCAGTCGAGTCACGGTCAGTGGCCAACGCCCGGCGGAGCCGGGCCGCAATCATTCCATGTTTTGAACATTTCGCGTTGGTTTGGCGGCAAGTCAAACCGACGCGATGGATTGCCAGAGGGACGCGGAGGCTTGGATGCCGCGATGGAAGTCATCGAGCGAGAACTTTTCGTTCGGGCTGTGAGCGGCATCGTCGCCTTGACCCCATCCGAGCAGCAAGCAATCGCATTTCAAGACTTCTTGGAAACGAGCCAAAATCGGAATCGAGCCTCCTTCGCGGATCATGACGGGGGCCGTTCCGAAGGCTTGCTCGATCGCGACGCTGGCGGCTTTGGCAAAGCGACTGTTGGCATCGGCCAGCATCGCCCCGGCCCCGTGATCTGGTTTCAGCGTCCAGTGGATTCCCGGCGGGCAATGTTTCTCGAAGTGTGATTCCAAAAGCTTGGTCAATCGTTTGGGATCTTGGTCGGGGACCAATCGGAAACTGAACTTCGCCGACGCTTTCGCCGGCAGAACGGTTTTGACGCCTTCGCCTTGATGGCCTGAGGTCAGGCCGTTGATGTCCAGCGATGGACGAGCCCAGCGGCGTTCGTCGGTGGTGAAGCCGGTTTCGCCATGCAGTTCCGATGCTCCGACACTGTTGGCAAATTCAGCGTCATCGGCACCCAGTTTTTTCCACGCTTCGCGTTCAATGTCGGGAATGGCCGCAACGTCGTCGTAGATGCCTTCGACCGCGATGCTGCCATCGGCGTTCTTCATGCTGGCGAGCATCTGGCACAACGCCATGGCAGGGTTGGCCACCGCGCCGCCGAAGCTGCCGCTGTGCAGGTCGTGTGACGGTCCGTCCAAGAACAATTCGTACGTGGCAATTCCGCGCAGTCCGCACGTGATCGCGGGGCGACCCGGTGCGTATTGGCTGCTGTCGCTGATGACGACCACGTCGCACGCCAGTTTGTCCGCCAGATCCGGCAGTCGTTCCTCCAGGTTCTGGCTGCCGACCTCTTCCTCGCCTTCGATCAAGAATTTGATCTGTAGCGGCAAGGACTGCCCGCTGGCGACCCAATCACAAACGCTGTGGATGTGTGTCAGGACTTGGCCTTTGTCGTCCGTCGCACCTCGGGCGAAGATCTTGCCGTCGCGGATCGATGGCTCAAACGGAGGCGTGGTCCATAGATCCAGTGGCTCGGGCGGCTGCACGTCGTAGTGACCGTAGACCAGGGCGACGGGGGCTCCGTCGACCGGCGGCGTGGACGCGACCAGCAGCGGGAACCCGTCGGTGGCGATCAGTTCGGTGCTCAGGCCAGCGTCTTCAAATTTTCGCTGGAGCCAAGCTGCCGCTTCGTGCACGTCATCGCGACGTGATGAGTCGCTGCTGATGCTGGGGATTTTCAGCCAATCGACCAATTCCTCCTGATGACGCTCTCGGTTTGCATCCAAGTGAGATTGAACTTCCGAGGGCAGTTGAGCGGCGGACGAGGTGGCAGATTGTTCGGGTTGGGCCATCGATTTGCATTGCGAAAAAGAAAGGTTCAGCGTGCCGTCGAATGCGGAAAAATCCGTATTTGAGGACTAACAGGTCCATCTGGACGCCTCTACAATAGCACTTCAACAGTCAAAACAGGACCACTGAGCGGCGTTGAGAATCGCCGTCGATTGCCCCAGCTTTCACAGGAGTTTTTGGAAGCATGTCCGACCATTCCGCCGCCGTCGCTGAACCCGAGGTTGCTCCGGAAGAACAACAACGCAGCGATCGCAAACCTAAGCGGCAACCGCCCTATCACGTCATTTTGTGGGACGACACCGACCACAGCTATGACTACGTGATTTCAATGATGAAGCAGTTGTTTCGGATGCCGATCGAAAAGGGGTATCAGATCGCCAAAGAGGTTGACAAAAGCGGCCGAGCGATTTGTATGACCACCACGTTGGAATTGGCTGAACTGAAACGCGACCAAATTCATGCCTTTGGCAAAGACGAACGTTTGGATCGTTGCAAAGGCAGCATGTCAGCAACCATCGAACCCGCCCGCGGATAAACGCATTCTCGGACGAGGCGGCGAGGCTCCGCGATCTTGGATGTCTTGATCGCGATCGCCGCGGTGTTGGTCGCATCGCATCTTCCCGTTGCGGTGTCGTTCCGCCCGATTCGGACTCGGCCGTTTCCGTCCTTTTCACCCCATTGAGTTGGATTGCTCGAAACCCACGGGCATTTCCCCACGAGCACTTCTTTCTGATGACGGCGAAACTTCGAACTCGGACCTTGGGCTGCAAGGTCAACCAATATGAAACGGAATTGGTTCGCCAAGGGTTGCAAACCATTGGCTACGAGGACGCCGGCGAAGGCGAGTCCGCCGATCTGTGCATCGTCAATACGTGCACGGTGACGGAAACCGGTGATTCCAAAAGCCGCCAAGTCGTGCGTCGTCTGCACCGCGAGAACCCGGACGCTCGTATCGTCGTGATGGGATGCTACGCCACGCGGGCTCCTGAGGAGGTTGGTGCTTTGCCCGGTGTGGTGGAGGTGCTGACGGACAAGCGAGAACTGGGTGATTTGATGGGCCGCTTCGGCGTCATCGATGTGCCGACGGGACTGTCTGGCTTTGCCGGACGCAAACGTGCCTACGTGAAAGTCCAAGACGGATGTTTGCTCCGTTGCAGCTACTGCATCATTCCCATGGTCCGGCCCAAACTGCATTCACGACCCAGCCAGGAAATCGTCGACGAGGTGACTCGTTTAGTGGACGCCGGTCACCGCGAAGTCGTTTTGACGGGAATTCACCTTGGACATTACGGCGTCGACTGGAACCGCAATAAACCTCGCGAAGAATGGGTGCGATTGGCTCATTTGGTTCGCGATCTGTGCGAGATCCCGGGCAAGTTCCGAATTCGAATGAGCAGCATCGAAGCCACCGAAGTCACCCGGGAACTGATTGGGGTAATGGCGGAGTATCCGGAAAAGGTTGTGCCGCACTTGCACCTGTGTTTGCAATCCGGAAGCGATTCGGTGCTGCGTCGCATGCGACGTCGGTGGGGCACCAAAATGTTCTTGGATCGTTGTCGTTTGCTGCGTGAATCTCTCGATCGACCCGCCATCACGACCGACATCATCGCTGGATTCCCGGGGGAAACCGAAGAAGAGTTCGAGCAAACGCTCCGCACTTGTCGGGAAGCGGGATTTTCCAAAATTCACGCGTTCCCGTATTCCGCTCGGAAAGGCACGCCCGCCGCCGAGCGTAATGATCAGCTCGACAAATCGTTGATCTCCGAACGTGTCGATCGATTGGGCGAGGTCGAATCTGAACTGCGTCGTGACTACTACGATTCGTTGGTCGGTTCGCAGTTGGAGTTGTTGGTTGAAGAAGTCGGCTCGGACGGGCGATTGCAAGGAACGACTTGCCGTTACGCTCCCGCGACGATTGATATTCCCGAACGAGCTGAAGACGCCGACGCGTTGCGTGAGGATGATTTGATCCAAGCCAAAGTCGTTCGCGTGGCCGATGACCGTTTGGAGTTGGCGTGAGCGACTCAGCGAGTGATCGCCCAGCCGAAAGCGCGAAAGCGAATGAGGGGAGACGCGATGACGTGGTCACGGTGGAGGAACTGAAAGCCGTGGTTCATCAATTTGTGGATGAGCGGAACTGGCACGAGTTTCACCAACCAAAGAACTTGGTGATGTCACTGGCGATCGAGACTGCGGAGCTGATGGAGCATTTCCAGTGGCTGACTCCTGAAGAAGCCGCCGGTGTGATGAATGATCCGCAGAAACGTCACGACGTCGGCGAAGAAGTCGCGGATTGTTTGGCGTATCTGCTTGCGATCGCCAATAAGTTGGACATCGACTTGGCAACCACATTGAAGGCCAAGATGATCCGCAACGCGATCAAATACCCCGCTCCCGAACAATCGTAGGCTTGGACTCGCCAGGCGAGTGTGCCAGCGTGAGCGGTGCTGAGCGGGTGGCGAACGAAATTCTTGACGAATTACGCTACGGGATTTGTGTGGGGCGTTGCGGGCTACGACCCGACGTAGCGATCGTAGATTGAGCGTGCGTGCGGGATGTCTCGAACACCGCTGATCACCGCTCGGCCGTCTCGGAAAAGCGTGAGTGTTTGGTCGTCGGGGAGTTTCAAACGCGTGAAAAAACGCGTCGATTGCACGGGAGCGATCGCGGTCCAACGTTCCACCATTTTCGCTAAGTCAATCTTTCTGGTTCCGCCGGGAATTTGGACCGCGTTGCGACCACAAAGTGTTTCGCCTTGGGACGTCCCAGCCTCGGCTGAGTTTAAAAAGTCGTATCGACCACCGTAGCAGGCGGGGCACTGCGACGACAATCCTTCGTCAATCGCGAATGCTCGAAATTGATTCCGCCACAAGTCCACTGAGAGAACCTTGCTGTTGGTCGCCTGAGCGGCACCCGATAGGAACTTCAGTGCTTCGGCGGATTGCAGGCTGGCAATCAAATGCGTTGCCGGACCGATCACCCCGGCTGTGTCGCAGGTGGCCACGTCGCCGGGATTGGGAGCGTCCGGAACCAAACAACGAAAACAAGGCGATGTCCCGTTGAAAAATCGAACTTGCCCGGTCGCGCCCACGCATCCGCCGTGGACCCAGGGGGTTCGTTTCGACAGAGACCAGTCGTTCAGCAGCAATCGAAGCGTGAAGTTATCCGCCGCGTCGATGACCAAGTCGACTTCATCGAGCAACTGATCAATGTTGTTCGGTTGAACGTCGGCGACGATTTCTTCGATGGTGATGGACGAGTTGATCTGTCGCAGATGCGAGGCGGCGGCTTCCGCTTTTGCCAACGCTTGTTGGGCATCCGATTCGGTGTAGAGACTTTGTCGCTGAAGGTTGCTCCATTCGATTAAGTCACGATCGATTAGCCGCAGGTAACCAACGCCCGCTCGCGCGAGCAACTCGGACGCAACCGAACCCAAAGCACCGCACCCGAGCACCGCAACTCGTGAAGCTTGGATCTTGGATTGGCCTTCATCGCCGATGGCGGCGTACTGGGACTGACGCAGGTAACGTTCGTTGGGATTCGAGATCGCCATCGTGCAAGGGTGGTCGTGGAGCCGACCGTCGTATTGGCCCGGAGATATTGTGATTCAGTTGGTGACGACGGAGTTTGCTGGGCAGCGATCCGTCCATGGGAGAGCAAAACGAGTGGGCTTGTAAGCCGGGTTCTGTGCCGATGCGAGGCATCGACGGTGACCATTTATCTGTGCACGACGATTGCTCGTCGCCTCCACCGCGACCTACCCGGATGTCGATGACGAGGCGGGCCGCCTCGATTGCATCCTGTTTGGTCTAGCTCCGGATGGGGTTTACCGAGCCGATCAAGTCACCTTGATCGCTGGTGCGCTCTTACCGCACCGTTTCACCCTCACCACGCGTGGCGTCACGTGGACGCCACCGTTCGGCGGTCTGCTCTCTGTTGCACTTTCCCTGGCCTCACGACCGGTCGACGTTATCGACCATCCTGCCCTGCGGAGCCCGGACTTTCCTCCAGCCGGAAACGCGGGAACCGCGAACCGTGCCAGCGATCACCCCGCCCACTCGTCTTGCGTGGCCCAGGATACCAGCTCGGCTATTTTGCAACAGCCAAGTTCTGTGATCGCAATCCGTTCACGTACTCGTGGGCCACGTTCATGACCTCTTTGTTGTAATACGTGTCGCGGAAGATCTCGTCGTTGTTGAGCACCTCGTCGAGTTCTTCCTCTTCGGCTTCGGTTTGTGCTTCCCGTTCGGCTCGACGACGGAGGAAGTCCTCTTCATTCAGCGAAATGCTCTTCTGGTCTTTTTCGCGAACGTACAGTTCGATGCGACGCATGAGCTCGGCGAATTCTTTGTCTTGCTGAACGCGATTGGCCGAGTTGATTCGAAGCTGATTGATCAGGCTGTCGGGCGTCATCGCGTACAGGTTGTGTTTCGCCAGTGGCACCTTGTCGAATTCCAAGGCGTATTCCAAGTCACCTTCAGCGACGGGAAGCTTGCTGGTCATGCTCGGCAAAACCAGATCCGCTTCCACACCACGCAACTGGGTGCTTTCCCCATCGGGCAGATAGAACTGCTGCAGGGTGACTTTCAGGGCACCGTAGTTCTCGGTGTTGCTGCCGAACAAGTCCTGGCCGAGATCACGCAACGTTTGCACGGTGCCTTTGCCGTGGGTGGCGGGGTCACCGACGATGATGCCGCGATGATAATCCTGAATTGCACCGGCGAAGATCTCACTGGCACTGGCACTGAGCTTGCTGGTCACCACAACCAAGGGACCGTCCCAAACGGTGCCGCCTTGATCGTCCGAGTATTGCTGAACCGAACCGTCCGAGTTCTTGACTTGAACGACTGGACCGCGATCGATGAACAAACCGGTCAGGCTGATGGCTTCCGTGAGGCTGCCACCGCCGTTGCGCGACAGGTCCAACACCACGCCGCCGACGTTTTGTTCTTTGAAGTCATACAGAATGCGTTCCACGTCACGGGTGCTGCTGCGGTAATCGCGTTCGTTGCGGCGAGCGGCTTCCATGTCCATGTAGAAACTGGGCAGGTTGATGTAACCCAGTTTGACTTTGCCTTGGCCGGGCAATTCGTGTTCGATGATTTCGCCACGAGCGGCCGAGTCTTCAAGTTCGATTCGGGCGCGAACGATCTTCAGGATCTCTTCGTTGCCGGTGCCACCGGGACGAACCGCCAATCGAACGGTGCTGCCCGCACGACCACGAATGAGTTTGACGACCTCTTTCAGTGGCATTTCGATGATGTCGACCATCGGGCCTTCGAGGTCTTGGCCGACGGCGACGATCACGTCATCGGGTTTGAGTTTGCCATGTGAATCCGCAGCACCGCCGGGAATGATTTGGCGAACAACTGTGGTGCCATCCTTCTCGCCGAGTGACGCCCCGATGCCATCGAGGTTCAAACGCATGCTGATGGCGAAGTCTTCCAGGGTTGCCGGCGACATGTAGGTTGAGTGCGGGTCGTAGCCGTTGGTGACCGAGGTCAGAAACAGCTCCAGCAAATCGTCAGAGCTGGTTTGCTTCCAACGGCGAGCGTAACGAGCGTAGCGACGACGCAGTTGGTCTTTCGCTTCCGCCATGATGTCGTCCATCGATTTTTCTGGCTCAGCGTTCTCTGCGTCTTCGTCCTTGTCCGACTTCTCGTTCCGGAGGTCAAGCAAAGCCAGTTTGATTTGTCGACGCCAGCGATCGCGTGCTTCGTCGGCATTGCGTGCGTACTGGGTGGCGTCGCGGTCGATGATGATTTGTTCGTCACGGGTGAAGTCAAACTCGCCGTCGAGGAGCTCCATGACAACGGCCACCCGCTCGTCGACTCGTTGTGTGAACCGACCATAGATGTAGTAAGCCAGACTCAAATCGCCCAAGCGAACTTGGTCGTCGATGACGTTGGAGTAACGTTTGAATTCGTCGACGTCGCTCTGCAAAAAGTAGAGCTTCATCGGGTCGAAGGATTCCAAGAACAGATCGAGTGCTCGTTGGCTGATCTCGTCGTTGAGTTGTTTTCCCGACACGTGCTGAGTCGGCATCAAATTCGAAATCAGCTTCGCGATCACCTTGTCGCGCGAGGTGGGTTGCGGTGGCGGAGATTGCTGGGTGGCAGCGCGGTCCGCTTGTTCTTGGGCGAAGCTGAGGCTGTTCAGTTGGGGGGAGCCGATGCAAACCGTCGCGAGCAAAGCGACGGAGAGTTTTTGACGAAACGACATAGAGCACGATCGGGTAGAGGGAAAAACCGACAGAGGCGGAAGGAATGCTTGCCTACCAAAATAGGGCATTCAGGGAGGCTGCGCGTGTCCGTCCGGTTGGATGGTAGGAGTGTGGCGAAAAAACGGCAACCTTGATTTCCAAAGGTTCACAGCCTGCCTCAACCACTTGGGGTGGTCGTCGCAGCCTTCACCGCCTTGGAGGGTCGTCGAAGACGCATTGGCGACGTTCGACCGCCCCAAACCACCGAGTTCGCCGCATGTACTTCGGTTGGAACCCAAACGAGGTTCAAATGTCACGCTCGATTCGCCATTTTTCTGGCGGCCAAACCGCCAAATTTCCCCACGGAGTTTCCCCAGGACAGATCTCGCTGAACCCGTCGCGCATGGGATCGGTCGAATAATGGTAGGTGGATGCCGACCAAGTGCCCGGTGCTTGGCGGCCAGGCAAGTCACGTTGACCGGCGAGCCGCATGTCCGAGTGAAGCAACTTGTCCGAGTGAAGCAGCGTTGCGGTGACTCGCACACGGTCATACAGATTGGGTTGGCCGGGTTGATTGGTCACCTCGATCTCGTCCAGCACTTTCGTTACCCGATTCGCGTCGGTCCGGTGATAGAACCAGCATTCGCCGCCCACCCGCTGGTCACCCGCCGTCATCGCCGGGTAGTCGTCGCGGCCGTAGAGCGTTCCGGTCACCCACGCCGGATGCACGGCCAAAGGTTCGATTGGCCAGCAACGCTCGCGGCATTGTCCGCGGCACAGCGTCCCGTACACAAAGAACACGCTGAGTTCTTCAGGATCGACGTCCGTGGGAGTGGTGCCGGAATACGAAAGCGTCATGAATGGTGTTCCTGGCGAAGGCGGTGCTACGCTGCAGTGTTGCGAGATCTGGCCGTTTCGCAATCGTGATGTCGGAACGTCATAACCGGATCCGATGCGTCTGACCGCTGCGTTTCGTGGGGGATCGTTTTGGCGACCGCTATGGCGGGCTGATACAATGAGAGTCCTGCCGGTGCAGACATTGGCACCCTCGCCTCACTTCCATTGGCCGACCATGCAATGCGGATCGACCAATCACACCTCTCCGATTTGCAACGTGCCTCGCGGCGACAATCGTTGTGATCCGACTGCTTTCTCCACCTGACGCCCATGGCTGATCGTTTGTTGTTTCGTGAACTGTGTTCCTCGCTGCTTCCGCGATGGCTCGTCTTGTTGTGCGGCTGTTTCCTATCTGGTCCGGCAGAGGTTTTGCACGCCCAGGAAACTTCGGCAACCCAACAGGTTTCGTTCAATCGCGACATACGAGGCGTTCTGTCGGACAAATGCTTTCTCTGTCACGGACCCGACGAATCAACCCGTGAAGCCGGACTGCGTTTGGATCGTCGAGAGGACGCACTGGACGCAGGAGCGATCGTGCCCGGCGAGGTGGACGCGAGCGAATTGATTGCTCGCATCACCAGCGACGATCCAGAACTCGTGATGCCACCTCCCGGAACCGGCAAAACAATCAGTGATGAAGAGCGAACCGCCATCGAGCAATGGATCCAGCAAGGCGCCGCATACGAAGAACACTGGGCCTATGTGGCACCTCGCTTTCCCGATGTGCCCAAGGTCGAAAACGATCCATGGTGTCGCAATGACATTGACCGGTTTGTCTTGGCTCGATTGGAAGCCCACGGTGACTCGCCGAACAAGGTTGCTGATCCAGCAACGCTGACTCGCCGCTTGCATTTGGATCTCACCGGGTTGCCGCCAACGTTGTCGGCATTGGACGCGGTTGAACACGCGGAGAACCCGGCGCATGTGCTTGATCAACAAGTCGATTCGTTGATGCGTTCCGTCGCTTTCGGTGAACGTTGGGGACGTTGGTGGTTGGATGCGGCTCGCTATGCGGACTCCGCTGGCTATGAAAAAGACATGCAGCGGAACGTCTGGTTCTATCGCGATTGGGTGATCGACGCGATGAATCGTGACCTGCCGTACAACCAATTTGTGATCGAACAAATCGCCGGTGATCTGTTACCAGGAGCCACCCAGAGCCAACGCGTGGCGACTGGTTTTCTGCGGAACTCCATGACCAACGAAGAAGGCGGCGCGGATCCCGAACAATTTCGCGTCGAAGGAATGTTTGATCGGATGGATGCGATCGGCAAATCAATCTTGGGGATCACCACGCAGTGCGCCCAGTGTCACACTCACAAATACGATCCCATCAGCCATCACGAATACTATTCGATGTTCGCGGCGCTGAATGATTTTCACGAAGCGTGCATCACGGTGTTCACGCCTGAGCAAGCAACTTTGCGAGACCAAGTGCTGGATGAAATTCAGTCAGCCAAAGAGGAGTTCCAGCGTCAAAACCCCGAGTGGCGGAGCGAGGTGCAGACTTGGGCGATGTCGTTCGAGGGGAACGATGTCAATTGGCAAACATTGCACCCAACGACCGTTCCGTTTGAAGGCCAAAAGTTCAACGTCCTCGAGGATGGTTCGGTGGTCAGCGAAAGCTATGCCCCGACCAAGGCCAGCAACGATTTCAGCTTGTCGATGAGAGTCGGGACCATCACGGCGGTGCGTTTGGACGCGATGATGCATCCGCAACTTCCTCGTGGCGGTCCGGGGCGAAGCATCGATGGAACGGGAGCTTTGTCGGAGTTCAAGCTTCGCGTGCAGCCAACTTCGAAGGACGCCGACGGCAAGCCCAAACCGGCCGTGGAGTTGAAGTTTCATCGAGCGATCAGCGATGCCAACGCATCCGAAAGCCTGTTGAAACCACAATACCGAAATCGTGAACCGGAAAAAGACAAGCGTGTTGTCGGGCCACCGGAATACGCCATCGATGGTGACGAGTCCACCGCGTGGACGACGGACCTGGGACCAGGCCGCAGCAATCAAGCCCGCCACATCATCTTCTTGCCCGCCGAACCGGTGGTGATCGAAGACGATGCCGAGATCACATTCACGTTGGTTCAGAAACATGGTGGTTGGAACAGCGACGACAACCAAAACTTTCTGATTGGACGCTACAAGGTCAGCATCACGGATTCGGCGACATTGCCAAAGGAAACGGTGCCGACTTCCGCCGAACCCATCCTGGCGATGGATCCTGCAAATTGGACGGCGGAACAATCGCAGATCGCGTTCGACGCGTGGCGGCAATCGTTTGTCAAAGCGAACCCCGATTCGACAAGGGCAAAGGACCTGTCCGCCCTCAACCAGCGGATCGAATCGGCTTGGCAACGTTTTCCAGAAACCACCACACAGTTGGTGGCTCAGTCGATCAACCATCCGCGAGAGACGTTCGTGTTCGCTCGTGGCGACTTTCTATCTCCCACGGACCGTGTGGAAGCGGACGCTCCCGAGTTCCTGCATGCGATGCCGAAAAACGACACCCCGGACCGTTTGCGATTTGCCAAGTGGTTGGTATCGGAGGACTCACCGACCACAGCACGCGTCATCGTCAATCGAATCTGGCAGGCTTACTTCGGGCGAGGACTGGTGTCGACACCGGAGGACTTTGGTTTTCAATCCGCTGCCCCCAGCCATCCTCAATTGCTCGATTACCTCGCCATGGAATTGATGCAGAACAATTGGAGCTTGAAACACATTCATCGCTTGATCGTTGATTCCGCGACTTATCGTCAGTCGTCCGTTGTGCCGCAATCCGATTGGTTGGACGATCCTGACAACGAACGGTTGGCTCGCGGCCCTCGTCATCGAATGGAAGCCGAGATGGTTCGCGACACGGCACTGTTTGTCAGCGGTTTGTTGAACACGTCCGTGGGCGGCCCCAGTGTTTATCCGCCGGCACCGGAGTTTCTGTTTCAACCACCGACCAGCTACGGCCCCAAAATTTGGGACACCTCGACGGGGAGCGACCAATACCGGCGAAGTTTGTACGTGCATCAATACCGAAGCATTCCTTATCCACCGCTGCAGGTCTTTGACGCACCCAAGGGCGACGCGGCTTGCGTGCGACGCGAGCGGAGCAACACACCGCTGCAATCGTTGGTGCTGATGAATGAACCACAATTCGTGGATGCTGCACGAGCATTGGCCGCCAGGATTTTGCGAGAGGCGGACGCGGATGATCAAGGTCGGTTGCAATTCGCGTTTCGGTTGTGCACAGGACGAATTCCCGACGAAGCCGAGTCTCTTGTGTTGATCGATTTGCTGCGGAAACAACGTCAACACATCGGCGACGGCAACATGGATTTGACGCAGTTGTTGGGTGTGCCCCAAAAAGCCTGCTTGCAATTGACGGGGCATTCCGCTGAGGAGTTGGCCGCTTGGATGACGGTGGCTCGCACGCTGTTGAACTTGGACGAAACGATTACGAAATCATGATTCGCTCAGCAACAGCATCCCGTCAAAAGACACTCGGATCTTCCAATCAACTCAAACCCATCGACCCGGCCATGATCCAGCAGCCAAGCAACGCAATGAACTTCATTCGACGCCGCTGGTTCTTGCAGCAATGCGGGATTGGTTTGGGGCACATTGCTTTGACATCGCTGTTGGCAGACGCCGGCGATCTAAGCTTCGCGGAAGACCGATCGTCGGTGGATCCGATGGCTCCGAAGAGTCCTCACTTCCCCGCCAAGATCAAGAATGTGATCTTGCTGTTCATGGGTGGCGGTCCCAGTCAGTTTGAAATGTTTGACCACAAGCCAGAGCTGGAGCGGCTGGATGGAACGCTGCCGCCATCTGAATTGTTGGACGGGTATCGAGCGGCATTCATCAATCCCAATTCAAAGTTGCTCGGCCCGAAGTTCAAGTTCGAGAAAAAGGGATCCGCCGGAACACCGATCAGCGAGTTGCTGCCTCATACGGCGGGCGTTCTGGACGACATTTGTTTGATTCGTTCGATGAAGACGGATGCCTTCAATCACGCGCCTGCTCAATTGATGATGAGCACGGGTTCGCAGCAATTCGGGCGTCCCAGCATGGGGTCGTGGGTGACCTACGGACTGGGGAGCGAATCCAAGGATCTGCCCGCGTACGTCGTTTTCAACAGTGGAAAGAAAGGACCCAGTGCGGGTGCCGGAAATTGGAATTCGGGTTTTTTGCCGACTCTGCATTCCGGTGTTGAGTTCCGCAGCAGCGGCGATCCGGTGCTGTATCTGTCCAACCCTCCCGGAATGACCGACTGGTCACAGCGAGAATCCTTGAAGGCCGTCAACGAGTTGAATCGCCAACGTTTGGATGTGGTTGGTGATCCGGAAATCGCGACTCGGATCAACGGCTATGAAATGGCCTATCGAATGCAGTCGAGTGCTCCGGAGGCGATGTCGTTATCCGATGAACCGGAACACATCTTGAAGTTGTACGGGGCGGAACCCGGCAAGATGTCTTTCGCAAACAACTGTCTGTTGGCTCGTCGGCTGGTCCAACGCGGTGTGCGATTCGTGCAGTTGTTCCATGAGTCATGGGATCAGCACGGTGGGCTCACTGGTGGCCTAAAACAAAATTGCTCGGACACGGATCAAGCTTGTGCGGCACTGGTTCAAGATCTCAAGCAACAAGGCATGCTGGATGAAACGTTGGTGATATGGGGTGGTGAGTTTGGCCGGACACCCATGGTCCAAGGTGGCAACGATGGCCGCGACCATCACCCCAATTCATTCAGCATGTGGATGGCGGGCGGTGGACTGAAGGCCGGACTGGCTTATGGTCAAACCGACGAGCTTGGTTTCGATGTGGCGGAGAATCCGGTGCATGTCCACGATTTGCACGCCACGATCTTGCATCTTCTGGGTTTTGATCACAAACGATTGACCTATCGATTCCAAGGTCGTGATTATCGGCTAACCGACGTGCACGGTGAATTGGTGCACGACATCTTGGCGTGAGTTCAGAGAGCTTTCGTCGGTGCATGAAAAAACCTCGCGGTTCATCGAAACGCGAGGTGCAACTGCATCACTTCAGCGGGCTCAGCTGACGGCGGTCAACGCGTCTTGCAAAGCGGCTTTGGGGCGGACGCCGACGAAGGTGTCAGCGATTTCGCCGTTCTTGAACAGCAACAAAGTTGGGATGCTGTTGATGCCGAATTTTTGAGCGGCACCGGGGTTATCGTCGATGTTGACTTTGCCAATCTTGACGCCGGGATTTTCCGAGGCCAGTTCGTCGATCATCGGAGCGATTTGACGGCAAGGACCACACCATGGAGCCCAGAAGTCGACCAGCACGGGGCTGTCGCTTTGAAGGACTTCGGAATCGAAATTGTCGTCGTTGAATTCTTTGACTGCTTCTGAGGCCATGGCCAATGTCCTTAACGTTACGGTGTTGTTGGAGGGGTGATTTTAAAACCCGTCGGCAAACTGTCAATTTGCCTGCGGGAGGATTTGAAGATCTGCTTCACAAAGGTCTTCTGTCTATTCAATGTCTTTTTCGCGAGGTCACTCGCCACCGGTGGTTGGTGGATTGCACTGCGACTCGGACGAGACCCTTGTGGGCACATAACCCGGACGCAAAGCCGGACGCAAAGCCTGCGCCAACTGCTGAAGGATGATGGCGGTTGCCCCCCAAACCCGCACAGAACCCTGGCGAAATGCGGGGGCGGCGAAGCGGAGCGTGCCGGCAATCTGGTCCGGGTGAACTGCCGAATGAAGGCGTTTGGTTTGCTGGATCATGTCAAATTGACACGACTCTTCGGCGGCTGACTGCCGAATGGGAGGCTGCTGCTGTTGCAAAACGGTTTGGACCGGAAACGCGATCACCTCGTCCACCTCCACTGGATCCGGCTGCCAATCTTTTCGCGGCGGCTGGATCAGAAACACGATGGGAGTCACCAGATTGTCGCTGGCGTAAACGTATTGCCGCGGCAGATTGCCACAGCAGTGGTGCACCTCGGGGCGTCCGCCAAGTTCCTCTTCGAACTCTCGCAGCGCCGCGTCGGCTGGCGTTTCGCCTTTTTCGATCCGTCCACCAGGGAAACAAATCTGACCACCGTGATGACGCAGCGTCGTGGGACGACGGGTTAGCGGCGTTGTCCAACGCGAATTGGCGTCTTGGTACAAGCAAACCGCGACCGCCGCGTGACGCGAACGAAATCGGTGGGGGCCCCGATGGCGACCATAAGCCAAATGCGGCGCCATGTTGGATCGCCGTTGATCGTTTGCATTCCACTTGGAATGCAGTTGCCACGAGGGAAGCTGCGAGGGTGAAAGCGGTCGCGAATCCGTCGGCAACAATTGCTCCGTCAATCGCTCTGCCATTCTCTCGGCATCGACCGGCAACGTGATGGCACAATCAGTCAACGGCGATGCCCTGAACGAAAAAGGCTTGGGATGCAAGAGGCTTTGGATTCGAGAGACGATGCTGAGTGAAATCAGATCAGCGTTTCAAGCAGACGTCGCAGCTTCCGCAGTTCGACGCGATGGTCATGTTCCGTCATCGGTGTCATGTCCACGGTCAAAGCTCGGTTGTACTTCTCTCGCTCGAGCTGCGTGACCAATTTGCCGTAATCGATCTCGCCTTGACCGACGCTGACTTGAAAGGCGTCTTTGCGAGTGTCACGCAAATGGACGTTGTGGACGAATTTCAAAATCTGGTCGAAGCTCTTGCTGACGCCGCTGGATTTGCCCGAGGTCGGATTCTCATGCGAAGCCACCACTGGCACGCTGGGGTCGAGTGTGACACCCAATCCATCCACGTTGTTGCACAACACCAACAAAGTGTCTGGGTCTTCGCTCAAGCAACCCAGCATGCAACGCACGCTGACCCGCACGCCTTCGCTCTCGGCGATGTCGACCAATCGTCGCAGGTGTTCGACTTCTTCGTTGAATGGCGTGCCTTTTTCGCTGGAAGGCACGGTGATATTGACGACCTTGGTCGCTTTGGCGATGCGGCAGATGCCTTCGAAATCGGAGTAGTGCTGATCGCCGGTCGAGCCAAGTTCAACGCTGTAGCCACTGATTTCTAAGCGGTGAGTGTGACGCAGCAACTGAATGCCGCGGTCCTCGTCCGTCAACACATCACTCGGCCGGCAATGGTCCGCCGACTCATGAATCGCGATTTCAACGGCAGTGAAATCCAAATCCTGAAGCAGTTCGATCGAGGCCTGCAATTCAAGGTCTGGCCAGCATCGGGTCGAAGCAGCAACAAACACGCGGGAATCCTTTCAACAAAAAAATCAATGTGGGGTGATGGTCGCGAAGATCGCGTTACCACCATCGTTTTACCTATTTGGGAAATTCTGCGTCACTGGTGTAGCTTCCGCAGAGTCACCATGTCAATTCGATCTGGCAATTCGCTGTGGTTCAAGTGGCAACCCGTGCGTCGATTCGATGCCCGGGAAGCGGATGAATCGACGGAGAACCGGTTTTCCAGGGCCGAACCGCGGACGCGATTTTGGCCATGCGGCTTTGGGTTGCTCGCAGTGATTCGTTCGCCGGGTTTTCGTGCACCGGAATTTCGTAATCCGGCAGACCTGAGCTCACATGCCGCAGATCAGGCGGCTTCGTTGAACAATTCGCCACCGCCGCGTTTTGGCTGCTGGCCGGTTTTTGCGTTGGGGTTGCCGTAGGTCGCGGGCGAGGCGACTCCCGCCAAGCGATCCAGCATTTCGGATTGGAATTGCGTCAGGTGGTACTGGCACACAAACAATGCATTGGCACGCTGGTGAGTCGTTTTGATCATCTCGGCGGCTTCTCCGCAGCGACGTGCCAGCCGAGCGTCTTCGATCCGCCGCGACGACAATAGCTTCTCGGACAAGCTCAAACCCGTCGGTGGTGCTTCTGGATCGCGAAGCAACGTGTCGCGACGTTCGACCATGGCTTCCAGTTGTGTGATGGCCGCAGCGAGCTGCTGGGTCGACTCATCCACTTCATCAGGTTTGAGATTGACCGTGCGGACGCGGGTTTCGTCCAAGATCAGATCCATCGCTTCGGTGATTTCCACCAACTCATCGACGTAATCAGCAACCCGTTGTGCCCAGGTGGGATGTTCCCCGGTGTTTGGAGCGGACATGGCGTTGGTCATTGTTTTGAGGAAAGTGTGAAAGGGATGTGCGAACTAGGCTCGACGTTGCATCTGGAACAGCTCGAACATGGGTTCGGCGACGGTTTCGGCAGAGGCTTCCGAGATGGATTCAACCAGGTGTTGGTCCATTTGCTGTTGAAAGACTTCTTCTGTTCGCCCGCCGTGAAAGTAAGCGGGTTTTCCGACGGACTGACGCATGGTGGATAGCAGACTGCCAAACAAGGTTTGACCGACGAATTCACTGAAGGCTTCTTTGAGTGGTTCTTCGCCTGTGTCCGTTTCCGCATCGGATGCCTGCGACAACAATTCAAAGTTCGACAGTCCGGAGCTCCGCTTCGCTGCGGACAACGGCGATGTGGCGGATGGCATCGGCGGTTGGTACGCAGACGATGGCAGCGATGAGGACTGCAGGGACGACAGGGCGGACATGGCGGGCGGCCTCTTGGGAAGGGACCCACTTTGGCAAGCGGGTTGAGGGGAGGACGGCGATGGACCGTGGATCGTCATCGTGACGACCCGATGGTCTCTACCGAAAAATGACTTCGCCGTACAAGTCACCTTTCGCTTTCAGCGTTTTGATAATGGCGATCAAATCTTCCGTGGGGACGTCCAAGGCTCCCAAAGCATCTGCCAAACTTTTCAGTTTCGCGGCTTCGGGAGTGCCATCAGGTCCAACCTCCACAAATCGGCCCCCGCCACCCGCTTCGATTCGCAAATTGCGATGGGTGACCAAGACCGGTGCGATTTCAACGTCTTCACCGATCACGACCACCCCGGCCGCCTCGTTGATGACCACGCGTTTGCCGTGTTTGGCAAGTGGGATTTGAATATCTAGCAAAAACGCAATGAACTTAATCGGGTTGTTCCGGTACAGCGGCGGCACCATGACCTCCACGTGTAGCTGGTCTATTGCCCTAGCGAGCGAGGTTGCGTTGGAGGAAAGGTTGTTGTCTCGATTGGGACTCGCCAGCCGAGACACACTGCGATCGCCCATCGCGAATGAGGTCAGGCTATTAATTTCTTCTTCGATTCGGTGTGCCGTATTGAAGTCTGCGAAATCACGATCGATCACCAACGTGATGCGGTCGTTTTGAACGTACGAAGCACGAACGGTGGTTTCCATTTTTAAACCACCTTGGATGGTGGCCGTGGTTGCCGGAGCGTCCGGCGAGACGGAGATTCGGCCTTCCGCCATGCCGTAAACGGTTGGGTTGTCGGCACGTGGACCCAGCATCGGCGTCAACATCAAGTAACCGCCTTCTAAGCTCTTGGCACTGATTGCGTTGATCGTGACATCAAGAGCATCACCCTGCTGAGCACCCACGGTTGGGATCGTCGCGCTCACAAACACCATGGCGACGTTCTTGGCATCGCCCACGTCTTCGATGTTCAGACGTCCCGCGGCGTCCATGGCCATCGGTCCGCCCATCAGTTGCATCATGCGTGCGAGCGCTCGGCCCTTGGGCGCGGCGTCGCCATCGCCGGTGCCTTGCAAACCAACGACCAACCCGAGGCCTTGCAGGGTGTTGGTTTCTTGGCCTTTCAAACGACACAGGTCACCAAGTTTCAAACCGCCAGCGTACACCGGCGCCGCATGCGCGAAGCAACTCACAAGCAGCAAAGCGGCGGTTGCGAAAATCGATCGGTGGGTCATTGCGAATTTCATCAGAAAGGTTTCAACCGATCAAAGGCACGTTGGAACCATCCACGACTGTAGCCGTCTCGCATCTGGCCCCGATCTTGTTTGTTGATTTCGAGATCGATCAGATCCCTGCTGAGCACGACATTGTCTGGTGCGATGTCTTGAGCCCGGCAGATGCCCGACAACGATGTTTCCCAAAGGTTGTCGTTCACGCGAAAGTGTTTGCGGGCTTCTAGCACCAGGTTGCCGTTGGGGCGAATGTCGACGATACGAGCCGCAATGTTGAACGACATCGATTCGCGAGCCTCCACCGATGCCTCCGCTCGCGAATTAGCGGTGCTCTGCGCATCCACGGTCGGGTCGCCCTCGGTTTGCGGGTCAGGAATCAAGCCGCCGCTCGTCAAACGCACCCATTCCGCCAACGTGGCTTGGAACGAAGAAACGCGACGCTTTTCCGTTTCGCCCTCGGCCATCATGCGAGTGATTTCATCGACGCGAATGGTGACGATGTCTTGCACACGAAAAGAACGCATCGGCGGTGCGGGTTGATAGGTCCAACTCACGCCCGTCAATCCAACGGCGGGTGGGTCAGTCATCGGTGTTGAGTACGCGTCCACGCCAGCGACGTCCGGCGATCCGTTGTTATCCAGGCCCGTTGTATTGGCGGCGGCACCGCGTTGCGAACCGTTGGATTGGTCTGGAAAGGCAAACGGAGCGGAGGCGGGGGCGCGCTGGGGAGTTCCCGGTGGCAGGAACTCGGGCGGCATGACCGCGTTGTTGGGGCCGACTCCAGGAACCGATCGCGTGTCATTGTTGACGGGCGCAATCGGACCGACACCGGCATGTGGCATCGGACGCGAAGGTGCATTGGGCATCCACGCCGGTGTTCCATGTAGCAACGACGAGTTCTGCGCCAACGCATCGGTGCAGGCCATGTCGAAGGACAAACAGCCGACGATCACGATGGCGAACCGGACGTTCGGGCGAGTGCGGTTCCACTGCGTCATCGTGTGGGCTGCCATTTACGAGTGGTCTTGGTGGTGGGGACGCGGTTGGGCTGCGTCACGATTTCGACAATGGAAGGTTCGACGACTTTGGCGAGCAAGCGACGTTTAGGCGTCAGCGTTTCGATCTCGATCAATTCGTTCTGTGCTCCATCGCCCAAGGCTTTCGCTGATGTCGTCACCCGAATGCCACCGCCGGTGACTTGGACCTCCACCAAATCCCCGCGACGAACCAACCGTGGCGCCGCGAAGTCTTGAGGCCGCAACGGAATGCCCGACCGAATCAGGCCAACGACTTCCATTCCGATGACTTCATTGAGGTCAGCTACCAAGTCGTTGCTGAGTTCCATGTCGGGTGAAGGTTGCAAATGCACGTCTCCCGGACCGACTCGGTGACCACGCTGCAATGGTTGTCGAGCCATCACGATGGGAGGTTTGGGAGTGAACCTAACTCGCACGACGCCCTGGCAGTTGGGCGAGGCTGCTCGCGCGTCCAAATGCAAACGACAGGTCACCGAGGCTCCGTCGGTGGGTGACCACACCGGAATCGGATCCACAAAACGCACTTCGCGAATGCCTTGCATGTCCGAAAGCGAACCGATTTCATGAACGTTCAGTTCGGGTTCCAAGACAAACGCGGCGTCCAATTCGCGATAATGGTTTTGAATGGCCCAGCGGACCCACTGTTCAATGCGCTCGCGAGTTTCGATGTCGAGTGCATCGTTGGATCCAAAGGTGTTTGATAAGACGCCTTGATCCGAATCCATTCCCACACTGTGCACCGCGTGCGAAACGCCGGTCGTGGTGGCGGGTTGAGGCAAACGGTTGACCGACGCCGTATCGTACGATCCGGCATGCGTCTGGATCGCTTGGGGCGAGGTGGAGGTCGCCGGATCGCTTGGTCGAACGACGATTGTTTCGTCACCCAAAATTCGAATGCGTGAAGCCGTCGCTTCCGCGGAGACAATCAGATCCGCCAATCGGTCCCGTGAAATCTTGGCTGGCGATCCATCCAGCGGCATCAAACCGATGGTTGCTTTGGACAACCGAGACCACGAGGCGGTGTGGTTGTGCATCGGACGAATCACGTCTTCCAAACGAATGATCGTTGAGTCAGTGAATGCGTTTTCGATCACAACAAACTGCCACCGAGAGTCCGCATCGATGGACTGTGTGTGCGAGGCCGTTTGGATCTTGCGGTCTGGATTGCGATTGAACTTTGGATCGGACCCATACAGCGGCGTTCGCATGGCGGCGCCGGCGATGGAACCCGCGTTTTCCGCGACATGATCCTGAGCAACCAGCGAACGTGAACTTGAAACGAAACCTGTCAGCACGCAGGTGCACACCACGCACGCAATCATCCACCTCGCGAAGGAGGCGGATGAAACGTTCGGTCGATAATGCAATGTGATCAGGTTCACTGATTAGAGTTCGCGAGAGGCTGACTAGAATCGACGAAGTTGCGAGATGTTTTGCATGACTTGGTCGCCCGCCTGGACGGCTTGGCTATTCAGTTCGAACGCCCGTTGGGTCGTGATCAGGTCAATCAATTCTTGGACCGGTTCGACGTTGGACGCTTCCAGGTTGCCCTGTCGCAGAACGCCCATCCCATCCGTTCCGGGGTTGTTGATTTGTTCCGGACCGGATGCGTCGGTGACGGAATACATGTTCTCGCCGTTCTTCAGCAAACCGTCGGGGTTGATGAACTGTGCCAACTGAATTTGGCCCTGGTTGGTCAGTTCCGTTTGACCTGGCTGTCGCACCATGACTTCACCGTTGCTGTTGATAACCACCGCGGTGGCGTCTTGCGGGATGGTGATCGGAGGATCGAGCAAGCGTCCCACGCTGGCACTGCCCATCACCAATTGACCGTTGGCATTGATGTCGAGGTTGCCCGCTCGCGTGTACATCGTCTCTTGGCTGGATGGATCCACCACGCGGAAGTAACCACCGCCCTGAATCGCAACGTCTAGGTCTCGTCCGGTTTGTTGCAATGTGCCTTGGCGTTGATCGGTTTGCGTGCTGGTCACACGAACGCCCAATCCAACTTGCGTGCCAACCGCGGTGGGGGTTTGCGTTGCGTCTTGGACACCCGGATAGACTTCGGTGCGATACAGCAGGTCTTCGAAGTTGGCACGGTCTTTCTTGAACCCGGTCGTGTTGATGTTGGCCAGGTTGTTGGCGATCACGTCCAACTTGGTCTGCATCGCCTCCATGCCGGTGGCGGCGGTGTACAGCGTTTGAACACTCATGCAATGTTTCCTTCAAGGAGAGCGATGAACGAATTCGCGATTAGCTCTGCAGAACGCGACCGATCAAGGATCCAAGCACGCTGTCTTGGTTCTTGATCATTTGGATGTTGGCTTCATAGGCTCGGGATGTCTCAATCATTTCCATCATCGTGCCGGTGGGACTGACGGCGGACTGTTCGAGAGATCCCGCGACGACGTTGCGTTGACCATCGGGTGCCATGTCGTACTCGGCCAAGGGGCGAAATAGATTGCCACCGACGTTGGCCAGATCGCCATAGCTTCGCGGTTGTGCAAGCATCAATTGCTGTGTCGCACCCGCCTGAGTGATGGTGCCTTCGGCGCCGACATTGAATGGCAACCTCGGATCGATCTGGATCGGACGTCCGTTCTTGCCAACGACCGCGTCACCGCCTGAGTTGACCAAAGTGCCGGTGGAGTCGAACAGGAAATCGCCGGCGCGGGTGAGCAGTTGTTCGTCACCGCGTTGCAAAACGAAAAAGCTTTTCTTGTCGTGCAATGCAAAATCGGTTTCTCGACCGGTGGTTCGGATCGCACCGATTTCGAATTGAGTCTGTTCGGGTTGGATGGTCACGCCGCCGCCGATGTCGTCGGCTCCTCCCAGACCGGGCGAGACCATGCCCTCTTCGATCATCTCCGAGAAACGTGCCTGCAGGATGGTTGCTTTGGGTTTGAATCCCGGTGTTTCGACGTTGGCCAGGTTGTGGCTGATTTGTTGCAAGCGATGGTTTTGAGCTTGCGCACCCGCAGCCGACAGATAGACTCCGTAAGGCATGATCGCTGGCTCCCGTGGGCGTGATTCCGTTCCCGCCGAACCGATCGACGGTCCTTTGGGGTTACGCAATCCGAGGAGGCAATCTCAAGCCCAATTCTTGAGGCAAATTCCGCGGAATTCGCCGATTCCTTGGCGATCAAAGTTTCATGCGATTCGCCGAGTTCGTTTCACGCTGTTCCGCCCCGGAAAAAGTTGGGACGCGGCCCCGCGAAGATCTCTCGTGCGATCGAAAGATCCTTTGGCATCACCAAAAAGAAACGCCGCCTCAGGTCGATGGAACCCGAGACGGCGTTGCGTTTGATCGGCAGGTCGCTTCGTTGGATCGGGGCGACCGAGTTGTTCGTCAGGCGGATGCGAATTGGTGAGCAAGCACCGGGTACTGGCTGTCTTTCGCACTCTGGCGAGCGGCCAATCCAGCGATGGCACAAACCTGTTTGAGTGACTTTTCGCACACCGACATCGACTTCATCGATTGGGTCATTTGCAGCACACCGACCGAGAGCTTTTCGCCCTCATTGGATTTCTCCGCAGCGGCCAGTGATACACCGATGGATCCCGCGGATGCACAAATCTGGTTGGCTCGTTCGACGGCATCGTCGGAGTCCAGTTGCGGCATGCAAACCACCAAGGTGGATTGGTCCAAGCATCCGATGTGATCTTGGTTCCGCGTCGCGGCCCGAACCAGTTGCAACAACGACCGCATCGTTGCACCGCTGGGTTGGCCTGACAAACGGATGCTCATCAGTTGATTGGGAATATTGTTGCGGCTCGGAGTGGATTGCATCTCTTCGACGTAGTCGACCATCGTTGCCAAATCCGGCAAGTAGCTCAGAGCCTTCGGTGGTTCGGTGACCAACTCTTCTTCGACGGGGACTTCCTCTTCCACCAAAGTTGGCTTGGGTTCGGGAGTCGCCTGCGTCACGGTCTCGCGTGGGGAAGGAGCCTCTTCTGCTTCGACGGTGGAACGTGTTTCGCGTGCCAGTTCTTCCACTTCGTTGGCCAATGTTTCCTCGGTCGATCGTTGAATCGGAACGGGAGCTTTGTCCTCGATCGGTTTGCTGCGACGGATGGGTTGCTTGGCCGGCGACTCCGATTGAGCTTTCGCGGTCACTTGTGGCTCGGCTGAATCGTCGGCGACGTCTTCCGACGATTGACCCGCACGAACGAAGCGTCCGTTCTCGATGTAGTGAGCACAATCCCGTCCGACTTCTTTCGAACGGTAGAGTGCTTCGTCAACGCGTTGCAACCATTCGCTGGACGCTTGGTCCGCTTCCAAGCAACCAATGCCGATGCTGGCGTGAACCTTCAGGCACTTGCCTTCGAATCGGACTTCACGTGTTCCGATCGCGACGCGAGTTTGTTCGATCAGCTCCACTGCTTCTGCCAACGTTTTGTCATGCAGCAGGATGACGAATTCCTCGCCACCAAATCGAGCCACCATGCCATGCGGTTGCAAGCGAGCTTCCAACAATTGAGCCACCACACGCAGCACTTCATCTCCCGCACGGTGTCCATGCGTGTCGTTGAACTTCTTGAAGTGGTCCACATCCAATACCGCCAGCACGCCGGCACGAGCCGGTCCCAAAGAGTGACGTCGTTGAAGATGTTCATCAAACGCGCCCCGGTTGTAGATTTGCGTGAGGGCGTCGGTCTGGGCTTTCTGTTCAGCTGTTTGAAGTTGTTGCGATTGTTCGCGAATGCGCTGTTGGGCTTCTGCCAGTTGGCTACGCATCACTTCGTTGGCTGCCAACATCTGATCCACGGCATCCACGATCGCCGGTGGGGAGTTGGAAAGATCGCTCTCGTGCAACGTCGTGCTCAAGTTCTCAACGCGGCTTTGGTGAGCGTCGACGTCTGCTGCGATGCCATGTGTGAACTGGCGAACTCGATCGGCCACTGCCATGACCTTGTCCGCATCTGGCGCATCCTCGGTCACCGTCTCAACGGATGCGTCTGGAGCCTGAGATTTTGCCGCGGGAGTTGAAGTGCCCGAAGGCGAAGCAACCGTATCGGAACCGCCCGACAATTGTTGCTGGTTGTACATCGCATGCATCACCCATCCACAGGTCATGCCGGCGCCACCGCTGCTCGCTGCAATGATGATATCGAGAATCACGTATCCATCCCCGCTGAGAATCACACTGAAAGGTTGTTTGAATTGCTTTGATTGACGAGTGATTCCGGATCCGTGTCCTCACGCGTCCTCCTCTCGAGTTCCAATTTCCATCCGAGCCATTTTCCAGTTCGGAGTGATTCCAAATTGGTTGGGGCGATGCCTGGAAAGGTGTTGGTTCGTCTGGTTCACGAACCTCCCGAGACTCAAACCTAGGTCATGTCTGATGCGGGTCAGCGAAAACCCGAAAGAAACACCCCCTTTTTGGGAGGTCGGCGAATGCTTGCCGGGGAGTCAAAGCTTCGCCGATGCGAATTGGGGTGAATCATCCGCACGAAGCAAACTTCAGTGAAACTGCGGGGTTTCCGCCAAATGAGGTTCTGTGGCGACCTATTGGCCCTAGTCTTCGTGGTTTGACATGTGCCGCCCCGCTAACACCAAAAAAATGTCGAAATTGGCGTGGCTCGATTCCCAAACATCGGAAATATTAGAGGGGACGGAGTTTGAGCAGGGCAAACCTGTCCCGGCCATCACGACTACCTGAAAGGAATTGGGACCTTTATGCGATCCACCACGCAACCAACATTCACCGCAGAACCGCTCGCTGATCACTCCGCTTCGGTCCACACCGATTTTTCCGGTCGTGTGGATCAAATGAATGCCACCGACCAAGCGACCGAAGTCATCAAAGCACTCGCAGAAAGCAACGTTGCCGAGTTGCGATTTCTTCGAGTCGATGAGAGCGACCACGAGATTTGTTTGACCGGCCGCGTTCGCAGCTTCTATCACAAGCAATTGGCACAAGAAGCCATCCGCCCCGTCGCCGGCGGCCGACAAGTCGTCAACCGCGTTTGCGTTGGCTCCTGATTCGACACCTCACTTCGACGCGATGCGTTCCGACAATTTGCCGGTTGAGAACGCGTCGCTGAAGTACTGACGGTATTCCATTTCGTGCGTTGGAAACAACGCTTCGAAGGTATCCGTGCCGCCCGCCCCATGTTGAAAACGTCGTTTCGGGTTGATGGGCATCTTCATTCCGGTGACCGCTTCCACACCAGCCCCCACGATCTGACCCTTTAGGTCATACAGTTTTTCGTGGCTCCAGTCGGTCATTTCGATGAACGGAGTTCCCTCCGCGACTTCGATCAGTTCAGGGAGCGCCATCGGGCTGAAACCAAGGAAGCCCAGTTGCCTGGCGGGAGCACTGGTTCGCACGTGGCCACGACTCTGTCCACCGCTGTAGACCAGCGAGTGTTTGACGGCGTCCACGCCCCAGCCTTCCTGGTACAGCATTTGGTTATTCAGCACGCTGCGAATGGTCAGCTCCGGGTTCTCCTCGATCGGATAATCCTTGAAATTCTCGTCGCCGCCGTCACCATCGACCAAGTACTTCCAATCGGGATACCGCTGACGAATCCCGCGACAAAGTGCAAGTCCCATGGTCGCGCTTTGGATATCCAAAGGCTTGTAGTCTTCGGTGGCTTCGATCGCTGAACGCCAATCGATTTGCTCTTTGGGAACGGAGATCACTTCCAACAACATCGGCATTCCAATCGCCGACAGGAACTCGCTCGCCTGAGCAAAATCGGTTTCAGTCGAAGCCGCGTTCTCTTGCACCGACAACACAAACGCTTTCAGACGCTGAGGGGTTTGTCCGCGTTCTTTCAGTGCATGGATCATCGAAATCAGCACCGCACCGCTGTCGATGCCGCCACTAAACATGACGCCGATCGGGGCGTCGGATGGAATCGTGTCCAGCCAATCGGAGCAAACTCGAACCAGCGTTTCGATGTAGCGAGTTCCGATCGCTTCGACGCTGGCCGGCAGTGTGTTGGACTTCGGGTCAAAGAACCGATGCAATGTCGGATTGGGATCGGGGCATCCGGTCAGTTGCAGTTTCATCAAATGATGAGCCGGAACCATCCGCGTGTACGAAGGATGGAATTGATCTTCCAACCCCTCGGTACGAAGTTGCTCAAAGATTTCGTCGATGCGTTCGGCAACAATCAAACAAGGACCGGCCGCACGTTTCGCGAGGAAGTATCGCATGGGACGACCAATGGACCGAGCCATGTGGACGGTCTTGCCTTCCGATTGCAAGATCGCAAACTGACCTCGGATTTTTCCCACCGCTTCGGCATCACCACTTCGGATCGCCGCTTCCGCGTCCTCGCGTGATGTCCCCAGCAGAATGTCGCCGTTGGGATCCAATAAATTGACAATGCGTTCGATGACGGGGGGAGCATTCATGTCACGTGACCGAAGGAAAAAGGATCAAAGAGCGAGTGGCGGAAAAGCAGCGGGCAATCGACGAGAGCGTTTGCAGATCAACACGGAGGACGATCAAGCAAATGATTGACCCGTCAACCGTTCGTAACCTTCGCGGTAACGTTCCGCGGTTTGACGAGCGATTGATTCGGGTAATGGCGGCGGTGGACTGTTGCGGTCCCAGTCGGACGCTTGAAGCCATTCACGAACGAATTGCTTGTCAAACGAACGCTGGGAGTGGCCTGGCTCGTACTCGTCCGCTGCCCAGAAACGCGAGCTGTCCGGCGTCAACACTTCGTCGATCAAAATCAACTCACCGTCCACCACGCCGAATTCGAATTTGGTATCGGCGATCAGCAGACCACGCTCGGCAGCCAACCGCGACGCATCTTGATAGATCGTCAGGCTCATGTCTTTCAACTTGGTCGCCTGCGTCTGACCCAGTTCACCGCTCATCACTTCGAACGAAACGTTTTCGTCGTGCCCTTCCTCCGCCTTGGTCGCGGGAGTGAAGATGGACTCGGGAAGTTGATCGCACTGCTTCAAACCCGCAGGAAGCTGCACACCACACACGGCACCATTGGATTGATATTCTCGCCAGCCGCTTCCTTCCAAATAACCTCGCACCACACACTCAAACGGAACCACGGATGCTTTGCGAGTCACCATGATGCGACCTCGCAGAGGCTCTGGATCGACCTGCGCCGACACTTCGGTCGGTACCTCCGTGCTGATCAGATGGTGAGCGATGTTTTGGCCGATGGTCCCGGCATCCATCTGCTCAAACCAAAAGCGGCTCATCGCGGTCAGCAGTCGTCCCTTGTCAGGAATCCCGGTTGGCAAGATGTAGTCGAACGCACTGATGCGATCACTGCTGACGATGAGAAGACGATCGCCCAGATCGTAAACGTCGCGAACCTTGCCCTGGCGTCTCGGGAAGGGAAGATGGGTGCTAAGTAGCGCGCCGGTGGCGTCAAATTCGTAGTGATCGTTCATGACGCAGATGGTCGCACACCGATCCAACCACGACAAGCATCAGCCCAACCACTGGCTCCACCGTGAATGCAACTCGGCAAGCCTGAGACCCGGCAACCCGGCAGACCTGTTGCTCGGTGGTCCTCCACCGAGAGCGCACAACCGCGGGCCTACACCAGCAAGCATCGCCGATTCAAATCGGCGTGCGGAAAGAAACGGAGTCGTGAATCAACTCACTTCGGGGCGATCATGCAGATCATGCGACGTCCGTGCTGCTGAGGCTTGGTTTCCACCTTGCCCACTTCGCTCAGGATTTCAATGACCTGTTCCATGACCTTGCGGCCTTCTTCGATGTGGGCCATTTCGCGACCCCGGAACAAAACGCTGACCTGGACCTTGTCCTTGTGTTCCAAGAACTTCTCAGCTTGGCGGACCTTGGTTCGAATGTCTTCGTCCCCGGTCTTTGGACGCAGTCGGATTTCTTTGGTCTTCGTGTGAGACGATCCGCTGTTTTTCTTTTTGTTCTTGTCGTACTTGAACTTGCCGTAATCCATGATGCGGCAAACCGGTGGCCGCTCATTGGGAGCGACCTCGACCAAGTCCAGACCCGCGTCGCGGGCGCGTTCGAGAGCTTGTTCAGTCGGGATGATTCCGAGCTGTTCTCCCTCTTCGCTGACGACTCGCACCGGCGAGATGCGAATTTGGGAGTTGATGCGAGTTGAATCGCGATTTTCCGGTTGTACGTTTCTTCGTGCCAATGCCACTAAAGCAATCTTCTCCGGCCGGGAGGCGTTCCGGCGCAAATCGAAATGAAATTGGAGGAACGTGAGTTCCCAAGGGTGCGGGGGACGTGATCGTCCAATCGAGGATCCGCTGTCCAACCATAGGATAGTCAGACCGTTTGGCCAGATTGAATTCGCAAAAACCGTTCCAACCGCGTCAACCCCAATTTCCCGAAGTATCCAGGGGTGGGTTGGCAGCCGTCAACAGCGAATTGATGAAAACTTTGCGTTTTCATCGATCCAGCCACGAATGAGACTGCGGTCGAGGTGCTTCAAAAAGTCGATTCGGGGTGGCTTGACGAACCGTCAGGGTCATCGCAAACTGTGCGACCGCTTTGGCAACAGAGCTTCTGCAGCCCACCGCTTCAGCTGCCGATCTGCTACCAAAGTCCCGCGAAAAACCGCGGCCAACCACTCGGAATCAACCCCCGAGAAACACGTAATCGGGCGATTAGCTCAGTTGGTTAGAGCGCCACGTTGACATCGTGGAGGTCACAGATTCGAGTTCTGTATCGCCCACTCCCGAAAACCCCGTGAAGCCTAGTGTTTTGCGGGGTTTTTGTTTGTCTGCACCGTTTTCAGCATCACCGTTGGTTTGGTCAGAATTGGACTCAAATGGACTGTTTTTGCTGTCTTGTATTGCATCAGGTGCAACTAGTGGTGCAAATGCTCACGGTTAGTTTGGGCGTTTGAGCGCTGTGGTTGCTGGGGTTTGTGAAAGCCGCCGGTTTAGGCGCTGCGGCGAAGCGGAACGAGTTGCTGGGGGACGTTTTGCAGCGTTTCCAACGCAATCGGAAGAAGCTCGGGGCTGTTTTGGAACAACTCTTCCAGGTGCGGTTGAGGATCATTCAGCCAACGACGGTAAGCGGCGACAATCAATTCGACAAAGTCGTAGTCGCATGCTCGCAACAGTCGAACAAAGCATCGGTCCACCGCCAACAATGCTTCCTCGGGGACTGAGTCGCGTGTGGACAACGCAAGCAAGCCCGCAAACACAACGTGCTTTGGATGTGCTTCCAACATGATCGCTGCGGTTTCGACGGTCGCGTCGTCCAACGCACCGAGCCGTGCAAGCACGCACATGCTTTTTGCACGGACTTCATCATTGCGATGATCCGTCAATGCGCTGAGTTCATTCACGATCACTTCGTTGGCGATCGCAGGGTGCTGCACCGCCATTCGTTCCACAGCGGCAATCGCATGGAGTGTGATCGCGGTGGATGTCGACCGTAGTTTGTCCAGCAGCAATGATTCTTGTTCGTCATCCAACGCACCGAAGGATTGCAAATGCCGAATGGCGATCACTTGGTTGGACGTGGTCGGACTGGCGGCCAATTGCCACCATTCGGTCTGCGACTGCGATAGCACGGGTTGCTTCGACTTCGGTTGAAAGAAGGAGTCGTTGGTCTTCACCAGGAACTTCAGCGACTTTTGCATCGGGCGTTTCAGATCGCTGGGAAGTTCCGCTGCCCAGCTAGGCGAATGCTCATCACGAGCCCACGCGGCGATCGCATTGGTGTAGGCGAGCGAGGGGCTATCCAAGAATGGCCGCGGGCTGAGTTCCCACTGCGTTGAATCCCACGACGTCGGATGTTTGGCGACGAGACTGATGCCATTGCGGATCATTCCCAGCCCCGTCCCAATGACGGCCAGTTCGACTTGTTCGGGCAAGTGTGCTCCCGCAAAGTTGTTTTGCGAAAGAAGATCGCAGACGACGCCGTTGATCAGCGTGGCGAGACCCATTGCCGGATCGATATCGATCTGCTGATCCAAGGTGATCGATCGGTTGGTCGCGTCGTACCGGCCAGGTAGCTCGCCGGGGCCGCTGCAAGAGCCGCCACCGCAGCATCCGCCGCCCAAACTTGGTGCCTGGGGCAGGCCAACACGCACTTGGATCCCTTGGACGTCATGTTTCAGGTGTCTGCCCAAGTATGCAACGAACTGCCGCGAATCTCGCTCGGAATCGTATGCCGAAAACAATGCCTTTCGGCTCAGCACCGGCAGTGTGAATCGTTCAAAGCCCAGGCATTCCGCGATTTGTTGCAGGCAGAATTCAATCCGCGATTTCGCGGAATCCGACAAGTTCGCCTTCGGTTTAAAAAACACGATGCAGGGCTCAGGTTTTCAGGGGGGCATTCGATAGAGCACGACGCTGGTTGCGAGCAGAATACTGGAAGTCCGAATCGCAAGGCAGCGCCAGTTTCGAGGGGGCATCCGTGGCTCCACGACGATGGCGAGCTGGCGATGGGTGCGAAGGATCGGGCTATCGGGGGATGATGGGAATTGGCTAGTGTCGGCACGACCGGAGGTTGTGTGCGGGCGACCGGACGCTTTTGCCTTTCATTCCGGGCTGATGAAGGATCGTTTGAGAAGGCTTGTTGCGGTAGGAGCGTGAAAGTGGAACTGAAATTCTGGGCGTCGTGGTGCCTGTTGACTGCTCTGTGTTGCATGGGATGCCGCTCGACTCCTTTGGCTGATTCTTCCATTGCGACGGAGGTGACGACCGCAGACACGGCAACGCCCGCGGCGGAGCCGGTTGTGAAGACAGCAATCTTCTTCCACGACAAACCCGAACTGCAAGAAGGCACGGGAGCGATGGATTCGCCAACGCCGCCGGAGTTTTCTGAAACGGCATCCGGCTTGAACTATCGCGTGCTTCGAGCTTCCGGCGGAAAGAAACCGACGGCTTCGGACACGGTCACCGTCAACTACCGAGGTTGGTTGAACAACGGCAAGGTTTTTGACAGCTCGTATGAGCGAGGTGAGCCCACCACGTTTCCGCTTGGGAACGTGATTGCCGGTTGGACGGAAGGCATGCAGTTGGTCGGGGAAGGCGGCATGATCGAACTATGGGTGCCGTCGCATTTAGGGTATGGCGAACGTGGGTCGCCCGGCTCCATTCCGCCGCATGCTCATCTGCATTTCATCGTTGAACTGATCAACGTCGACTGAACGGTCGGCGCAGAGCAAATGCAATTCAAGAATGGTTGGAAGCTCAAGACGCGACGCTCTTGAGAGATCACCGCGTTGCGGTGGCTTCCTGAAACCACTTTTGCGGTTCAGTCGCGATCGATTGGGAAAGACTTCGCCACTCGGAAGTCATCCGGCCGGCTGGGATGACTTGCCGCTCGCCATTGTCCCATGACGCGAGCGTTTCGCGGCGGTACTGCATGCCCAACTCGCCGATCAATTCCGTTTCATAGTCACCGATCCAATCCACCAAACGAATCAGCAGGCTTGCAAATTCATCTTGGGCGCCCTCAGGCGGAGTTGTAAATTCCGGCAAGTCCTCGTTGGACCACGGCGGGCAATCAAGTTTGGCAAGCGAAGTGCATTGGGCAACGAACTCGAAGCGTTCGAGAAACAAACCACCGATGGAATCTTCACCGATGAAGACGCCAAATCCACGAAGCACAATTCGGCAGGTGGAAGAAAGCTCGAGCGTGTAAACGCTGGAGCATCTGGATCGATCTTGTGGCGGAGCGGCTTTTTCGAAACCGACGTGAGTCAGCCAATTGCCATTTGAACGAAGGACGTCTTGTCCCCAACACCAGCATTGTTGACTGAACAACGCTTGGGCCAGTGCTTGATCGGTCATCGTGCGATCTCGCTGGATTTCGCTCGGTTGCGGATGATTCGGTCGGAAACCAAGGGCCGCCTCGGGATAAAAGACGGACGCCCCGAAACTCTGTCCACCGCCCGTTGATCGCTGACGCTAGGCAGCGCTCTCTGGTTGCTTGGTTTCGCAGCATCCACACAAGCAGCCATAACGACGGTTGAGCAGGTGGGCCGAGACCAGCAGCAGGCCACCGATCGGCGTGATCCAGGGGCCAAAGCTTTCCAAAGGAACAAACGATGACATCTGCGTTTCACTGACAGTCAACTCGGTCAAGTCGGAGGGCGGAACCACAGCCGCTTCAGCGGCACAGTGTTCACAGCATGCGTCGGTGCAAACCGCGGTGGAATCCGTCGCGGCCAGATCGCCGTTGGTTTCGCAGGCGGCACAGCAATCGCCGGCCATGCCGAAGGCGGCCCCGGTGATCAGCACCAAGCCTACAACCGCGATCGCCCCAGGCAGCAAGCGTTTGTGAGTTCGGAATCCCGGGACGAACGCCGCCATCGCGATCAGAAAACAGGCGAGCGCCATCCATTGGTGAAAGGATTCGTCCGCCAGGAAACTCAGGCCCAGCATCGGCAAGTAAGCGATGACAAACGGCATGGCGGCGCAGTGGATAGCACAGCCAACGGAAGCGACGATCCCAACCCAATCTCGCCAGATTGTTTTGGAGGTGGTCGATTCGACAGCGGGTTCCGGATTCAGGGTGGTCAGCTCGATCATGGGGATGGCGTCAGGTGGACGAGTCGGATGAGATTGCGTTTGAGGGAAGTTCAATCAACGTTGGATCGGAAGCGATGCCAGCATGGAATCAAACGTCAGGAAGGCAGTGTAGGAAACGCTGGCGTGTCGTTGTTGGACGGGTTGGGGCAATGCGACGGGAACCGCACCCCGAGACTGGAGTCGTTCGCGGTACATCGTGATGAGGATCGATTCGTCGCCGGGCAAATAGACAAAGTGAGTCGCGTCCTTCATTAACAAGGCACGGCGATTGATTGTTTCGATCGAATCGCCATCGTTTTCAAGCAACACCACCATTCGCGAACCCTGAGGCAGTGGTGGTAGCATTGCCGCAGCATTGGGGGTGGCCGCCACCACGGACAATTTTTCGGTTTCCGCGGCAGTCAATGTCGATGGGCTGGCAAGAACCACGATCAGCAAAGCGACGCTACGGAACATCTGTCTTCTCGTACGAACTGGTATGGAAACTTGATCTTAGTTGCATAAGATATGCATGTATTGGGCGGTTGGGAAGATCTGTCCGAAAAACTTCTGCGATTTCCTGCTTCGTGGGCGATGAAACGGCTCCAGTGTGCATTTTCAGGGTGTCAAATGCTCGCGGCAGGAGAGTAGATTTCACTTGCACAGGGTTTGCACAGGTGTAAGATTTTGTGTTCTTTCCATTCCACGACGCTAGGAATTCACGATGACTGAGGACGAATCGCTTGAATTGGTCAAGCAAGCGATTCGCGGCGCGGGGCTTCGAGCCACGCCGGCGCGAATAGCCACTTTGCAATTGCTCCGCCGTTCCAAGTCACCTCTCACGCACGCGTTGGTTGCGGACGATTTGTCGTCACTGGGCGTGGACAAGGCGACCGTTTTCCGGAATTTGAACGACATGGTCGATGCGGGACTGCTGCGTCGGACAGAAGTTGGCGATCACGTTTGGCGGTTTGAAACGATCGACCCCGATGCCGAACACGGTGGCGGACACCCTCACTTTTTGTGCATCGATTGCGGCACCGTTTCGTGCCTCGACGATGTGAAGTTGACAGCGGGGAGTCGTCGTGCCAGCGAGCAGTTTGGTGAGGTCACCGAAATTCTGTTGCGCGGCCACTGCAACGATTGTCGTGAATGAGTTTGAATCCGCTTGAAGCCGCGAATTGCGGCTTTCAAGTCTCTCAGCAAATGAGCGTCGGCGATTTTTCAGGAACGCTGCCCCTGGGTGTGGTTCACCATAGGTTGGCCAGCCATTTCCAGGCGGGGTGATGCAGCATCGCTGCAGACAGCATGAGCATCGACGGTGTCAGCCACCGCGGTCGCAAACGTCGGCCGCCGACTGTACGTGCCGCGAATGCCAATGTGAGCCAGATCACACCGATCGTGAGCGTGGCTTGCCATCCAAGAGCGATCCCAAGCAGCATGGCGGCGAGCGCGACTGAGGTGCTCGCCTGATGGGTTCGGAGTTTTGCAAAAGGTGCAAGCAACGACAGGGCCCAACCGGCGGAGGCACCCGCGAGCACCGTTAGCAAGCGTGTGACAATGGCCGGAAGTTCAGGTGCGCCAACCGGAATCTGCTCAAACAGTGTCACCGGCACCGAATGAGGTGCCGCCAGAGCCACCGCAATCGTTGAAACGAACATACCGGTGGTTAGCCACGCCGGACAACGAAGCCGGTCGGTTTCCACCAAGGCGACCAGCAGCACAAAACAAAACACCATGCAGTGGAACAGGTACAGCTCCATCACCGGCCATTTGGTGTAAAGGATCATCCACAAGATTCCGGTGTGGCTGTAGTGCAGAAAACTGGGAACGTTGGCGGCGCCCGTCACCAGTTCGTACAAAAACAGCGATCCGAAGATCCCGGTGGTTGCGAGTTCCACCAAGAAATAGCGAATTGGAATGGTGGATTGGCAATCGCGGCATTTGCCGCCCAAGTTCAGATAGCTGACCAGAGGGATGTTGTCGATTCGCCGAATCTTGTTTCCACATCGCGGACAGGCCGAATCGCGAAAAGCGACGGAACGACCTCTGGGGGCACTGTCCGCCACCACGTTCAGAAAGCTGCCGAAGCAAGCTCCAAATGCCGCGAAGACACCGAAGACCGCGGCCTTGGCACTGCGTATGCGCAGGTGCTCCATCATCGTCGGTTCTTCGAGTGTGTAGTTGGTGGGTTTCGCCTGGGTGCTGGCCCAGATGGATTCCAGTGTTGGCAACACAATCATGTAGCCCACCAGGAGAACCGCCGTCACCAACAATGCGATTTGTCGCGGCGAGATCCGACGGGAAACGCCGGTCACCGAACGAAGGCATTCATGCATCACCAGAAACGCCGTGATGGCCAGCAGCACACTCGCATTGCAAAAGAACTCACGAGGTGAGTTGGGGAGGCCACCCTGAGATTGCTGGTACGCGGTGACCGAAAGCACCACGCCGAGGCTGAGCAGGGTTCCGCGAAGCACCAATGGGCCAGTTGCGGCGAAGAGGTAGGCAAGGACGCTGGCGTATCCCGCCGCCAACCAGATCACCCGCGAATCGCCGGAAATTCGAACCAGCGTTGCCACCAGCGAGCAACCGGCCAAGCTGACCAACAGCATGCGAAGGTACTCCGCCCACAACGAGTCCACCTGCCACGGTAAGTTGCTGGGGGGCTCTGTGGTTCGGGGATCCTGCGAGTGCGACGTGGGGGCACCGTCGTCACTGGTTGGGGCAGTCGTGGAAAACATTACGGCGTCCACAGCGGATGCATCGCTGTGCCGACCCACAGCAAACAATTCAAATGGTCATCGAAGACACCAGTCTAGTGTAATTGCATAAAAGGTGTAAATGGACTTCCTGTGCGTATGAAGAATCCGTGTACATAAGACGGCTGCGAGCAGCGATGAGGCGGGGCGAATTGCCTCCCGGACGTCGGGATCGAATGATGCGACCGCCGACCGCGGCCGACCGCCTTTGGTAGACATTGCCGCGGAGAGACCGATCAGGGCCCGTCCGGTTCCAAAACGACTTCCAGGGGCGTTTCGTCATTGGCCTCACGTGTCACGGTCAATCCACTGGTGTAGTAGTCCGCGTATCCGCGTGGGACGGTGCGTCCGTGTTCGTGAGCCTCCGCCGCCAGGTCTTCGGTCAGGACCACCTGGACCACAACGACTTCGTAGTCGCCCGGTGGCAAGTGAACCCTGCCATCCTCATCGCTTAAACGGAACGTGCCGCGGGAGGTGATTTTGCTGGCGTATCGAGATCCGTCGTCCAGAGATCGGAATTCAACGCTGCCTGATTGAACGGGCTCTCCGTCGGTAAATTGCACGATGCCGTTGGCGGTTTCCGAATCGTTGCTGCAACCGGTCATTGTCAACAGCAACGTTGCGAGTGTGAGGGCGACTCTTCGTGCGATTCTCGGCCGCATCAGTTCTCCAGCTCCACCACGCGAGCGTCGCCACGATTGGCCAGTGATCCCAGCACTTTCGTGTCGGTGTGCGCATCGAACATGCGAACGCTTCCATCCACTAAAGCGAAATGCACACCGGCGGGATGCCAACTGCCGAATGAGAACATATCCGCCAGGATGTCCGTCGGGCCGTGAGCCAATCGCAATCCCGGTCCGGCCAATCGGCTGGAGGCGGGAAGGTGGTCACCGTCGTAGGCCGGAGTGTCTTCAGGAAACTGGCCCAGCTTTTCAGTGGGCACATATTTCTCGCCGAATAGGAAAGTGCTGGAGGTGCCATCGAACACCGATGCCATGCGGATTCGGTCGGCGGGGGCGACGGCTTCACCATCTCGATTGCACTGTGGACGAACACTGATGATCACACCGGTCCCGTTGCCGCCGTAGTAAAAGTCGGTGGGGGCACCGGTGGATCCGGGAGTCAAGTCACCGTGGTTACCAGCGTAGTCCGAGAGCGCACCGGAAACATCCAAGGCCACATCCGTTGGACGAGGAGGCATGGGGCATCCGCATGGCAATCGTCCGCCTCCGCCATCCACCGTGGTCCGCAGACTGCGCACGCCAACGGGTTGGGTTCCGCTGCGTCGTGACGGACAAAGGAACAAATCCGGAACCGTGTTGCGAACGGATTCGGGATGTTCGTGCCATGGTTTGGAAAGGTCCCATTTCTCACCCAACGCCGCTTGTTCGATGTAGGGCATGACTCGGGCGAGCCAAGTGGGCGTTTCCAATCCGCATTGCTCAGACGGTGCCGCGTCCGGTCGCGACTCATAACGAGCCGGAGGAAAATAGCGAAGTGCATCGTGATGCATCTGCGCCGCCAACGCCAATTGACGCATGCGGTTCTTGCAATCGGTCGATCGAGCGGCTTCACGGGCGGATTGGACCGCGGGAAGCAGCATGGCGATCAGCACACCGATGATGGCAATCACCACCAGCAATTCGACCAGTGTAAAGCCTCGGGAATTTCGGGCTTGAATCGGCATTACGTTGAGACCTCGAGCGAATTTCCGTTGCAAACGCGGGTCCATTGTAGTCGGCCCACCAGAGGGATTCGTAGGTGTTGCTGCCAAACCCTTCGGTTTTTCCGCTCCGAATGGGGGCATTTGCTACAAGTCCTGCAATCAGTCGCCAATCTCGCAATGAAGAATAGAGCGGCTGAACCAACGCGCCGCGTTGCATCCCACCCAACTGCTATTCGGGAGCGAACCCCTTCACGCTAGGTTAGTGGAGTGGTTTGACACCAATGGGATAGATTTCTTCAATCGGAATGGAGTGAACGATGCGTCAGAAAGTTGCTGTGGCCCTGTTGGCTTTGTTGGTCGTTGCGAGCGTCGCCGCGACCGGACCGCGAGTCTCGGCGGAGGTGGAAGAGCCGGCGAGGCCGATGATCCTTCGGGTCTATCCCACTTCGCATCTACCGGTTTGGAACGGAAAGCAAGAGTGGAGGCCGAATCTGCTGATGGAGCTCATGCAGATCAAGATCACGCCTGACCGGTGGGAAGCACTTGGAGGGAAGGCAACCATGGCACCGTATCCCCACACCCAATCGATCGTCATCACCGCCGACGAAGAAATGCACGATCAGATTGTTGAATTGCTAAACCGCTTGGCGAAGTGAACGACGCGACGTTGCTGGGCTCGCGATAGCCCGGTGGACTTCGCTTGGAGCAAAGCTGTTCGCCGATCACTCACGGAATGATCGGACCCATCGGGAATTGGTTGCCAGCAGGTCTCGAACGACCTTTTGCGTTTCATCCTGTTCAAATGGGTCGTGTTCCAATTCGTGTTCCAGCGTCTCAAGCTTTTTGCGAATCAGATAACCCTGCATGCGTTGGTACGGACGCAGCGTTCCGGTTCGAAGCATCGTGCCAACTTCCAAACGACGGCTCCAGTCTTCCCAAACCGGCAACCAGAACATGGCGTGGTCGACTTGTCCGCTGTTGGCGGCGGAAAGGCATTCGGCTCGCGCCACGCTGATCTCGTCCAAGCATTCTTCGGCGGGAGGGTAATAGGCGAAGCAGGCAACAATGCTCATGGCCACCAAACCGGCCAACATGGTCGCACCAATCACACCCGACGGCACGATCAAGTCCAACGAGCTTCTTGATGCGTTGCCCTGTTCGATGGAAGAGGAGAATGATTTCTGGCTGGCACCCTTGATGAGCCAGGCTTCGTCGATTCCGAACTGACGAAAAATAAGCCCCATTAAGATCACGACACCCAAAACGATCAACGAGGCCGTCGTGCTGATGTCAATGCTCTTGGATACCAACTCTTGGAACGTCGCCCAGTTGACGGCTTGGAAAGCCGACAGCGGATTCGTGTAAACGTCGAAGGCATGGGTGTGTCCGGCCGGTTCGACGCCCGGCGGAATCAGCGGTCGATTGATGGCATAGGAAATCGCAATCACGATTGCGAGCAAGGCCAGCATCCAGCGTGCGGCCGCCTTCCATCCGTAGTTGCGACCAAACCAATATGGGGTCGCGAAATTCATGCCGGTCCCCAAAATCAACAGCGTGAACGATGCCCCCGGCGAATTCGCGTGTTGGAACATCATTCCCATTTGACTCATCGCCAGCATCGGCGTCGCATACACCGGCACGGCGACCAGCAACATTTTCAAAGGAGCCCACAGATCGTCTCGTTCGACCGAGTGTTGCATCGAGCCATAGGGCAGGATTGCGGCAAGAACTGCCAATCCCGAAAGAGCCAGGATCGTCAACACCAACGTTTGCCCGGTGGCCTCGCGCGAAAAGTGGACGACGGTGGCGAACAAACGTCGCAGTCCGATCAGTTGGTCCGCGGAAGCTTCGTCGTCCGTTTCAGAGTTGGCTGCATCGGTCTCTTTTTCTTCCCGTTTGGTGAACGCGTCCCAAATCAAACCCAGCGATGTCACCACGATCAGTGAACCAATCGCGAACAGGATGATCACCAACGGCCGACTGAGTGTGAGGCCATACAGCAGCGACAAAGGGTTGAAGAGAGGTGCCGAAAGCGCGAACGCTGACATGGCACCTGGTTTGACTTTGGCTCGTCGCATCTCCAGCAGGATTGGCAACACACCGATCGAGCAAACCGGCAGCAACATGCCGACCAACCAAGATTGCGGCAGCGAGCGCCAGTTGTCACCGCCAAACAATCGCCGGGTTCCATCCGGACGCAGGTAGTAACGCAAGATGGCGGCGATCAGCAAACCGACCAGCAACGTCGGCGAGGCCTGCGCGAAGCCTTGCACCACACGAATGATCCCGCCGACGATCATGGAGAGAGCGGATTGGTTCATGGATCGTTGCTAGAAAAAGTGGGCAGTTGTTCGGGGATCAAATTCGCGGTCTCGTCGATCAGGAAGCACAGAGCGAGAATCTGGTTCTTGTCCGACTCGGTCAGGTTGGTCGACTGCGACGCACGCAGGTTGGCGAGCGTGGACTCGGTCGCTTCGTGAAGCGGGATCCAGTCCTGTTCGGTGAGGTTGGTGTCGGCGGCAATCTCAGGAGTCCAGGTCACCAAGTCCAAAATTTCGGCATGCGTTTGTTCGTTGATCGAATCGCTTTCCAAGCGGCTTCGCAACTTGGCGGCAACGTCGGGCAAGTCCTCCGGCCAATGTTCCGCGATGATGTGATCATGTTCGAAGTGAGACGCTTTCGGCGAGTCTTTCGTCTCGCCGCAACCAACCATCAGCGTGATCAGGACCATGGCGAAAGCTGGAAGTGTTCGCTTCATGGCACCGAGTGGAAGTCTTCGCGTTCGATTCATCACTTGTACTCCGGTGCGGGGACCGACTCGAGAATTCGATCGATCACTTGCTGCACGTCTTCCGTGGTCGCCAGCAGGCGAACGGAAAGCACCGGCCGAGCAACATGGGTGATGTCGCTCGGCGTGACGAAATCGCGGCCTTGCAGCAACGCCCATGCTTGAGCGATGCGTTGCCAAAGCAACATGCCTCGTGGGCTGACGCCCAGTTCGATGGTGGGTTCGTTGCGAGTGGCTTCGACCAAATCCACCAAGTATTCCCGGACACGAGGGTGGACGGTGATGCTTTGAACCTTCGCTTGCAATCCGCTCAGTTCTTCTCGTGAAAGCACGCACGACACTTGGGCTCGCTCACCGGGCGGTCGCGTGGCGGCTTCCAAAATGTCCAGTTGCGACGATCGGTCGGGGTAGCCGATCTTCAACTGAATCGTGAACCGGTCCAGTTGAGCTTCCGGCAAAGGATACGCGCCGTGCGAATCGATCGGGTTTTGGGTGGCGATGACAAAGAAAGTTTCGGACAAATCATGCGGGATCGCGTCGATGGTGACTTGTCGTTCCGCCATCGCTTCCAACAAAGCGCTCTGCGTTCGCGGCGTGGTTCGGTTCAATTCATCAGCGAGCAATACATCGGAGAAAACCGGGCCAGGATGAAACTCAAATTCGCGAGTCTTTTGATTGAACAGGTTGAAGCCCGTCACGTCCGATGGCAACAAGTCGGGCGTGCATTGCATCCGAGCCAACTTGCCTCCGATGCACGACGCGATGGCTTTGGCCAAAGTCGTTTTGCCCGTTCCTGGAAGGTCGTTCAGCAACAGGTGGCCTTGCGAGAGCAGACAAGCAATCACCAGTTCAACGGCCTCATTTTTTCCCAGCAGGATCCCATTGAGATGGTCGCGAAGTTGGCTCAGCTTTTCGACGGTTGCGTCCAACTCCGTATCGTTCATCAAAGCGCTCATGCGTGGGACTCCGTGGCGATGCGGCGAAGAGTCCGGAGATTCAGGTTCATGACAAATTCGTTCGGGATATTGGCGGGAGCATTTAATGAAGAGGGAGGAGCGAACGTCATGCGGTCGGCGTAGTCACAAAATCGTTTGGCGGCGTGAGACGCTTGATCTTGTTGAGCTGTCAGTCCGAGCAACCAGTCGCGTTGGGGCATCCCGGTTGTTCGAGGGCAGCCAGCAAGTTTGGCTCGCATTTGCACAACACGCATGGCCAGTCCCACGCGATGTCGCGGTAGTAGCAGCGATCCGATGGGATAAAGCACGCGAAGGGTCAAGTCGATCCATCTCACCCGTGTCAGGTAGGCGAAGCAGGCAAGCAGAGAAATGAGGCTCAAGTGCGGCCAGTAGGCGGCAAGGAAACGTTTGGAACGAAGCCACAACGAAGGTTGGTAAGCCGGTTGGCGATATCCCGGAGTGGGCTCGATGGGGAACCAGCGTCCGTCGTTCATTTGGATCTCCGTCCAAACATGGACGTCGGTCGGCAAGACATTGGTGTGTCCGGCGGAGATATCAAACGCGGAGGGTCGAACATAGAAACCGGTGGCCAATCGTGAATGCAGTCCGAGCTCGCGAGCCATCAAGGCCGCGGTGGTGGCGAACAAGTGGTCGCCTCCGGATCGGGTTTGCAGAAATTCGTGAAGCGGTTGGCCTGTTTGTGCGGTCGCTTCGCGATCGAACTCAAATTCGTCTCGAAGATGATCGACCACGCTGTTGAGCTTGGCGTAGGGGCCTTCCACTCCAGCCGTCCATTGGCGGGTGAGTTCCGCTAGTTGTGTTTGGGTTTGCGCGTTGGACAGTGGTTTCGTCGTCGCCTCAATGTCTTGGAGATGTTCCAACAAATCGTCTTCGGCAAGCTTCATCGAAGTTGTGTTGATGACCGTCAGTGGCGGCACCTTGTCACGTCCCGGCATGACGTAGGTATCATCCTCGGCAATGCCGAAGAAATCGGGGCGGTTGACGTCTTTGATGCTCACGCCAATCGTCAGCATCGACGTCGGAATCTTTGGTGAATTGAGTTTGAGAATTTTGACTTGGTGAACCGCAGGTTGCCGCTGCAGCCAATTCGGTACCAGCGAAAGGAGGTTGGGATCGCAGAACCAGCTTTCTTCTTCGATTTCGCGGTGAAGCAGATTGTCGTTTTGATGGCTGAGTTCATTGGTCCACTCAACGCCGTCAAACGTGTCGTAGCGATTCATCGCCAACCGAATTCCCGTCGGTCCGGTCCATTGCAGAACAGCATTTTCTGGGGTGTCTTCGAGGTGAAGGTGTTTCTTGGGCGGCATGCGGTCGGTGGTGAAGGAACCGCCACCCTTTTCGCTCTTGGCCGTTTTCTCGTGAGCTTCCAAGAACTTCTCGGGCGTCAGACCTTGGCGTCGTTCAAACTTTTTGACGCGTTTGGGTTCGCCAATCGTGTCGCTGAACATGTCGAACAGCGTCGATTCGGTGGACTCGAGGAACAGCTCCGATTCGACAGCACCAAACGATTCCGCATGATCTTTCGCGGCGATGGCTTTGTCGCCCGTCCCGATCCCGCTTCGCGCTGCGGGGTCCGACCATTTGGAACCTCCGCTGGTTGGCATGATGCCAAAGGCGAGTTTGGTGGTGTCTCCCAGACGATCGCGAGCAACCAATCCACTGACGAGGCACAGCACCACGGCGAGGATCACCGTCATGGGACGCAGCCCGGTGTTGCGTTGGACTCGCGTGACGGCGCATTGTTCGAAACGTTCCCAGTGATTTGCAACCAGGTGCCACACGCAAACGCTCATCCAAACGATCGCGATGAGAACCGCTGATTGATTGTCAGAAATCGAAACTGTGAACAACGTGAGAAACCCGGACGCCACCAGGGACATCGGACGCAGCCGCGAGGTGTTGTCAGGTGTTTCCAGTTCGAGAATGGTATCTTCCGAGCTTTTCTCTTGCTTCGCTTTGGGGCGATGTTGGGTTCCGATGGCCAAGGCCAACGATGCGGTACCCAACGTCGTCAACATGGACATCTCGTAGGCGATCGGTGAGCCGAGGGCTCTGGCCAGGAAAGCCATGACCACCGGTGTGAGCGGGATCAACGCGAGCCATTCGATGCGGTAGCTGAACTTTGGCGATCGCGTGACCACGTAGCAGGCCACAAAGACGCCCGCGATCAAGAACAGTTCCGTGAAGAACAGTGCAGGTGGCTCAACGGGACGACGCAAACATCCCACGGCGAACAGGGAGATGACCGCGAGGGTCACGGCCTCGGACGTTTTGCGATCGAACCAAAGGTTTTGCTCAGGCGGCGACTTTGACATGCAGCACCTCCTTCCAAACCGTCAATATCGCATGTTCCAGGTCAGCACCCGCGGGGATTGCGATTTCGTGACAACGTTCTCGCTGGACGCGGCCCGTGGCGGCTTGATGGAAATGGAGATGGATGACGCCATCGGCCGTGCCGCGAATTTCGATGCGGGGGATGCCGTTGAGTTCGCAGTGGTCTTGGTTGCCATCGACCGGAATGTCGGCCAAAGCATCCAGCATCTTGCGACGACCGGCGGCGTGCAGTCCATAGGTCAGTTCTTGCCGACCCAGCCATACTTGGGCATTGATTTGGGAGTGATGGAACGAGTGCAGCAGACTGGCGGCCACGCGAAGTTGTCGTGCCAAGGCATTTCGTCCGGCAAGGCAGCGAGTGTCGACCAACACCGCGATCTGCGGCGTTTGAGCTTCGCCACGTTCGTTGACGATCAGTGATTGGCTGCGTTCCGATGCGACCCAGTTCACCTGTTTCGCTGAATCGCCGCGGCGGAAAACTCGGGCCCCCAGGAAATCGCCTGTCCGGCCGCCTCGATCGCCCTCGGCCTGAGCAGCGAAACACTTCCCAACGATGGGCAGTTGGCCTTGGATGGGATAGACCTTTGGCCAAACGGTGATGGGGGTTGATTCCGCCAAATCGCGACGAGCGGTCCAGATTCCAAAGGGAAACGAGCAGGCAACCTTCGGTTGCGTGACCGGGTAGTGACCGCGAAGTTGTGGCGTGACATCGACACCGTACTCTGCGGTGCAAAGCGGTGGCACACGCATTAATCCGACGGTCGGTGTGTTGTCTTCGCTGGCGTGGCAATCCAAGTAACCTTCGATCGCTAATCCCATGACGGGCAGCGGCAATCGGTTTTTAACGGCCAACACCATTCGGCACGACGTGCCCTCGTGAACCGTGGGGACTTCTGGTCGCAGTGCGCAACGAGTGGCGTTCACCGCGATCCACGGCCACGCCATCCCCGCCACGATGATGGCGGTCAGCGAAGCCGCGAGCGACCATCCGATGGGGCTGAAGTACATCCCGATGAGCACGCTGACCAAGGTCGCCAACGCGAACCAGCCAACGGGCTCTTTCAACCAATAAACAAAACGATTCGCCCAAGGGCAAAAGTCGGTTGTCATGACTTTCGACAACCAGCTTTGCTTCGGGGCGGCAGCGGGAACGCTTGCCATCACGCGAAACCTTCAAAACACATGGACCGGGTTGCGAAGTCAGCGTGATGATCGCTTCAGCGATCTGAGTGTCGGGCAGCTAGCCGCGACACATCTTCGAAATTGTTCGGGGGATCGAACAGACGAAAGATCACAGATCCGCGTCTAAGGTTAGGCACGGGAGTGCTCATGCGAGGTGCACGAACGCTCTCGGTCTTTAAACCGTTGGCTGACTTCGGGAAAACGAATGCATAGAAGCATTCGGTGGCCCACGCACAGAAAGTCCACCGCGCTGGATGGATTGTGAGATGTGATCCGAGACCGGAATCACACTTTGAGGCGTCGGGACGATCGTGATGCAGACCGGACCGCTTAGCAGAGCCGTCGCATGTCGCGACAAAGAAAAGTGCTGGCAGATGCTGCACGTGTCGGAGTCATGCTCGTTGCCCGGAACGCCTTCGTGCGACGTTTGATCTTGGGCCGTCTGTCGAGCAGGTGTTGCCAGATGGCAATGATCGTGACAGCAGCACGAATGTGAGGCGACGGCGGATGCTACCGCGACGTTTTGAACACTTGGGGCAACGTTGGATACGCTCGAGCAGCAACCGACGTGCAGCCAGCCCGCGACATTGCTGATCAGCAATGACGCCAGCAAAACGCAGGTCGTTGGTAGCCTGAGCTGGGACAAGGTTGGCCTTCAAGCGGTCGAAGGTGTTGGCGGAAACGTGCGTCCGCGACGTTTTCCATCGAGAAAAATACGGTCGGCAGGTCCTCGTATTCTCATTTCTTGCTACACCGAGTCAACCGAGCTTGTTCGTCCGCTGCCCGAAAATCTGGTGGATTCATCGAATCTAAATCTCGGTCTGGGACGCCATTTTCCACCCTGTTTAGCTGGGTTACGCATCGCAAGGCGCACCTCGACGGCCAGGGAAACTTCCGCGTTGTCACAACGAAACCACTAGAATCGGGCTTCATTCATCGCCAGGGTCACCGGAGCTCACAAATGCCAGCAAGACAAAACCACGTGTCGAAAACGCGAAGTTTGGGCTCGATGCGGACCAGTTGGTTCGACGCGGTGTCGTCGCTTTTCTTGACGCTGACGTTGATGTTATCGGCTTTGGTGGGTGTCTTGTTCCTTCTTTGGTGCCTGCTGCCGGATGAGGTTCAGCGGCAATCCGAGCCGGTCGCGAAAGTGCGAATGGTTCGAGCGACGAGCGGAATTCGTATCGACCAGCCCTTCGACACCCCGTCTCAGGAAGAGGTCGACGCGCTGAAACCGCTGGACCTGCAAACAGCTCTGGACTCGGTCGTTGCCGTGGCTCGGCTTCCCGGACTGACGGAATCGCTCGACCCGAATTCGCTCGACCCGAAGGTTGGGGCGAGCGGATTGGAAGGTCGGGCACCTGTTGGCTCCGCTGGGCCCGATCTGTTGAGCGGTGAGACAGAAGCGAGCGTGCCTCGTCACGAACGTTGGCAAATCGATTGGCAGGCGAAGGACTTGGGTGAATACGCTCGTCAGTTGGGCCACTTTGAAATCGAACTCGGAGTGATCGGTGGAGACCAGCACGGAATGGATCTCGCGAAAGGCTTTGCCTCATCCGTCCGTGCTCGACGGTTGTCAGATCCGAGTCAGGAGGGGCGGTTGTATTTCATGTGGACCCACGCCAGCCCACTGAAAGAGTTTGAACATCGATTGCTGAACCAGGCGGGAATCTCAACCAACGGTCGATTCGTTTTGAAATTCATTCCGCCTGCCCTGGAAGCAGAATTGGCAAAGCTTGAACTTGAATTCGCTCGGGACGCGGGGCACGATTCCGTGGAGGAGATCGAGAAGACCGTGTTCGTCAGCATTGCCACCGCCAATGGTTTCGAGTTCCGTGTTGTGGCCCAGCGTTATCAGCAAGACTAGGCAACTGAGATTTCAACGGCTTTCAACTGGTTGGCCTGATTGACTTGGTTCTATTTCTGCTCGCAAGTCCTTCAGCAAGGCAATGCAGGCAAGGATCAAGATCAGGACCATCGGCAGTGCGGTGGCGATGGAGGCAGCTTGCAAGGCTTGTAGACCGCCCACCACCAGCAACGTCGCTGCGACGACTCCTTCCGTGATGGCCCAAAACAATCGCGTGCCCAGGGGAGGATTTGGATTGCCACCCGACGCAATGATGTCGATCACCATGGATGCTGAATCGGACGAGGTGACAAAAAACAGGATGATGCAGATCGTCGCGATCGAAATCGCAAATGTGACCAGCCATTGGGTTTGGAATAAGCCGTCCAGCATCACAAACATCACGGTGGGCAATGTTGCGATCTGTTCACTTCCATCTGCCGTCACGATGGTTTCGCTGCGATATTCGACGGCAGTGAGTCGTTCGCCTTGATGGGCCCAGTTGCCTTCGTCGTCTTTCGTCAGCTCGCCGTCATTGTCGGTGATGGCGACTTGATACAGCGGCAGCGTTTTGTCCGCATCGACCCCTTGCGACCGAAGTGTTTCAATTTGGGTGTGCTGCTTGAGCGTGGTGTTTCCAAACGCGGTCAACCAGGCCATGCCGATTAATGACGGAACCAACAAGACACCAATGATAAATTCCCGAATGGTTCTGCCTCGGGAGACGCGAGCGATGAACATTCCGACGAAAGGAGACCAGGAAATCCACCACGCCCAAAAGAAAACGGTCCATCCGGTCAACCATTGACGGCCTTCGCTACTGTAGGCACCGGTGCGGAAAGAGCTCGTTGGCAAGATTTGTAGATAAGCGCCCACATTGTCGACGAGACCACGCAGATAGCCGGTCCATCCGGCGCCGAAGATTACCAGTAGCATCAAACAAGTGGCGAGGAAGATGTTCAGTTCCGAGAGCCTTCGGATGCCCACATCCAAACCGAGCACGACCGACACGGTTGCAATCGCGGTGATGACCGCAATGACAATCACCTGAACCGTCAGGTCCACCGGCACACCAAACAAATAGGCAAAGCCCGCGTTGACTTGTTGAGCACCAATGCCAAGTGAGGTTGCGACGCCGGTCAATGTCGCGACGATTGCCAGAATGTCGATTAAGTTTCCGAGAAAGCCGTCGCAACGACGCCCCAGCAATGGATGCAGCAGGGAACGCAAACTGAGTGGACGCCCCTTCCGAAATCCCGCGTATGCCAGAGCAAGAGCGACCATCGCATAGAGTGCCCAGGGATGCAGTCCCCAGTGAAAGATTGTCGTTGCCATTGCCATCCGCGAGGGCCAGTTCGCTGACTCACTGCCAGGCGGCGCATCAAGAAAATGGTCGATGGGTTCGGCCACACTCCAAAAAACCAAGCCGATTCCCATCCCTGCGCTGAAAAGCATGGCGAACCAGGTAAGACGTCCAAACTCCGGCCGATCGTCAGGCCGACCCAAACGGATATCACCGTAGCGTCCAAACGCCAAATAAATCGACAACGCCAAAAATCCATTCATCGAGAGCACGTACAACCAACCGAATTGGTCGCTGATCCGGTCTCGAAGTAACGCCAGTGCATCCGCGGCTTTTTCGGTCGGAAGGATGATCGTGATCAGGACAAGAAGCAAGATCCCGATCGCGGCGGTTGGGAAGACCACCGGATGCACGCGGAAGTGTCGTTGCCAACCACTTTGGTCAGTTTCATCGACGACTGCTGGCGTTTCGCTCGCAGATTCTTGATTAGGGTCGGTATCAATCACGGTTTTTCAAAAAGGAAAATGCCCCAAGCCAAATGACCCGCGTTGCCACCGTCGATCCAGTGCTGGAGTCCGTTCTTCATCCGCTGGATGTATGCTTCGGAAACCTTTTCTTCCAGTTCCGCTTCACGTTGCCGAGTGGTTTCTAAGACGCGAGCGTAGTGATTGACCAATTGATGACTCAAATCCTGGAACCCAAGGTCATTCCATCCCAAATTGGAGGCCTCCTGCCGGTAGAAGCCGGGTGAGCCCAGGTCTGGGAGATGAATTCGTTCCAGAATCGGTTGCAACACGCCGTCGGGGCACTGGTCGCTTTGCATTGGGTCGGTGAACACGAACTGGCCGCCTGAGCGGAGCACTCGGTTGACTTCACTTAGCACGGTTTTCCGGTCGCCGCTGTGCAAGATCGCATCTTGAGACCAGACGACATCCACCGATTGGTCTTCTAGCGGGATGGATTCAAAGCGTCCGTCGAGAACTTGAATTTGCTCGTTCATGCCAGCCGCAACGTTCAATTCGCGATGCCGAGCATTCTCCGTTTCAGCTAAATTCAAACCGATGACACGGCATCCAAATCGCTTTGCGACGACGCGGGCCGCACCGCCATAGCCGCTTCCGATGTCGAGAACGGTGGAGGTTTGGTTAACCTTTTCCAACCGGTCGGCCATCGCCTCGACGGTCCGGCGACTGGCGGTCGCGATCGCTTCATCAGGTGACTGATACAGGCCCACGTGGATGTCCTCGCCGCCCCAGATTTCCGCGTAGAAGCGGTCGGCATCCTCGCTGTTGTAGTAATTTCTCGCGGTTTCAGTTGCAGCATCGTAATTGCAATTCACGAGATAGCCTCCGTTGATTCACCACGACCGTTGGTGCCGGTTTCATCATTGTCAACGTGCGCTTGGTCACCAATGACGCGTTGGTCTTCGGGCACGAGCGAGTGATAGCACTTCTCCGCAACGTGAACGAAGAAATCGGGGTCTTCCTCGTGATAGGTTTCTTGGAAGTCACCAAACGTATCGACGCGTTGAAAACCGACTTCTTGCATCAGACCGCAAACATACTTTTTTCGCAAGGGAAACATGTTCAAGTGGTATTCAGAGCCATCTGGGAACGAGTAGCAAAATCGTGCGAGCCCCTCGTCGACATGCTCGGGGACTGCGGAAACTCTGTCGCCACAGTAGTAGTATTTGTGTTTGGAGTTGAAACCGTTGTCCAGAATGGAATCGTAGTTTCGTTGATCAAGTATCAGCACGCCATCGTGCCTCAGCGACGAGTAGAACTCGGCCAGGGCCTTTCGGCGGTCGCGGTCGCTAAACAAATGAGTGAACGAATTGCCTAGACAAATGACGGCATCGAAGCGGCCGTAGATATCGCGATTTAGCCACCGCCAATCGGCCTGGACCGTACGGAGGACGTGCCCTCGCCGCCGGGCATTCTCGAAGGCTTTGGCAAGCATGTAGGGACTTCCGTCAGCACTCACCACTTCAAAGCCGGCCTCGATCAATCGAACCGAATGAAAGCCGGTCCCCGTTGCGACATCCAGGACTCGTCGGACACCACGTTTCTCGAGTTCTCGGATGAAGAAATCACCTTCCGATTCGCTGCGTTGATCCCAGTCGATCAGTTCGTCCCATTTTTCGACGAAGCCCCGAACGTATTCGTCTGTGTATTTATTCGTGTCTCGGACCTTCGTGGGGTCACTGCCGTAACTTTGGTCTTGATAATCGAGCAGTGAAGTTTTCTCGGACTGGTTCATCATCGAGGTTCCTTGATGTTCGGTGCGTTGCTTGCAGTCGGTCCACATCACTCGAAAAGCTGAGTTCAGTGTTCGTTGAGTCGTCAGGTGAAACTGAACTTGGCCTTCAAAAAATGCTTTGAGCTCAAAGCATCCTAGCGGAGCGATCTATGAGGTGACAGGTGTATTCGGCAACGACTAAAATGCCGGCAGGCCCCGTTGGGATGATGGGTGCAGTTCGCATCCGCCCGTGTCCGAGGTTTCAGTCGGTTCAAGCCCTTGTCCCCCCGCTCTCGAAATTCTTGTCACGACACCTTGAGCCAAGGTGAACCGTGCCCGCTCAGCCACGAAGACCAAATCGTGGCATCGATTCGTCGGATCATCCGTGCCGTGGATCTGCATTCGCGGCAGCTCGTCGGAGGTCACGGATTGACCGGTCCGCAGTTGGCTGTCTTGCAGGCCATCTCGAGAATTGAACAGGCGACCCCTTCGGCCATTGCGAAGGATGTTCATTTGAGTCAAGCGACGGTGACAGGAATTCTCCGTCGGCTGCAGGAGCGTTCGTTGGTTGTGCGAGAACGTTCTCCGAAGGACGGACGTTCCGTTTTGATTGCAATGACCAAGGATGGCGAGAAGCTGTTGGAAGCGTCACCTTCTTTGTTGCAGGACCGTTTCCGGAACGCACTTTCGGAATTGTCGAAAGACGAACAATTGCGGATGCTGTCGACACTGCAGCAAGTCGCTTCCCTAATGGATGCGGAAGAAATTGACGCATCACCCATGTTGGTCCCGGGCGACGTTTCACAGTCGGCGGAGAATGGACACTGAACATCGATCGTGTGCGTGCTCAGCCGACTGGTTGGGCATCACGATGGTTGTTGCTGTGCGGATCGTCGTGGACCGCATCAAGCCTGGTGAACACGCACCGGTCGTTGCTCTCGAATGGACTGAGCCATCGCTGCCAGGATCCGCATGTCGGCGAGACCTTCTTCACCCGGGGTTTGGATCGGTTTCTGATGAAGCAGCGCATCTGCGAAGGCATCCATCTCGGAAGCAAAGTGATTTGCTTCTTTGATGTCATGCTCGGTCACCACGGATCCATTTTGTTCCGATGAATGATGGGTCGTCAGGCGTTGCCCGTTGTAGCTAAACGCTGGTGTCAGCTCGATCATCCCGTCCGCGCAGGCGACACGGAAGAAATCACTGCGGTGCGTCCCAAAGCTGCAATCGATGTTGGCGAGCACACCCGAAGGGAAGCGGAGCAAACAAGAGACACTCTCGGGGACTTCGCGGAATCGCGAATCGTCGGTGGGCTGATGGGATTGGGCGAAGACTTCAATCGGTTCTTCACCGGTCACGTACCGGGAGGCATTGATTGGATACACCCCGACATCGCCCACTGGACCTCCGGCGAGTTTCGAGGAAAGCCGAATGTTGGGTGCGGTAACGTTGATGCAGAAGCTACCGCTGAACGTTTTGATTTGACCGAAGCGTTTTTCGTCGCACATCTGCATGACCTTCTGATTGAAGGGTTCGTAGTGCAGGCGGTAGGCAATCATGAGTTTACGGTCGGCCTTCTTCGCCGCTTCGATCATGCGTTCGCATTCATCGATGGTGGATGCCATCGGCTTCTCACAAAGCACATGCTTCCCCGCTTCCAATGCTCGGATCGTGAATTCGGCATGCATGGAATTGGGCAACACGATGTAAACGATATCGATTCGGTCATCGTTTGCGATTTGGTCGAAGTTGTCGTAGTTGTAGATTGCGTCCGATTCGATTCCATAGGCCTCAGCAACCGTTTTTGCCTTGTCCGGATGGCCACTGACCAAAGCGACAGGTTCCGCAAATTCGCATTGGCCGAAGGCGGGCAAAATTTGTCCGAGCGACAGTTGCCCCAAGCCGACGATCGCGTAGCCGATCTTCTTTGGCGGCGTCGACGGGAGTTCAAGGTTGGGCGGCTGCTTGTCGGGTGGTGCCAACGGGACTTTCTTCGCCGTGCTATCGATGTCTCGTCCACCCACTGGTTGGATTTGGGCCGATTTGGAAGCCGAGTTACCAGCCGTTGACGCTCCGGGCTCTTTGGCTGCGGCGATCGCGCTTGCTCCCAAGGCCGATGCGGTACTGATTTGGGTGAAGTGGCGACGATTGAGTTTTTTGGGGTCGTGCATGTTGTTCTGCCGCGTGTGAGGGAGCACGGGGATGAAGTGGAGGTGCCGATTTACCCCGTGGTGGATTTCGCTCAACGCTTCGACGCAAGTTATGTTCCGGACAGCAGCATTTGAATCTGTGCTAATTGATGTGACACGTCTTGTGTGGTGTCGATCCGAAACGAGGTGCAACCGGTCGGAGGTTCCGTCACGCTGTCGGTCTGCTGCTGCAGCACCCTTTCGTCCGCTTCCGATTCCGAGTTTCCACGAACTGCTCGATGCCGCACGCGTTCCATCGCAACCGAGTCAGGACACTCGCACGTGAAAATGAAGACTCGAGCCCCGGTTTCCGCAAGCGATTGGTACGCTTCCTCGAGCCAGTTCTGTTTGAGAAAGGTGCCGTCAAGAATGACGAGGCGGCCTTGCTGCCAATGCTGAACCGCTTGGTCGATTGCTTCGGTGTACACGGCGTTCCGAGCCGAGTCGCTGTAGACGTTAGGGAGGTCATGAAACGAAATGGTTCGGCGCACGTGATCCGTTGCGATGTGTTGGGCAACCACTTCGTCAGCGATTGCTCTGGCCAATGTTGATTTGCCGGTGCCGCTTCGCCCGCGAATGATGATGGCCGGCAACGGTCCCAATCGTTCCGCGAGTTCGGTTGCGATCCCCAGATAGCGTTCGGCTTCCGAGATTGCTTTTCTTCTCTCGTCGCCTTCGGACTGCTGTGACCGCAAGATTGCCACCTTCACTCGAACGGTGGCTCGATAGGCACGGTAGAAATTCAGCAGTGAATCGGCGGGAGTGTCATTCAGGTTGGCGCACACTCGGGTCAAGATTTCTTGGCCCACTTCAGCGGCGTCTTCGAACTGGCACGTTACCGCCAGAAAGCTCAGTTCGTCCGCAACATCGACGATCCGTAGGTCGCGATCAAATTCGACTCCATCAATGATGGTGGGTGGCTGTGTCAGGTAGATGTGTTCGGCACGCAAGTCACCGTGTCCTTCCACGACGTAACCGGCGTCGACACGTTGTTGCAGTGTGTTCGCATGTTGAAATACGAACCAGCGTTGAAGAGACGAGACGAGATTGGTGGTTTGCGTCGGAAGTTCGTTCTGCTCGGAGTTGATCGCGTCTGTGTTGTCGTTGATGTGAGACCGAAAGCCCGCGATGTAGTTCTTGGGAGCAATGGGAACGAGCGATTGATAGAACTGCGTCAGCAGATCAATGACCGACTGCAATGGTTGCTGTTCTTCTGTGGATGCGTCCGCTTTCAAGGCTTCTTTCAAAGCATGGTGCAGATTTCTGTCCAAGCAGCGTTCGTCGGGCAGTCGTTTCATCTTGACCAGCCAGTCAACAACGCGTCCTGGACCGCCGAGCGACAGGCCACCGTGATCGTCCAGAGTGAGCGATACCAAACCTTCGTAAGTATGCGGCGCAAGGCGACGATTGACGTCGATTTCTGCCTGACACGCTGACTTGCGACGGTCCAAGGTCGAGAAGTCGAGAAACCCGAGGTTCACGTCCTTCTTCAACTTGTAGACGTGTTGTTTTGTCCGGAACAGCACCGAGATATGCGTTTCGATGACTTCGGGCGGATACGACGAATCCTCGAACAGGCGACCTGATCGCAGAACGGTGACTTTGTCGTGCAGGGATAGAGTTGTGGTGGACTCACTCATGTCGACGCATTCCGCCTACGGGTTTTTGCGACAGGAAACTACGTGTGATACTCGCGGCAAATGTCGTTCCTCCATGCAAACCGTGCGTTGGTGACACGGTTGGGGCTTGCACGCCGTTGATGGTTGCGGAACGTCGTTTGCGGCGTGTGTTTTTTGCTCGAGTCGCGAATCTCGTTGCGATTCTTCGACCGAGCTGATGAGTGCAACGTCAAACGATTCAAACTTTTTTGCAGGCAGAACAATGTTGATTGCATCTGACAAACTGAAAGGTGCTGAGTTGATGGGGATCGACCAGAGCGTTGGATCAATCCATGACTTGCTATTTGATGACGAGTCGTGGGTAATTCGTCATTTGGTCGTCGACACCGGCCATTGGTTGCCCGGTCGTCAGATCCTTTTGCCGCCGCCCAAGATCGATGCGAGTGATTGGCCAGCCGGCACTGCGAAAGTTCCTTTGACTAGCCAGCAGGTGAAAGACAGTCCACCGGTCGAATCCGATCAACCCGTTTCTCGTCAGATGGAGATTCAGCTCTATCAGCACTATGACGTGCCGTACTACTGGGGCCCGGCGGGTGCGACTTTGGTGGGCAGTGGTTATTCGCCAATGCCATTGGGAGTTGGTTTGATGCCCCTTGATCCAAACATCGCTGACCAACCCGAAAGAACCCACCTTCGCAGCGTCAACGAGGTCGTCGGGTACTACATCCAGGGGACCGACGAAGAGGTGGGACACGTGGAAGGGATGTTGATCGATGATACAAATTGGTCGATTCAACAATTGATCGTTGATACTCGGAACTGGTGGCCGGGCAAGCAAGTGCTGCTCGACCGTGAACATGTCTCGGGAATCTCTTGGGCGGATGCAACCGTGTCGGTATCCCTGTCACGTGACTCGATTCGCAGTGCTTCCGAGTACGATCCGACGAGCGTTTGATCTCTGCAGCGTGTCTGCGTCCTGTTTGTCGGTTCGCTTCCTGGCAACCGGTTGCCGACACGTTTTGTCGTGATTTGATGCTTGCTTGTCGCATTCTTTTTGTTGTTGAGCATCGATCGTTACGATCTTGTTTTGTTGCCTCACTCTTTTGCTGAGTGGTTGATCGATTTTGGTAGGTTGTCTCCGCCCCGCGTCTAAGATGTTGGGATTGTTGAGTGCTTCCCTGACTTTGATTGATAGGCGAACAATGAATTGGATTCGAAATGCCGCGGTGCTCGCGGTGATGGTTGGTGGTTTCGTTGTGAATGATGAAGGCAGTCTTTCATGTGCGGAGGAAGTTTCCGCTCAACGGCCGAACATCGTGTTGGTGATGGCGGATGATTTGGGAATCGGCGACGTCTCGCCCACCAACCCAGAATGCAAAATCAAGACACCACGTTTGAAGGAACTCGCCAGCGAAGGCCTGACATTCTTGGATGCTCACACGCCGAGTTCCGTTTGCACACCGACTCGATACGGATTGCTAACGGGGCGATACAACTGGCGATCGAAGTTGGCCAGCGGTGTCTTGAGTGGAACGAGCCAGCACCTGATTCCCGCTGACCGTCCGACGTTGGGGCATCTGTTGCACCAGGCCGGTTATCACACGGCAATGATCGGCAAGTGGCACTTGGGGTGGGACTGGACCAAAAAGAACGGCAAGATCGATTTCTCTCAGCCTGTGCTGAACGGTCCGGATATCAACGGGTTTGACCAGTACTACGGTCACTGTGGTTCGCTGGACATGCCGCCTTATGTTTGGGTCGACACGGGCAAAGCGACGGCTATCCCCGAGCGTGAAGAAGGCGTGACGCGAAAGCAGTCTCCGTACGGTTGGTATCGCAACGGGCCGATCGCACCGGACTTTGAAATCGAGCAGGTGCTGCCGCATTTGTTTGAGAAGTCCATCGCTTACGTCGAGGAACGCAGCCAAACGGACCAACCGTTCTTTTTGTATCTGCCATTGCCAGCGCCTCACACACCGATTGTGCCCGTCGCACCTTTCAAAGATGCCAGTCAGATGAATCCTTATGCGGACTTTGTCATGCAAATGGACCATCACATGGGGCAGCTCCTTGATGCGATTGCAAAGGCTGGGATCGAAGATGAAACATTGGTCGTGTTCACCAGTGACAATGGCTGTTCCCCACAAGCCAACTTTGGAAAACTCGCCGAATTTGATCACGACCCCAGTGCTGGTTTCCGCGGTCACAAAGCGGATATCTACGAAGGTGGTCACCGTGTTCCATTGATTGTGCGTTGGCCCGGCAAAGTGGTTGCGGGCGAGACCACTTCCGCGGTCGCGTGCTTGACCGATCTTTACACGACGTTTCAAAGCATCACCGGGCAACCGCGTGAAGCGGCCGGCGGTGAGGATGGTTTCGATCTGTCAGGCGTGTTCGCGGGGGATGCCGCTTCGGATCGCGAAGCATTGGTCAGCCACAGCATCGGCGGATCGTTCGCCATTCGACGCGGCAATTGGAAGCTGTGTCTGTCTCACGGCAGCGGCGGTTGGAGCGATCCTCGTGAACCCAAAGCGAAGAACGCTGGATTGCCGCCGATGCAATTGTACGACTTGGATGCTGACCCGGGTGAGCGAAACAATGTTGCGGACCAAAACCCCGATGTCACGCAATCGTTGTTGCGGTTGCTTCGCGAGTATGTTGATTCCGGCCGCAGCACCGACGGTCCCAAGCTCAGCAACGATCGTGACGTCACGTTTTTGCCCGAGGGTGTGACGTCACCAAGTCCTTGAAGGCCGCGCAAACAAAAAGCGGGCTGATCGGAACAGCCCGCTTCGATTTCTTTTTGTTTAGGCGAAGTGATCAGGTCGAGATCGACTCGTCCGCAATCGCTTCGTCGGTGTGTTCAGCGTCCTCTTCGTCTTGAATGTAAGCCTTCTCTTTGTAGAGATAGCCAACTGGAACAAACAGGATTGCAGTCACGAAAATGCACTTGGTCCAGAACCAGAAGTAGTCGGCTCCTTCCAGCAGCGTGCGGCCGCCGATCGCGTAGTCACGCGACAACTTGGTTTCGGTTCCACCGCCACGTTCGCTAACCAGTTCTTTTTGAATCGCCTCGACCTTGGTTGGGTCGCCCTCGGACTTGATGGCGATCTTTTGACGTTCCAGCCAGTTGAAACTTTGTGTTTCCGTTTCGGGAGCGTCTTCGGTCGATGCTCGCTCGACACTGCCTGTCAATGTTTCGTCCCACTGGGTGTCGGGCTCGCTGTCTGCGCCGGCGGACACCAGTTGATAGCGATCGCGAGAGATCAGCTTGTACTGGATTGGATTGCCGAAGGCGTCGGTTGCACCAGCGAGCAACGACTGGGCTTCTTCCTGCGAGGGCAAGGATCGAGTGGAATCGTCGCCATCTTGATCTAGGAAAAAGGACTCGATCTTTTCGGCGACCGCATCGAACTTATCGGTCGAAGCGTTCTTCACGGACTGCAACGCTCCGTCTTTGTCCAGGATCAACTCCACGTCGTCTTCTGTTCCCTTCTTCGCGTCGGGGCCGAGAAGGAGCAGTGTTGGAGCGTCCGGATCATCCTGTTGCAACTCGCCGGTGAAGGTTCCGTTGGTGATCGGTTCGGTGCTGGTGGCGGTGAGATCGATTCCTTCGGCCAGAGAAGCGGCAGCGGGAGTTTGGATGTAGCGATTCACCGTCGCGGTGAACACGTTGCCCATGGAAACAGAGAACAGGAACACGGCCATGACGATTGATTTCATCGTCTTGGGGGCTTGGGTGTAGGCGAATTCCAAGCACGTGATTGAAACCATCACCTCAGAAGCGGTGAGCACTGCATACGCCAGAAACTGCCATCCGATTGAAGGTTGGCCACCCGCGTCAACACGTTCTTGCAGCAGAGCCACAATCGCGAATCCGCCGATCATCACGAACAAGCCGATGCTGATCTTGCGGATCGGTGTCAACGGAAAGACGCGATCAATCGCGGGGTAGATCAGGAATTGAAAGATCGGAATCAAGGTCAGGACCAAGATCGGGTTGATGGCTTGGATCTGAGATTCCAACCAAGTCACGCCCAGCCATTTTTGATTGAGGTTCTTAGCTTGCAGCACCCACGAGGATCCGGTTTGGTCGAACAGGGCCCAGAACACGGCGACGAACGAGAAGATGATCATCAGCTTGGGAATGGAAGAGAACTTTTCCCATGAGAGGATCTCTTGCAGGAAGCGATAGCCGCCTGGACGAATGTGGACAAACTTGTGACGCCCCATCCAAAACAGCAGCGTCGCAATGGCCATCAACACACCGGGAATGCCGAACGCCCAGTGTGGTCCGTAGTGTTCAAGCACCCACGGAGTCAACAAGGTCGAAATGAATGACCCGAAGTTGATGCTGAAATAGAACCACTGGTAGACCTTTGTGAGCAAGTGGGAGTTTGACTTGCCGAATTGGTCACCCACGTGAGCCGAGACGCACGGCTTGATACCACCCGAGCCAATCGAGATCAGCAGCAAGCCGATGAACAACCACATGCCCGCAGACACCGGTGGTGCACCCATCATTGCCAGCGCGGCATGGCCGATGCAGTAAACGATCGAGAGGTAAAGGATCGTTCGATACTTGCCAAGGAAAATGTCCGACAGCAAGGCGCCCAGAACGGGGAAGAAGTAAGCCGCCGCGGTGAACGTGTGATAGTGCTCGGTGGCTTCGGCATTGCTCATGCCTTGCGACGTGGACGAACTGCTCATCCAGTGCAAGTAGTCGACCATGAACACCGTCAGGATCGCTTTCATGCCGTAGAAACTGAATCGTTCGGCGGCTTCGTTGCCGATGATGTAAGGGATGCCCGGCGGCATGACCGAAGTCGCTTGCGGGCGATCGTTGTAGGTCGAAGATTGCGAATCAGATGTCGACATCAAGCAAGTTCCGTTGGATAGACACGGATGGGCGGTGAGCCCTGAAGGAAGTCAGCAAGGAAGGGGTGATGGAGCGGGCTGACGAATGCCAAAGTAAGCCGACGCGAAGGGCCAAACCAGCCCCCGCGAGCGATTGACGGCCGTCGGGGAGAGAATCGAACTGCGTCCAAAATTGGGGGCAGATTGCACTCCAAACCATGATCGTGGGGGGAGGTGTGACCAAGCGTTTCTGCTTCGCTTGGGTTGGTCCGGGCGGCATGCGAAATCGCGGTTCGTTCCGGCGGTGTGCGGAGCGATTTCAGGTCCATTTGCGGTCGCGAGGGTCTGCGAAACAGTCGGGCGGTACCGTGGCGATACAAAAAAAGCCACGTTGTCCGATGTGGAGCTCAACGTGGCTTGTCTGTTGGGAGTCGCCGAGGTTCGGCGACTTGAATGGAACGTCGAGTTCGCTTGGATCAGCGACGTTTCTTTTTGGCAACTTTCTTTTTGGTTGCTTTCTTCTTGGCGACCTTTTTCTTGGTTGCCTTTTTGACAGCTTTCTTCTTCACTGCCTTCTTCTTGGTTGCCTTGCGAGCGGTCTTTTTGACGCCCTTCTTCACGGCTTTCTTTTTGACAGCCTTCTTCTTGGTTGCTTTGCGAGCTGTCTTTTTGACGCCCTTCTTCACGCTCTTTTTTGCAGTGCGTTTGACGGACTTCTTGGTCGCTTTTTTCTTGGCCACGTTCTTCCTCCGCGAGAAAGGAACTGTTGTCGAGTCATTGTGACTTGCTGGGATGACTTCGAGGTTCAACGACGACGGTGCGTCGATGTCTTCGTAGTCAAAGTTGATTGCAAGTCACCGGCCACGGCTCAACAACAATCAAGGGTGATCGATCCCGTTTGCTTCGATGTTCCTCATCGACCTTGCAAACAAAAACAATCGTTAGTACATGCGCGTAACTGTACGCGCTTCGCTGGATTCCGCAACATGTTTTCGTGAAAAAACCGCTTGCGTCGCCAACAAATTTTGCTACGGCAAACGCATTTTTTAAGCGTGCTTCGTCTTCGATGTCAAAGCAACAAACGTTGATGAACGTTGATCGTTGCAAACGACGTTTGCGTGTGGATTGCAAACAGGTGCGGTAACACTTGGTTTTTTCAATGTTTTTGACGTTGTTTGCGCGCAGCGCGTTGTTAGCGACGTGAACGAATCAAGTTTGCAACGTGCGCGCACTGGTTGCTTGATGACACCACAAACAAGCCTTCAAGCGTTGCAAAAAAATTTGCAAAAAAATCGACGCGTTGATGTCTTCAAAGGTCATTTGTTCGTTGTTTCAACGTTCATTGATGCGCAAACAACAGCGCACGCAACGCGTCGACCATCCAGTGATGACGCATGCATGTTGCTCATCGACATGCCATCACGATGTGCTTGCCATGTCCTTCCGCGTTTGCATCGTTCACTGAAGCCAGTTCAAACGATGCAAGCGTTGCTCTCGACGAAACGTGAACGTCATCACGGTGGTGATCCTTCGACGACTCGGCTTGCCTTCGTCGCTTGTTTGGCAACGGCTTGAACCATCCTTCGGGAGATCGATGGAGAGCTTGATCGAAGCCGCGTGGATGCACGTCGCGGCACGTGAACGATGACGCTGAAAATGCGGAATGGACACCGACCATTTCAACGCAGCAACGCTGTTTGAGGTTCCGTCGCGGGTGGTGTTTGTGACGGCGTCGGGCGGTTGAACGGCGTGAAACGCGCGATCGACGAACTCGATGGTGTGCGAGGAAAACACCGTGAATCGCGGGGAAAATCAGAACCGAGAGCCCTGCAGCATTTGGTAATTCCCCACCGCCAACGACAGAAAAAGGATGCCGAGGAACATCTGACCGCCTTGGAAGCCGTAGATGGTGCAAGCACCGCCAACGATCATGCTGATCCACAGCCAAGTGTCGGTTTGGCCGCCGCCCATCAGCACCAACGAACGCATGATTCGTCCACCATCGAGCGGGAAGACGGGAATCAAATTGAGTGCCGCCCAAAGCACACTCGGCCACACGTAGAACGTCACCAATGCTAACAGTCCGGGGCTGTCGATGTCGTTGCCTTCCAGCACACCGGGGATCAAGTAGAACGGCCAAGGCATCAACGAAAAGGCAAGCACACGGAAGCCCATCAGCTTCACAACCAACACGAGCAATGCGGCGGAGGCAAGCTGCGCCAGTGGTCCTGCCAATGCGATCCAAAGTTCGTTCAGGTTGCTCATCCGTGGCGTTGAAAACGACGAAGCAAAACCACCGTAGCTGTTGGTGGAACGAGGGATGGCAAGTCCGCCAAAGTGGTACAGCACGATCGATGATTCCATGCCGTTTTGACGAAAGGCAAAGGCATGACCGAGCTCGTGGATCAAGATCGAAACGAGCATGCACATCGCCCATAAAAGCAACAACGGTAAGCGTCCAGGACTGCCGTCCATTCGGTCAAACGCTTCCACCAAGTACCAACCGAAAACGGCTGCGCCGAGCCAGAAAGTCCAAGCGATGCGAATCGGGAAACCAAACAGCTCAAAGTGCAGGTCGTAAGGTGACTCTTGGGGTTGTTGCAGCAACATCGAGTGGTCGGGGATGGTTGTTGAAGGAGATGGATGGTCGGTCGTTTGTGCGATGACGCGATGACTGTTCATGCGATGTCCGGTGATGGGTGGTGTTCATCGAGCCGAACGACCCACCACCCCCGCCGAGGAGATCTCGGCGGGGAACAACATCGTCATCGTGAAGTCATTTCAGATTTTGAAGCAAGAATGACCAAAGATCGGCGTACTCTTCGATCTTTTTGCTGGTTGGCGTGCCCGCACCATGACCGGCTCGCGTTTCGATGCGGATCAACGTCGGGTTGTCGCACGACTGAGCCGCCTGCAGGGCCGCGGCGAACTTAAAACTGTGACCAGGGACCACACGGTCGTCACGATCGGCGGTGCTGACCATGGTCGCGGGATAGCAGGTGCCTGGCTTCAAATTGTGCAGCGGGCTGTAGGACAATAGGTTGTCGATTTGGGTTTCATCGTCGCTGCTGCCGTACTCGGTCACCCAAGCCCAGCCGATGGTGAATTTGTGATAGCGAAGCATGTCCATCACACCAACCGCGGGAAGACACGCACCAAACAGATCGGGACGCTGAGTCATGACGGCGCCGATCAGCAGGCCACCGTTGCTGCCGCCGCGAACCCCTAGGCGTTCTTTGCGGGTCACACCCATGTCGATCAGGTGTTCCGCCGCCGCAATGAAGTCGTCAAACACGTTTTGCTTCTTCAGTTGCATCCCGTCTTCGTGCCACTGCCGTCCGTATTCACCGCCACCACGCAGGTTCGCCACGGCGTAGACACCGCCCGCGTCCAACCAAGCCGCAATCGCGGGTGAGTATGACGGCGTGAGCGAGATGTTGAATCCGCCGTAGGCGTAGAGCAACGTTCGGTTGCTTCCGTCCAGCGGCGAGCCTTTGTGCCGCGTGATCAGAATCGGCACTTTCGTGCCGTCTTTGCTGGTGCAGAAGACTTGTTCGGTGATGTAGTCGCTGACGTTGAAGGCGACTTCGGGGGTGATCGCCAATTCAGATTCACCGGTTGCGACGTCCACCTTGTGGATGCTGGGCGGGGTGACGTAGTTCGTGAAGGAGAAGAACGTTTCCGTGGCGTCTTGTTTACCACCCAATCCGCCCACGGATCCTTTGCCGGGCAGTTTCAACGAACCGAGTTTCTCACCATCGAGCCCAAACCGCTCGACTTGATTGAGGGCATCGACCAAGTAGTTGGCAAAGAAGGTTCCACCAAGCAGCGAGACATCCTCTAGGACGTTGTCGCTCTGCGGAATGATTTCCTTCCATCCGGAGCGATCGGCGGGCTCGTCGATGTTGTCGTCTGTGCGAGCGGCATGTTCCGCGACGTCCAAGCTGATCACTCTTCGTCGTGGAGCCTCGTGGTCGGTCAAGAAGAACAGCGTGGAACCTTCGTTGCCGATGAAGGTGTAGTCGGCATCGAATCCCATGATCAAACCGCGAACGGGTGCGTTCTTAATCGAGAGGTCTTGGATGAACACCTGCGTCTTGGGTTCGGTGCCTTTCCAGTTGCCGATGACAAGGTAGCGACCGTCGTCCGTCACGGACGCTCCGAAGCCCCATTTGGGATGGTCGGGGCGTTTCATGATCAGTTGGTCTTCTGATTGCGGCGTTCCCAATCGGTGCAGGTACAGCATTTGGTTGTCGTTGGTGCCGGTCAGTTCCTGACCTTCGACCGGTGCGGCGTATCGCGAGTAGTAGAAGCCTTGGTTGTCGGGCGTCCACGCGACGCCGCTGAACTTGGACCATTCGATCAGGTCATCGGTGTCCTGGCCTGTTGCCACTTCACGAACACGCCAGGTTCGCCAGTCACTGCCGCCATCGGCAATCGCATAAGCGAGGTACTTGCCATCGTCGCTGGGAGACCACGAGGCCATCGACATCGTGCCGTCTTCGCTCAGCTTGTTCGGATCCAGCAGCACTTCGCGTTCGGACGCCCACTGTGACGGCGAGACGTCCACCGGCGTCCGGTACAGCACGCTTTGGTTCTGCAGACCATCGTTGAAGGTGTAGAAGTACGTGTCGCCGCGTTTGGCCGGCAGTCCCGTTCGCGAATAGTCCCACAGTTCTTCCAAACGTTTCCGCATCGGTTCACGTTGTGGTAACGCCTGCAGATAGCCTTGCGTGACTTCGTTTTGAGCTTTGACCCAAGCTTCGGTTTCATCGCTCTCGACGTCTTCGAGCCAGCGATACGGATCCGCGACGGTGCGGCCGTGGTAATCGTCGACCACGTCGTCTTTTCGCGTGTCGGGATAGGAAAGCTTGGTGGTTGAACTCAAGGTGGGGTCCTCCGCGGAGGCGGTTGTCAAATTGGAGAGCACACCGATGGTGACAACGCAGGTCGCCAGCGTCGCGTGAAGCGTGTGCCTTGGTTGGATGAAAGTCATGGGGTTGGTCTCGTCGTGAATCTTGGTTGCGTCGCAGCAATTTGATCGCCAACGCCTCTACGGGGCGTCGGCGGTTGGGGATGTTTCGTTCGCGTCGGAAGGAAGTTCGACCAGTTGTCGTCGACGATCGATTTCGTCTTCATCCAATCCGAGGTTGCTGAGTTGTTGCAGAAGGAATTCTTCCGTCATCGCGATTGCATCGGGAGTGCGGCTGATCCGAATTTGAATGCCACTGTCATCGCCGGGGGACGACATCACCAACGCCAATACTTCATCAATCGTCAGCGGTTGTCGTTTCTCAGGTTCGTTCGCGTTGGTGATCACGAGGTAGCGTTCCCCGTCGATCAAAACGTCCGCCACGTCAGGAACGACCATGGAGTCGAGATCCGTCATCGGTTCGTTGGTGTCTTCTTCGGCATCCGATTCGGATTCGACAATCGCGTCCAGAATTGCGGAAGAGGAATTGGGGTCAGTGGAAACGGACGGCGCATCGCCGCTTTGAAACCCCAGCCCAAAATCGAGGAACTGGCTGGCGATCAACAGGGCGATGCCGCCACCAACGGCCAGCGGGATTCGTTTACGCATCGTCTGGGTTCCCTTGAAGTGGCGAGAAGTTTTCAGGTGCTGTGGGGGAAGGCGTTTCGTCGCTGATCAGTGACTGCGAATCAGGTGCCGGAGCCGCACCCAACACGGTGTATTCAAAACGGCTGGTCGGCGTGTCGGCTCGCAATCGTTCCAGTGTAGCGGGCAACGCATCGACCAATGGTTGGTAGACGCCCGCAACGCTTCGCGGCGAATAAGAAACCAGTACCACCACCAACCCTTTGGGCTGAGGCCATTGTTTGTAAGCGGCGAACAACCGGTCAGCGACTTCTTGGGTGCGTTCAGCTTGGCGACGGCTCTCCAAACGGAACGATGTGGTTTGCCCCGATGCGTCGACCACGATGTCGCCCGTGTCACGCGCGTGCACCGTCCAAACTTCGGCTCGCTTCAACAATTCATCGTGGCCCACCAAGAATCGAATGAGCGTGTTCGGATCCGCCGAAGCCAATTTCCGAGAACGTTCGATCGCCCGTGTGATCACGTCGCGTGAATCCGATGGGACACTGGCGGTGGCTTCATTTGCCTGAGCATCGTCGAGTTTCAACCAACCGCGCAGCAAGTCGATCGCGCGGACGACGTCTTGCGAATTGGATTGCTGATTCGCGCGAGCCATGTTGCGCTGAGCAACCGCCTCGTCACGTTCGTTCCGCCACTGCGTTTGTTCGTCTAACAACTGTTGGCGTTCCTGCTCGATCTCGCGAGTTTGCTCCTGAGACGTTTCGCGCATCTCGAGGAACTGTGCGAACACGATGATCAGCAACAGATCCATTAATGGTGTTAGTTGAAAACGCGTGCGTCGCAACCCAATGCGAGAGGCGTGGCGATCGCCCAGGCTACCCGTTTCAGTGGTGCTCGACACCGAATCACTCACGTTGTGGTTCCTGGTGCAACCTGGCTGGATGAGCTGACCGCGTTGGGTGAGTCGGTCACGCTGGGCGGGTTGACTTGCGCGTCGCCGCGATCAGCCGGGCCAAGTTCGCGTTTGGCTTTCGATGCCATTTCACGGACGTGCAGTCGGTTTTCGGAAAGTTTGGCAAAACCGGGTTCAAAGAAGCTGTTGATCAACATCAACGTGATCGCGGAAGCCAAGCCAGCAAACGTGGACCAAATCGCGTCGCCAAATCGCGTCACGATGATGCTGACGGAAGCCTGGTCATCCGAAGCGAGTGCAGCGCCAATCGCGAGGATCGTGCCCAGCACGCCCGCCAACGGGTAAGCCTCGATCATTGTGCGAGCCACGTTCCAAGCGGTCTCGAATCGCAACGAGTGAAGGTAGTCGCGACGTTCATCGAGAATCCGCATGCGTTGACTGAGAGCAACGCGGTGGGGCGAACCGGCCGGCTCGACCAAGACGTCTTGGATGTCCGCCAAGCAAGCTTCGATCTGGTCCGACGGATGGGCGTCGTAGTCCATGCGGCTGCGATGCGGGAGCGAATCGGTGAATCGCTGCAGCGTCTGGACGATCTTTTTACGATCGCCCCTGGCCCACATCGCCAGCACAAAGAAAAACAGCAAGTGAGCCAACGCGGCGACCGCGATGACGACGGTGGATTGAGACGAGATCTGCTCGAGCATGGCCGAAGGCTTAGGCGGTGGAAGAAGCAGTCAACCAGCGTACCTGATACGGAGCCATCGCGATGGGGGCGTCGGTGCTCAAAGTCTCGTTGCTCAACACATCGGTGGAACCCGAGCTGGGAAGAAGTTCCCATTCGATGGTGCGAGGCTCACCCGACAGATTGGCCAAAACACAAACGGCCGTGTCGTCGTCCAGTTTGCGTTCGAACCCGAGCAATCCATCGGCGGGCAGCGACAAAACGCTTTGCGACGCGGTGGGATGGAACGCGCGTTGTTGCTTTCGAACCGAAAGCAAATGGCGATACCCCTGGGCGACCAAGTTCTGTACCGAGCCTTCCGCAGCCAAAGCCGATTCGAGTTCTTCGCGGGTGTATTTGTGGCGGTTGATGCGGCGAGGAATGTTGGACGTTTCCATGCCGTCGATGTCGTTGGGCGAGCCCACCAACGAATGGAAGTAAACCGCGGGAACACCCTGCATCGACAACATGATCGCTTGCGTGGCCAAGAACCGTTTGGCGTGCTCTTCGGCCGACACCTGTGAACGATCGGCGACGGCGTCCAAGTAAGTGACGTTCAATTCGTAAGGGCTTTGCGAACCATCGGGTTTGGTGCGCATACCGATTCGTCCGCCGTGGGCTTTGGCGATTTCCACCAAACGATCGACACGTTCCGGCGGCAGGATGCCTTCGGCCGGACGAACACCAATGCCATCGTGCGATGCCGTGAAGTTGAAGAACGTGACTTGATCTGTTGGCAACACCAATGATCGCATCCAGTTTTGAATCACGCTGGTGTCACCGCTGTGAATTGCATCCAGCAGCAACGGCGGCAAACTGAACTGGTAAACCATGTGGGCTTCGTTGGTTCCATCACCGAAGTACGAGATGTTCTCGGCGTGCGGTACGTTGGTTTCCGTCAGCACGATGGTTCCCGGAACCGCGACATCCAATACGCGCCGCATCAGTTGCACGGCGGCGTGGGTTTGTGGCAAGTGCAAACACGTCGTGTCGATTTCTTTCCAAAGGAACGCGATGGCGTCCAGGCGAATGATGCGTGCACCTCGCCGAGCGTATTCAACCAACGTTTCCAACATCGCGAGCATCACCCGCGGGTTGGCGTAGTTCAGGTCGACTTGATCGGCGCTGAATGTGGTCCAAACGTGGCGTGGCCCGGAGGCGGAATCGAATTTGGTGAGCAGCGGCAGGCTTCGCGGACGAACGACTTCGGAGAGGTCTTCCGACGGATCGGCGGTCGCGTAGAAATCGGCGAACTCGGGATCGTCTTGGAGGAAGCCTTGAAACCAACTGTGTTTCTGCGACGAGTGATTGAGCACCAAGTCGTACATCAGATCGAAACGCTCGCCGAGTCGAGCGATGTCGTCCCAATCACCCGATTCAGGATCCACGGCCAAGTAGTCAGCGACTGAAAAACCATCGTCGCTGGTCGAAGGACAGAAAGGCAGCAAGTGAACGCAACGAATCAGTTCGTCAAAGCCGTGGTCCAGTAAGAATTGCCGTTGGGCGTCCAGCGGCGAGGTGCCTTCCTGGCGAATCTGATCCGCGTAAGTGATCATCACCACATCGCGGTGATCCCACATTTCGGCGGGAGGCGTGGCATCTGACGATTGTGCAAAGCACCGCTGCAAGCCTTCGGCGAGCACGTCGGGAACGTGCCCATACACATCGGTGATCCGTGACCGAGTGACGTCGTCGATAGAAAAGCTCACAGATTGTCCTGTCCGGTGAAGTTCGTGACGAGGGCGCGAAGTTTTCGACGAAGGACACCGTACGAGAAGAACGCGCGGCCGATCTCGTAATTGAAATCCACCATCTCATCTCGGAACGCTTTGTCGCGAATAATCCGTTCGACTTTCGCGACCACTTCCTTGGTCAAATAGCCATCCATCGAGATGACTTTCGCCCCTTTGGGTTCGATGTCCGCCACGTAAATCGAATAACGATTCACTAACACCGGTTTGCGATAATAGAACGCCTCGAGCAAGGCGTTGCCAAATCCTTCGTAAATGCTCGGGTAGGTGATGAAGTCCGCTTGCGAATAAGCATCGGCCAACGTGTAGATGCGATTGCCATCTTCATCCAAACTGCGTTTGTCGCCGACTCGATGATCGCACAATCGCAGATCAACGCCGCTGCCTTCCGCCAAATCTTGCAGGACTTGCAGGTATTCGTCGCCTTCGTCACCACTTGCGTGCGAGATCACCAGTTTGCACTTGTCGTTCTTAAGAGCCGCCACCAACGCGATGGCATGTTCAATGCCTTTTCGCGGAACAACGCGAGTGGGTTGCAAGAAAAGAATGTCGTCGTCTTCCAGCCCAATGTCTTCGCGGAAATGCGAGGCGTACTCATCGGCTTGCGGTGGCTCGTTTTCAAAATCGAGCACGTTGGGAACCAAGATCGACGAGACACCACGTCGATGTGACAAGTCTTCTTGTGCAAACGAGTTGATCGTGACGTTCTGGATCTGTGGCAATGCTGGCGGGAACGCCATCCACAACATGTCGGTGACGGCGGAAACGCTGAACCGATCACGCTCCCAATAAAAATCGTGGTGGTGCGCGATGGTGGGAAAGCCCGTTTCGGCGATGAAGTTGGTCAGGGCCACGCCCAACGGCAAATTCATCGGAATGCACAACGCGTTTTGGACGATCAGCAGATCCAAATCGAAACGACGCGTGAATTCGTAAAGCGTTTTCTTCAGATAGTCCGCCAGCGTGTAGATCCGCTGCGTCACATCCGGTGTTCGGGTGCGAGTGCCAAACGCGCGGCGATTGATCCATTCGATGTCGGGGTGACCGAAATAAGCGTGAGGCACGACCATCGAAGTCGATTTGTCACGATCGCTTTGGCCGGAGTACCAGTGGCTGACATGCCCGTTGTCCCAAAGGACTTGGGCCCATTTCGCGCTTTCCAACGACACCCCATCGGTGCCGGCAAAGCGTGTCCCCACAAAACCAATCTGGACGCCCATCGTTGATGCCACTCAAGTGTGTTTCGTCTGTCGGCCAAACGTTCCAAAACGTTCTCTCACAAACACTCTACTATCTGATCCCAGTGTGTCAGCACCATGTCGGGCAAACATTTCTGGCAGCGTGGGTCGTCGAGTCGCAAACGCAGGCTTCGTCCGTCACCAGCGAACAACGCGGTTCGCAAACCAAACTGCTGTGCCGCCCACACGTCGTTCAGCATGTCATTGCCGACGTAGAGCGTCTGTTCGGGAGCGATGCCCAGCGTTCTCAGATGACGTGTCGCACGATCAAACAGCAGTGGCCCAGGCTTCGCGGCTCGGTAGCGATAGGAAAAATGACACGCGTTGAGATCGAACACGGACGACAGATCAGCCCCAACCGCTTGCGTGTCCGCAGGTGGCTGCTGCGCGTGTGAGTCATCCGAATGTCGCGCCGACAGCAGATCTTCGACGATCAACGGAGTGTAAAACTGAGCGTTACTGACGATCCCCAGGCGTTTTTCCGAACGCTTCATTGCGTGCAACGCGTGAAGGGCACCGGGCATCGGCCAAACCGGGTTGGCTCGACCTTCAACGCCGCAGATCAAGGGCACGAAAAAATTTGGATTCGACGCCAAATCACGGCGATCATTCGCTTTCAACACCCTTTGCCAGACGCGAGTGATGTCGACTTCCGGTTTGGGGTTCGTCTCGAAGCGAGCGGCCTCGTTGGTCGTGATGATCTCGTTGCGGATCTGTTCCGCCGTGGGCAGTCCATTCAAGTTTTCGATACCAGCCTCACGTGCTGATTCAATGATCCAACGATTGGCGGCGTCTTGCTGGGAATCATCCGCGGTTCCAACATCACCGCTGCCGCTGATCACCAGTGTTCCGTAAACATCCAGCAACACGCAACGGACGTCGGATAAGTCCATTGGCTTCGCGATGACGCGATCCGATTGTTCCGGTGGGACGGAAAGTTCGGATGGTGCCAATGGTTGGCGAGAGAAAAGTTTGTCAGCGAGCGAAGGGGAGGATGCGCTGGATGAGTTCACGGAGCAGAGCTTCAGGACGACGAGGAGTGCTTAGGTTCAAAGTGCGGCGAGTCAATCGTATCGCGTGAACCGCTGGCTCGCTGCCCGTTGGAACCGCCCCATGGTGAACCGCCCGTCGCCGCATGAGATGAATCGTCATGCGGGCTGGTTGGGCCCGACTGTGCATGAGGCGAACCGCCACCGAATGTGTGCATTTGAAACCGTCCCGCGAAGCGACGTCGCAAGTAGCCACCGATCAGTCGGCGACCGGGAGGCGTTAACAAGGTGAAACCAAGTGCGTCGGTGAGCAAACCGGGCGTCAGCAACAACGCGGCCGCGAAAGCAATCATCAGACCATCCTGAATTTCGCGGCTTGGCATTTTGCCTTGGGACATCGCCGATTGAAAACGGAACCAAGTCGCCAAGCCTTCACGGCGGGCGAGGAACGAGCCGATGATTCCGGTGACCACGACAATCATCAACGTGGTCAACCAACTGGTCGCGTCAGCCAGTCGGAGCAACAGCACCAACTCGACGAACGGCACAACGATCAACAACGCGAGGAGACGAAAAAACATTGGCAAAAGGGTGGGCCAGTGAAAGAGTGAATCCCTGCCAAGATGGCAAGAAGATCAGGTGACATCTGCTACATTACGAATCCATAGCGATTCCCGTTCCCGGCGTGTCGGTTTTTTGACGGCACGAGATTCCACGGTTGTAATTCGGCGGACGTAGGATGGGCATTTACGCCTGTTCACGTCGCTGTCGTCGGCCAGCAGTGGCCAACCTCCGGTAAAATCAACGAGCCGTTCCGGAAATCGCCTTCCCACCTCTGACTCCTTCCATTCAAAACTCCCGCTCTCTCAATGCGTTTCATGAAATCGGTCGCGTTTTCGCGTTCCAAGACGTTTTCTCATTCGTGTGAAATGGCTCCTGCAGCCACGTTTTCCAAGACGACTCCTGTCCAGGCTCACTCCCGTTTGTTTCGGGGCGCTTCGTTGGTGATCGTCGGCCTGCTGGTCGTCGCCAACGCTTCCTCCAATGCCGACGCGATGGATCCGGCTTCTTTGCCAGCCAAGACCCGATTGGCGTTTGTTGGCAACGGGACGGCTCAGCGAATGAGTCTGTACGGGCATTTGGAAACCATGTTGCATTTGCGAACTGCCCAAAACCCTTTGGTGGTTCGCAACTTTGGTTGGCCCGCTGATGAAGTGTCGCAACAAATTCGGCCGGGGAATTACACGGTCATCGATGATCCGTTTCGCGTGTTCGCGCCGCAAGCGTTTCTGTGCTTCTTCGGCATGAACGAATCGTTCGCGGGGGAGTCGCCCGAACAAATCGCGAAATTTGAATCGGACTACCACGCTTACTTGGATCGTTTGGCCAAGATGTTTTCCGAAGAAGGGCGTCCGGCGCAGTTCGCTTTGGTCACGCCCATCGCGTTTGAACCCAGCGGCAACCCGCTGCAGCCCGATGGTTCGCGTCACAACCGCTACTTGGCAGCTTATGCGGATGCGGTCAAACGAGTCGGCGAGCAGCGAGAACTGAAAGTCATTGACGTTTTCACACCCACGGCGGAACTGTTTCAGGAGGAAGCCGGATGCCAGTACACGGTCAACGGTATGCACCTGAACGAAGCCGGCGATGAAGTCGTTGCTCTGTTGATCGATGCGGCGTTGTTTGATCAGGCCGGCCCACAAGTCGGCGCAGAACGATTCGAGAAGATGCGTCAGGTGGTGAACGATAAAGACTGGTTGCACCAGCAAGATTATCGAATGCTGAACGGTTGGTACGTCTACGGCGGTCGCCGCACTTGGGACACGGAAACCTTTCCCGGTGAGTTCAAGAAGATCCGCAAAATGGTCGCCGTTCGAGACCAATACTTGTGGGACATGGCCGCGGGGAAATCCGTTCCGGACGAAGTCGATGATTCCGCCACCGGCGAGGTCTTCATTCCCGAAACCATGTTCGGTTCGCGAAGCGATTCGTTTCGTGAAATGCGAGAACCCACCACTTTGGACTATCCAACGCCGGAAGAATCCATTGCTCAAATGACCATTCCGGAGGGATTTGAGGTTCAGTGTTTCGCGAGCGAAGCAGACTTTCCTGAATTGGCGAATCCAACCCAAATTGCGTTCGATCAGCGAGGACGATTGTGGGTGTCGTGCATGGTCAACTATCCGCAATGGTTGCCGGGCAAGAGCCGCCCCAGTGACCGGTTGCTGATCTTCGAGGACACCGACGGCGATGGCAAAGCGGACCAGTGCAAACCGTTCTATGACAAGTTGATCTGTCCCACCGGATTTGAGTTTTACAAAGACGGTGTGTTGGTGATCGACGAACCGCACATTTTGTTTTTGCGAGACACCGATGGGGACGACGTCGCAGACGAAGTCACTCACGTGTTGGACGGCATCGGAACGGACGACACTCACCATGCGATGGGTGCGTGGGAATATTCCAACGGTGGTCGACTGCACATGCAGGAAGGCATCGCGATGACCAGCACGGTCGAAACACCGTGGGGCCCCGTTCGCAATGTCGGTTCATCCGGCAGCTATGTATGGGATTTGGAAAGCCTGCGTTTGACCCACTTCCGCACGCCGGGGCAATACAACCCGTGGTGTTTGGTGTTTGATCGTTTCGGCAACGGGATCATCGGTGACGGCACCAACGCTCAGCACCACTGGACCAATGCTCTTTCCGGTGGCGAGGTCCGTTCGCGAAAGACGTTGGAGCCGATCTTCAACAACCATGGCATTCGTCCGGCGGCCGGGAACGAGATTCTGCGATCGCGTCAGTTCCCCGAGGAATACCGCAATCGTTTGATCTACGCCTGCGTGATCAACATGCACGGCATGCCCGCGTTCGAGTTGCGAGATCAGGACGACGAGGCGGGACTTACCGGTGAGCGAACCGACGACCTGCTTTCCAGCACCGACATGTTCTTCCGTCCGGTGGATCCCAAAATCGGTCCCGATGGAGCGTTGTGGTTTGGAGATTGGTGCAACGCATTGATCGGCCACATGCAGTACTCGCAGCGTGACCCCAATCGAGATCACGAACACGGTCGGATCTATCGAATGTGGCACAAGGACCGTCCGATGTTGGACGTGGTCACCCAAACGGGACTGCCCACCATCGAGGTGATGGATCAGTTGTTGGCGTATGAGACCCGTACTCGCTATCGCGCCCGCCGCGCTCTTCGCGAACGTCCGGTGGACGAAGTGAAGGCGGCGGCTTCGCAATGGATGAAAGACAACCCATCCGCTGAGTCCGCGTTGGAAGTGCTTTGGTTGCAAGAACACTTCCACAACGTGGACTTAGAAGTTGCCAAGAAAGTACTCGCAGAAGGGAATTTCCAACAACGTGCCGCAGCAACTCACGTGGTGGCGAACGAATGGCGTTTCTTGTCCGGAAACGAACAAGCGAACTCCGCCGAGCAAATTGAATTGTCGGTCGAGCTTCCGTTCGTTCAGTTCTTGCTGGATGCCGGTCGCGACGAACATCCTCGCGTGCGTTTGGAAAGTGTCCGTGCGGCGAGTTTGCTGAATCACCCGGTTGGAGTGCGTGTCGCGTTGGCTGGCATCGATCAGCCCGATGACAAATGGGTGGCGTATGTGTTGGAACACACGATGTCGGCTCTGTCGCAACACTGGGATGGCAACACCCCTGAGATCCAAGAGTTGGTCGCGTCGCTTCCGGAGAACGCAGCGGAGTATTTGAAAGAGTACAAAATCATGTCCGGGCCGGGCGCTGAAGTGTATCGCCCGCTGAAGACGCTGGCCGATGTGGATGCGGAACAAGACGAACAATTGGCCGCGCTGCAGAAAGTGGTCGCCGCATCGCGTGGCAGTGCTTCTAACGGAGCCAAGGTGTTTGAGCGAGTTTGTTCAGCCTGTCACCAGCACGGCAAGCTTGGCAAAGAGTTTGGTCCCAACTTGACCGACATCGGAATGCGGATGTCGAAGGAGCACATCATTCGTTCGATTGTGTGGCCCAACGAGGAGATCGCCAAAGGCTACGAGACCGTCATGATCTTGACGTTCGATGGCGAAGCAATCGGTGGCTTCATCCTGAAGGAGGACGAAGAAACGATCACACTTGGGATCGCTGACGGGAAAACAAAAGAGATCCTCAAGGACGATATTGAGATTCGCAAACCGATGAAGGCGAGCAGCATGCCCGAAGGTTTGACCGAGACCGTTGCTCCGAGTGAGTTCTTGGATCTGTTGGCGTTTTTGACCGGTGATTGGGTCGCCACCGATCCCAATTCGGATTTCCCACTTCGCAAAGACGGTGAGTGGATGGAAGTGACTCGTGATTCAATGATCTTAGTGCCCGGCAATTGGCCGTCGCAGTGGAATCGCGAAGCACGTCACTTGCTCAGCGGCGAAGGTGATCGACGAGAAACATTCGCGATTCACTCCAATCAACCGGAGACCAATCCGGCGGTGGTCATTCGACTGGCCAATCCCGCCAAATTGATTCGCGGAACGATCACGAACCGTCGTGACAAAGCGTTTTACGATCGAGCGAAAGGTTTGGCGGTTTGGACGTCGATGGACGGGGAGCAATGGACGCAAGTCTGGAAGAGCGAAGGTCCAAAAGCCGAATGGAATGTGGAGTTGCCCGAAGGCACCAAGGCTCAATACATCAAGATCGGCTTGGAAGGGTCTGGCATTTTCCACATCGACAAAGCCTTGTTCTTCGGCAAATCGCTGGAAAGCAAATGACGTCGATTCCGGACAAGACCCGTAGGTCAGGCCCCGCCTGACGACCTGTCTTGTGATATTGGCCCGCCCGACGGCTTCGTTGGGCGGGCCTGGCCACAGTCGTCGGCCAAGAGTGGCCAACCTACGTTTCATCCCATCCGTAGGTCAGGCCTTGCCTGACGCCCAACTGAATCAGTCTTCTTGTGGGACGCCAATTTCGCGAATTCGCAGGCCGAACTTGTCGCCGATCTTGACCGTTTCACCGGTGGCGATCGGGTGCCCGCCGGCTCGCAATTCCAGCGGTTGGTCGCAACTGACATCAAAGGTCAGCATGGACCCAGGAACCAGCGACAAGATCGTTTTCAAAGGTTCCTTCTTTTCCGCCAGCGTCACGTTGACGATCGTGCGGATGTTCAGCACCTTCTCCCGATACGTGTTGGACGCGGGAGCTTCGGCTTCTTCGGTCGGCTTGTCTTGGGTGGCGTTCTCGCTCATTCTTCCTTGATCCTAGCACCTCGTCTATCGACCAAATCGAGCTATGAAATCCACTGTATTGTTCCTCACCGGCGATTTGATTTTCGCTTCCCGAGTCCGTGCCGCCTGTGAAACAGCCGGCAAGAACTTCGCATTCGCGGGACGTTTGCCGGAAGAACCCGACGAGGACATTGGCTGGGTGATCGTCGACCTGTCCACGCGAAACGGCGTGGTCGCGGATTTGATGCCCACGGTTTCACGCATCTGTCCGGATGCCAGCGTGATCGCGTATGGTCCGCACGTCCAAGTCGATCGCTTGAAGAAAGCTCGCGCCGCCGGTGTGCCCACCGTGCTCACGCGAGGCCAGTTTGATGCAAGTTTGTCGAGCCTATTCACCGACTGAATGCCGTGTCGCGATCTCCCGATCGCAACGGGGCGGAAGTCACCAGATGCTCTTGATCGGATGCAGTTCCAGCGATTTCAGTTTCACTTGGCCGCCGTCGGTGAAGACGGCGACGCTTTCGTCATCGGGTGTGAATGCGAACTGTTCGCTGTAGGAGAAGACTCCGCCGGCCGCGAAAATTTCGAGCGTGCTCCAATCGACCAGCATTCGAAGAGTCAGTTGCTGGTTGGCGTCCGGTCGAAGCGGTTTCCCGAGCAGCGTTTGGGCCTCGATGTCGTAGGTGATTTCCTTGTTCGCAATTTGAAACGTGACCCGTTTCGCGGTCGTCTCGTTCAAATCGAACGTTGCCGTCAAGTCAAAGGCTTCCGCTTGAACGCCACTCAAGACTTGGTTGCTCGAAGTCTTTGGGCCGATGGTTTCGTTCTTCCAGGCAAGTGTTGTCTCGTAGAGGTCAGAGATCCGCCGGATCGGCGTGCGAGTCACTCGCATTTTGCCGTTGTAGGTGACCAAGCCAATTTTGACCGGGAAGGTTGCGTTGCGTTCCCAGGGACTCTCGCCAATGCCTCCGTTCCAGTGGTCGTTCCAAGCGATTTGGATCACGTCGCCTGAGGGCAGGTTGGGACGGAAGAACGTTTGTCCGGCGTAGAAGTCTGGACCCACATCCATCACCAGAACGTCTTGTTCCGGGGTGAAGCGAACGCCATCGAATTGTCCGACCAAGTACGACCCGTTCGCGTCGTGCAAAACCCACTTCATTTGGTCGGGATTGCCATCCAACGGCAACTCGAAGAGGTCGGGGCATTCAAAGCCAAAGTCGATGTTGCTGAGTTTCTTCCAGTTCACCAAATCGTTGGAACCGTAGAAAGTGGTGCCATTCTCGTACAGTGCCATCACCCACGATTGGGTTGGTTGGTGATAGATCACACACGGATCGCGTGGGTCGGCACCTTGCGTGCGATTCGCGACCGGGTTGCCGGGGTAATCGTGCCACGATTCGCCCCCGTCGTTGCTCCAGGCAAGACAGGTTCCCGACTTGGTCCCCGTGTAGATCATCACCATCGCTTCGGCCGTGGAACCGGTGATCTTTTCAGCCGTCTGTCCCGAGATCAGCACACCGCTGCCGGAGTAAACCTGGGCTCCGCTGACGTTGCGTTTGACTTCCGCTGGTAGAAACGATTCCTGAGGAATCAGTGCGACGCCTCGATCATTCCAGTGCAACAGGTCAGGGCTGGTTGCGTAGCCACCGTGCCGAATCGCTTTGCCCCATTGATAGAGCATGTGGTATTTGCCGTCGGCGTAGATCAATGCGTTGATATCGTTCATCCATTCCGTCTTTGGACTGAAATGAAATTGATTGCGATAGTCTTGTTGGTAGCCCACGTCGGCGGGATGCGGATCGTACTGCCCCCGGGCGGGTGCTGTGAAAAAAGTCGTTGCCAACAGTGACGCAAACAGGCAGGCAAATGTGAGAATGCGTGTTGTGAATGGATGCATGATCAGGTGGGGGTTGGGGAGGGGCTGACACGGATCAGTATACGTGCTGATGACGTGGATACTGGTTGGTGGACGCTGGCCAGTGGACGCTGGTTAGCAGAGAAGCGGCGTCTCGTTACACTGCGAGCCGAAGCAGTTGACGCATGGTCCCGAAACGGGTGGGTCGGCTGCCACGAATGAGCTGTTTCTCTCACCTTGGTTACTATTGATGACGCACGACGTTTACGCGGTTGGCAATGCTCTCGTTGACATTCAGACGGTGGTCGCTGACGACCTGATCACCGAATTGGAACTCGACAAAGGGATCATGACGCTGGTCGACGACGAGAAACAGGCTGGGATTCTAAGCCGCTTTGATCTGCCCTCGTTGTCGCGCTGTGCCGGTGGTTCGGCCGCGAATACGATTGCCGCGGTGGCGGACTTCGGCGGGAAAGCGGCCTTCGTGGGGAAGATTGGCGACGACGAAACCGGCGAGTTCTTCCTCCAGGATTTGCGAGCCTTGGGGGTGACGATTGATGTCGACCCACAACCGAACTCGCCCACGGGCACCTGCGCGGTCTTGATCACCGAGGATGCTCAGCGAACGATGCTGACAAACCTCGCGGCATCGACCAAGTTATCCGAGGCTGATATCGACGAAGACGTGATCGCCGCCAGCAAGTACATCTACATCGAAGGCTATCTCTTCATGGGAGAGCAAACCAAAGCGGCGGCGTACAAAGCGATCGAACTGGCCAAAAAGAACAACGTCAAAGTCGCTTTCACCGCATCGGATCCTTTCCTCGTCAACATCATGAAGGACGAGATGTGGGACCTGATTCGCGGGCCAGTCGATTTGTTTTTCTGCAACGAAGAGGAAGCCAAGAGTTTGACCGGGTTGGAGGACCCGATCGCTTGTGCCAACAAGATTCACGAATCGGCAGAAAACGTTGCGATGACGTTGGGGGCCAACGGTTCAATCCTGATGCATGGCGGCGAAGCGATCCCTGTCGAGGGCGTGAAGGTCAAAGCGATTGACACGACCGGTGCCGGTGACATGTATGCCGGCGGCATTCTGTATGGCATCACCAATGGACTGGATTGGCGGCAAGCCGGGCACCTCGCCTCCCACGCCGCAGCTCGCGTGGTCGCGCAGATGGGCGCTCGTTTGGAAAATCAGTTCACCGACGAAGAGGTCAAACAGTTGACCGATTTGACCGCCTGAGCCAACGACGCTCGACAACGAAACGAAAAACGCACCGACGAACTTTCTCGCCGGTGCGTTTTGTTTGCGCTGATCTTTGCTTTGAGTTTGCCTACTGCAGTTGTTTCACCGCGGCAACAACTTCGGCGGGTTCCGCTCGCTTCTTGTAATCCGCATCCAGGAACGCGTAGGTGATCTCGCCGTCCGTGTTGATCACGTAGGTGGCCGCCAACGGCAATTCCATCGCATCGTTGCCGTTGACTTTGGCAAGTTGCAACTTGTCACGGTAGATCGGAAGGATCGACTCGGGAAGCTGAAAGACGATGCCAAATTTCTTGGCTAGCTCGTTGTTGGCGTCATGCAAGACGAGCATGTTGAGGTCGTTACTCTCGGCGGTCTCTTTGGCTTTTTCAGGCAACTCAGGCGTCAAAACGACCAGCTTGGCGCCGGCACCTTCAATTGCGTCCAGTTGTTTTTGCATCGCACGAAGTTGCAGGTTGCAATAAGGACACCATCCACCCCGGTACCACATCAAGATCACGGGGTTTTCTTTCCAGACTTCGCTGAGAGTGACGGACTCTTCGTCCCATCCTTTCAACGTCGCGTCAGCAGCTTGATCGCCGACCTGTTTGGCGGATTCTTCGATGCCAGTCGCGCGAACGCTGTCGATTCCGGATTGGAACGTTTTCAACACTTCGGCTGGGTAACGTTTGGACGCGTTGGTGGCGGTTTCTTGAAGTTGATCGGACAAGGTCGAGGCGTCGTCCGCGGATACGTGAGTTGTCATGGCGGTGGATCCTGCGATGGTGGAAAGCAGTGCGGCGCAAAGCGTGGCGCGGAAGTTCATGTTCGGGATTCCTGTTTGGAAACCGGGCAGAGAAGAAAAGAAGACTTCATCGATAACCACCTAATGACTGTGCTCAGAGATCGCCCGCCAATGACTTCTGATCGCAACCGTTTGGGATCGTCGCCTTCTGTTCCACCAAAGAGAGGTTGAAGTGCGTCGAGCTCGCGGAGTTGACGACGAAACGGGTCGCTAACGCTCGACCAATTCAATTTTCGCGAACGCCAGGCGGAACGTTTCCTCGGTCTCTTCGAATTGGATTTTGGCCGTGCGTTTGGGACCTTTGCCTGTCAGGGCGACGATGGTTCCTTCGCCGTATTCCGCATGACGAACCGTGCTGCCTTCGCGGTAGGCACCCAGCGGTGTCGTTCCGGATTGCAACAGGTCGCTGGCTGTTTTCAATTCGGCTTGGATGGAGACCTTGGCTTTCTTTTTCGGTTGAGGGACATCGTCGTGATAAAGATCCGGAATCGCGGATTGGTCCGTCATCGGAATGATGCGTGGGCCATCGAGAACATCCGTTTGTCCTGCGGGACCACTGTCGGTCACCGCGGCGGGTTCCTGGACCAAGTCCCATGAGTCGGGGTACTCATCGTCGTAAGCGTCGTCAAAGAAATCTCGTTGGCCTTTGACTTCGATGACCTGCATCTCATCACGCGGCAATTCGCCCAGGAACATGCTGGGGATGGCCGGTTGGTTCTCGCCGCGAAAGCTTCGCAGTTTGGCGTAGCTGATTTGCAGCCACTTCTCCGCGCGGGTGATGCCGACAAAGAACAAGCGTCGTTCTTCCTCGAGTTGAGTCTCGTCATCCTTGCTGCGGCGGTGCGGCAGCAAGTTGTCTTCTACCGCGATCACGAACACGCGAGGGAATTCCAGACCCTTTGCCGCGTGCATCGTCATCAGTGTCACGCGATTGTTTGAATCTTCAAACGCATCGGTGTCTGACACGAGCGCCACTTGTTCGAGGAAGGCTTCCAGCGAACCGTCCTCGGGATGCATTTGATCGAACTCCACCGCCGCGGAAATGAATTCGTCGACGTTGGCGATGGGGTTGTTGTCTTGTTGTTCCGGCGTGGTTCGTTCGAGATAGGGAACGAATTGAATCTCTTCGATCAAGTAACGCAGCAGGTCTTCGAGCGTCGCGGTGGCTTTGATGGACAGTCGATCGTAGAGCTTGATGAAGGTACCGACCAACGTCTTCGCACGCTTGGAGAGCGAGTCGATTTCCGAAGCACGGCGAGCGGCTTCCAACATCGGGATGCGATGGGCGTCGGCAAAGTTTTGCAGGCGTTCCAAGGTCTTCGCACCGATGCCTCGCGTGGGCGTGTTGATCACACGTTGCAGTGCGACATCGTGAGCCGGGTTGTTGATCAGGTGCAGATAGGCCAGCAGATCTTTGATCTCTTTGCGTTGGTAGAACTCCAGCCCGTTGACGATTTGGTAAGGGATTCCGCGATTACGCAGTGAGTGTTCGATCGAACGCGTCAGGGCGTTCATGCGACACATGATCGCGAAGTCGCGAGGTTCCGCGTTGCCGGCGATCATTTGGCTGGCGATCTCGTCCGCGATGCCATCGGCTTCTTTGTAGCCGTCTTCGAACTGTCGCAAGACCACCGCGTCGCCGGTTGGATTGTCGGTGAACAGGTTCTTCTGTTTGCGACGTCGGTTGTGGCGAATCAGTTGGTCGGCAACGCGAAGGATCTCTGGTGTGCTGCGGTAGTTCTGTTCCAGCCTCACCGTTTTGACGTTGGGGTAATCCTTCTCGAAATCGAGGATGTTGTTCAGGTCGGCTCCGCGCCAACCGTAAACCGATTGGTCCGGGTCGCCGGTGACGGCCAAGTTCGGATGGTCGACCGAGAGAGCGCGAACAATGGCGTATTGAGCCAAGTTGGTGTCTTGGTACTCGTCGACCATGATGTACTTCAGCTTCTCATCCAGGTTCGAACGAACTTCTGGATTTTCGCGCAGCAACCGAGCGAAGTGGAACAGCAGATCATCAAAGTCAACGGCGTTGGCCGTCAGCAATTGTTGCTGGTAGACCGGATAGACTTTCGCGGCGATCGTGTCGCCGGCGCGGCTGGATTGTTGCGACATGATCTCCGGAGTGATCAGCCGATTTTTCGCGTTGGAAATTGCCGACGCGATGGCTTCTGGAGAAGTATGGCTGGTCGAAACTCCCGCCGCCGCGATGGCGCGTTTCATCGCGGCTTTGGAGTCCGACGTGTCGTAGATCGAGTAGTTTTCCGACAAGCCGATCATTGATGCGTATCGCCGCAGTTGCTGTGCGCAAAAACGGTGAAACGTTCCCATCCAAACGGGTTGGTTGGGCGCGAGCAGATTGACTCGCATCCGCATTTCGTCGGCGGCTTTGTTAGTGAACGTCAGCGCCGCGATCTGCCAGGGACGAATGCCGCTGTGCAGCATGTGTGCGATGCGGTGAGTTACGACGCGGGTTTTCCCACTGCCGGGACCGGCGATGATCAGCAGAGGTCCGTCGATGTGCTGGACCGCTTCGGCCTGTGCCGCGGTCAGGTCTTTTGTGATGGCATCCATGCCGCAAGATTAGCGTGCCCAGGGGAAGTGGGCAACGCAAACAGGGGACCGACCCGATGGCCGATCCCCTGTGCAAATTCAACTGAGTGAGTCGCGAAAATTCGCGGGTGGGCTCACCACATGTATTCCAAACCAGCCGCGAAACCGTTGAGGGTCAGCGAGGTTTCCGAGCTGCTCGGTGCGGTCAAGGCTGCACCACCACCCACGGCGGTTTCGTAAGCGTCGATGAAGCTGTTGTCCAACGGTGCCGAAGCAACATCGTCGATCGTCAGCAAGTGATACGAACCGCGAAGCGACAGTGAGTGCGAGAATCGGTACACGGCGGTGGCTTGGAAATCCAAGATGAATGCACCGTCTTGGCCACCGGTTTCAAACGTTTGAGCCTGTGCCACGGGCAAGGCCCCCGTGTCGGTCGAACCAATGGTGGCTCGTTGACCGAAGTCGTTCTGGACCCAAGCCCCTTTGACTTCCGCACCCAGTTGAATGCCTGGTCGAGCGTTCCACCAGAAATCCACACCGGCTTGCGGGCCGAAGTAGCGGTTTTCCAAATCGTAGTCTTGGACGAAGTTGGCAATGTTGGATCCGGGAGTCCCCGAACCGTTGAATGCGAAACCGTTGTCGAACACGACGTGACGCAGACCGACCAACCACGAACCTTGGAAGCGGCAGTATGGCCCCACGGTTCGGCGGCGGTAGTTGATTTCGTAGCTGTCAAACTCGGCGTGCGAGATGACTTCTTGGAAGTCCGCCAAGTTGGCGTAGCCGCCGACCGGTGCGTTTCCAAAGTCAGAGTAGATCGAACGCAGGCTGCTGGTCGGGCTGGACACGCTGGCGTACCCGTCCCATTCCTGGCCGCCCATGTAGGTGAACTCGATGTTCGAGCCAGGGCCAAAGATTAGGGCGAATGAAATGCGAGCTCCGGCTTCCAGGTCGTCCGCACCCACATCGCTCTGTGACAGCAAGGGGTTGTCGGCAACGCCCGCGACGGCCGAGTTGCCATCGTTGGTCAGCACACGACCGTCATTGAAGCCGTCCAAGTCTTGTGTCAGGAACAAGCCTTCGACCGAAACGTCGTACCATCGCTGGGCACATTTGCCGGCTTCCGAATAAGGACGCAAGCACTCGGACAGTTGGGCGAGACCACCGCCGATGTGCGACGCCAGAATGCCGAAGTCGGTGCTGCCTGGTCCACAGTCGTTGATGCTGCCCAACAAGCCGCCTTGTCCGAGTGCACCGTTGGTGAGGCAAGATCCACAACCGCCACCGCCGCAGGCTCCGCAGCAGTCGCCCATCACGGCGGGCAGCAAGCCTTGGAAGTTGCCACCGCATTGTCCGCTGGCACATCCCGAATCGCCGCAGCCGCAGTTCATCGTGTCGCACCCGGCCGCGTAGCCGCCGCCGAGGAAGCCGCCACCGCCGTGGTAACCCACGGGCATCACACCGTTCGGTGCGTACCCGGGCATCATCAACGGTGCCGATGGCAACGTGGTGGCGATCGACTGTGCACCGGGCATTTGACCGGTGGGCATGGCGGGCATGCCGTCGATCATGGCGGCGGGCCGAACGCCCGACGGCACCATGAAGCCACTGGCGGCATAGTCCATCTCATCGCCGGGGCCGGGTGGTCCGGCAATCGCCGTGGTGGCCGTTGCGGCGGCGATCAATCCTCCGCAAACCAAGTTTCGAAGTTTGCGTAATTTAACCGTCACGCTCTCGCTGAATGATTCCGTCATCCCATTGTCCTCAAGGGTCACACGCAGTCCGGTTCTTTGGTTGGGTCCGGGTTGGTTTTGGGGATCGGGGGTCTGGGCCATCATGGGTTGCTGGTTCGTTTGCCTGGCAATTCGTCGCATTGCAATCGTCTCCGCGGTCACAAAGACCCCAAAATCCCCCCGGGGGTCCCGTGTCTCACGGGAACGCCCAGCCATAAAAATGTCCTGTGGCGGTGAAGGCGTTGATCCAGCGGATTTCTAAGTGTCCATCCGCCAATCTCTCGGCCTCTCGCCGTTGTGGACCGTTCCGCCGTGGACCGAGTAAAAAGTCGTTTTCGGAGAAAACTGCCGCCAATACGGGGGGCAGCACTGCGAAAAGGAGCTTCCAACTCGAACGAAGAAACCGTTCCAGGCGGAGTTATCGGCACAACTTCCGCGAAACATTCGGTAATTCCGGAACAATCGGACCAACCCGCTCGACTGTTGCGACGATTGCAAGCGGCCTGGAACGCGAATTGCCTTCTATGGAGTACTGAATTCGTTGCCTGCCAATTGGGCAGGATATGAATTCGACGCGAAGATGACTTTGACAACTTTGCCGGATTAGCGATAATACGCATGTTGCCTTGGGTTCCCTTGGTGCGGTTCAAGGGTTGTTTAAGTTGCCTTAGCGGCCCTCCCACTCATCGCCTTGGTTTGCAGTTTTTGTGTTTCGTGCGGCGGTTGATGCCTCGTGATGACGCATTGGTAAGTAGACTGGGTGCTACTCATACTCTTTTGAGATCGATCCCTCCATGAACTTTTCAACCTCCGCAGCGATCGCTGATTCGAAGGTGGATGCGGGAAACGTCCTCACCAACGAACCCATCGCTGAACAGACTCCCATCGCCGAACAATCCGACGAGCAATTGGTCGCGAAATATCGTGCCAGTGGTCGTCGTGATATCTACGAAACTCTGATGCGTCGCTATGAGCGTGAAATTTACGCCTATTTGCGTCGCTACATCGGCAACGCGGAAATGGCCGAAGACGCCTTTCAGGGTACCTTTTTGCAGGTTCACCTGAAGTGCAACCAGTTCGACCTGACCCGCCGCTTTCGACCATGGCTGTACGCGATCGCCACCAACCAAGCCATCGATGTGCAGCGTCGCAACAAGCGTCACCGCATGGTGAGTCTGGATCGTCCCGCCAGCGGCCAAGAAGATGACCGCGGCGGTAGCTGGTCCGAAAAGTTGGAAGGTGCGATGACGGATCCGTTGGCGGCCGCCTCGAAGGAGGAAAACGGACGCTGGGTTCACGAAGCGGTCGAATCGCTGGGCGAACCCATGCAGCAGGTCGTGGAGTTGGTTTACTACCAAGGCCTGAAATATCGCGAAGCGGCTGAAATCCTCGGGATTCCCGTTGGAACCGTGAAGAGCCGGCTGCACGCCGCGGTGAACCGTTTGAGCGGTTTGTGGGACGACACCCACGAGGAACGCGACGCGGAAGAGCCTCTGAGCAACTGACTTGGCTGAGCAACTGACAAACAAAGGCGTTCAATGATGGACGCCTTTTTTTGGTTTGCCCAGCGAAGCTGGCAACCCCAGTCGGTGCTTGCCACCGACCAAGCCCTGTTCATGGGGAATTGAATCCGATTCGCAAGGGCGTCGTTGG